>JAFGVI010000071.1 GCA_016938065.1 Deltaproteobacteria bacterium | reverse complement strand
TCTGCTCAACGGAGGTTTTCAGGCCTGGGAGCAGGCCGGTTATGCCGACGAAAGTGGGCTGGCCCCGCGCTTCCCGCAAGCCTGGTTCGGTCGCGATGAACCGCTCCATCCCGAATATCTGGTTGCTACCGACTATATTCGAGAAGTTGTGAACGGGGAGCATCCGGATGCGGTTATCGCCGACATCCGCACCTGGGATGAGT
Source organism: Deltaproteobacteria bacterium (assembly GCA_016938065.1). Classification (GTDB taxonomy): domain Bacteria; phylum Desulfobacterota; class Anaeroferrophillalia; order Anaeroferrophillales; family Tharpellaceae; genus Tharpella. Next base: position 5,108 of record JAFGVI010000071.1, on the reverse strand, counting down.
ATATCGGTGCCAGCGCCCCTTACGATTATATTCCGACTGACGGCCGCATCAAAGGGGCGCTCTGGGGCCATGCCGGGGCGGGTCCCTGGACCATGGAAGACTTTGTCGATGCCGACGGCAGTTTACGCAGCTACACTGAAGTTGCTGCAATGTGGGCTGCCGCAGGGATCACCGCCGATAAAAATGTCAGTCACTACTGCGGTACCGGCTGGCGCGCCGCCTTAACCTTTTTCTACGGTTATATGATGGGTTGGGAGCGAGTCAATCTCTATGACGGCGGCTGGTACGAGTGGAGTATGGGCGCGGATGCCGCCGAAAATCCAATAATTGATGAAACTCCGGGTTTGCCGATCTACGAATAACCTGGCAGAAACTGGGAACATAACCTGAATCCTTAATCTCCAAAGGAAAGCGGGATTATGTTCCCAGTTGATCATGTACCCGGTTTCGGGGGAATAGATAGAGAGACCTGGTTGCAGCGTTCAGCAAATACTCTTCCGGCTTATGGGGTAATCTTTGCGCTGCCTCTTTATCTCTTCTCTCTCATTTTTTTGGGGCGGATGACCGGATTCTCCTATCTGCCCTTTGTCACTGCCTACCTGGGGGCTCTGGCCGCCTATTTCATAATCCTTGCCAACCTGCCCCAACTCTCGCACAGAACCCTGATCCTGCTTCTGTTGATCGGCACTGGAGCCCGGTTTTTTCTGGTTTTCCAGAAGCCCCTGCTCTCTGACGATCTCTACCGCTGCCTCTGGGAGGGCATCGTCACCCTCAATGGTAAAAATCCTTATCGGCTCGCGCCGGCGGCGCCCGAGCTCGAAAGCCTGCGCCCGGTCTGGCACCATCTGATCAATCACGCCGCTTATCCGGCCATCTATCCGCCCTTGACCACCCTGTTCAACACCATGGTTGCCTGGATTTATCCCAACCCGTTCTTTTACAAAGGCTGTCTCAGCCTGGCTGATCTTTTGCTGACACTGATTATCGGTCTGCGCCTTAGGTTTCTGCACAAGCCGCGCCGTGATCTCCTGCTCTATTTTCTCCACCCTCTGCCGATTCTCGAAATCAGCGGCAACGGTCATCACGAAGCCCTGGTTCTGCTGACGGCGATGACCGCCTTCTATTTCCTTGATCGCCGCAAACTGACCGCCGCTGCAGCCTGGTTCGCAGGCGCGATCTTAAGCAAATACTTTTTTCTGGTTCTGATCTCAGAATTTCGCAACCGCCGGACGCCGTTAATTATTCTGCTTTCCAGTGTGCTTCTTTTTGCGCCTTTCCTTTCGGCCCGGGGTAAGCTTTTTTTCTCATTGGGAGCATATCTGGAAAACTGGGAATTTAACGCATCCCTCTATCGTCTTGGCACCTTGCTGATCAGCGACCACCAGCACCTGCGTCTGCTATTAGCCCTGAGCTACCTGATTTTTTGGCTTCACCTGAACTTCAAAGTCAAACCGACATCCTCGCAAAGACCGGTAATGCTGCTTACCGGCCTGCTTCTGGTTTCCCCCACAGTCCATCCCTGGTACGGCCTCTGGCTCCTGCCGTTTCTGGTGTTCTACCGCTATCAGGCGGGACTGCTTTTTATCTCACTGCTGCCGCTCTCCTACATTGTTCTGGAAAATTTTCTAGCAACCGGTCTCTGGCGGGAAAATTACTGGATTACCGCCTTGCTTTACAGCCCGTTGCTTTTTGCGAACATGCAAGCAACCCTGACGGCTTTTGTCCGCTATGCCGGACAAAAAAAAAGCGGCCCCTGATATATCGGGGCCGCTTTTTAAATTTTTATCATGCTGAACCATTTCAGCTATCTTATACTATCTATGGTTCATTTACTCTGTCTCTCTAGCCGTTTCTTCTTCCTGAACCGCTTCGAGCTCCTGCTCGACACCGGCCTTGACCTGTGCTTCAATAGAGGCTGACGGTGCCGCGGCCCCCTTTTCCTGCCTGGCAGCAGGTGCTGCAAGCTCAGCCGTGGTAAAACGGACAAAGGTCATCGGTGCCTGATCGGCAAAACGGATACGTGATTTAATCAGACGTGTATAACCGCCGGGACGCTCGTCGAAACGGGGCGCGATTTCATCGAATAGTTTCTGCACAAGCTGATGATTATTAAGAAATTTAAAGGCCTGACGGCGGGCATGCAGGGTCCCTTTTTTACCTAAAGTAACTAAACGATCAACGACCCGCCGCAACTCTTTGGCGCGTGCATCTGTGGTCTCGATATGTTCATGCAGAATCAGGGATGACGCCAGTGATCTGAACATGGCTTTCTGATGGCTGGGGCCCCGACCCAGGCGGCGGCCGGATACTCTATGTCGCATAAGCTTTAATCTCCTTCAAGCTCTTAGTGATGATGGCTTACTAGTAATGCTCTGTATAAAACAGTTTTAAGATTACGGTTGAAAGACTGGCATATTCAGCCATCATTCTTCTATATCGTCACTCATTACCTTCTTAATCATTTCAGCATTTTTTGGATCAAAATCAGGTAATTTCATCCCTAAGGAAAGCCCCATCGTGGTTAAAATTTCCTTAATTTCAAGCAGAGACTTACGGCCAAAATTTTTGGTCGTAAGCATCTCCGATTCGCTCTTCTGGACAAGTTCACCAATCAGGTCAATATCAGCATTCTTGAGACAATTGGCTGAACGTACGGATAATTCAAGTTCGCTGACATTGCGATAAAGGTTTTCATTGACAACCTCTTTCTCAACAACCTCAACTGCTTCAACTTCATCAGGCTCGACATCTTCATCAAAATTGATAAAAACCGACATCTGCTCTTTAATAATCTTGGCGGAATAGGCTAAGGCATCGATCGGTTGCAAACTGCCATCCGTCCATATCTCTATGGTCAATTTATCGTAGTCTGTCTGTTGCCCTACGCGGGCGTTGGTAACGATGTAATTAACTTTTATAACCGGCGCAAAAACCCCATCCAGAACAATCGTCCCGATCGGATAGGAGTGCTGCTCACTGATCAGTCCGGCTGGGACATACCCTTTTCCGGTCTGTGCGGTGAGCGCCATCTTGAGTGTAGCATCACCCTCCAGGGTGGCGATGTGATGCTCCGGATTAAGAATTTCAACTTCGTGATCAACTATTATGTCGGCGGCCGTAACAATCCGGTTACGACTGCCTTTTGCATCTATATAGAGGGTCTTGGGATTATCCGTATGCATCTTCAGAGCGACCCCTTTCAGATTCAAAGAGACAATTGTCACATCTTCATGAACCCCCGGGATTGATGAAAACTCATGATTAATTCCATCAATATGGTATGAGGTAATTGCCGCACCCTGAAGGGATGAGAGCAAGACCCGTCTGAGAGCATTACCAACAGTAATTCCGAAGCCCCGCTCCATGGGTTCAACCACGAATTTACCGTAGGTCGAGCTCAGAGCTTCAGTATCGGTTTTCACTTCCGCAGGTTTAATCAGTTCACGCCAATTCTTATATATCAATGACATATGTGACACCAGTTGGGTTTATCGAGAATAGAATTCAACTATCAGCTGTTCATTGATGTTTTGAGAAATATCTTCACGCTTGGGTAAGGCTTTGTAGACCCCGCGGCCTTTCTCTTTATCAACTTCCATGTAATTGGGCAGACTGCGACGGCCGGCTGAAGCCAGTGCTTCGCTGATGCGATCAAGCTTCCGACTTTTTTCACAGACCTCGACGACATCATTTACGGAGACGAGAAACGACGGAATATTAACCCGCTTCCCATTTACCAGAAAATGGCCGTGTGACACCAGCTGGCGAGCCTCAGCCCGGGTATTGGTAAAGCCCATGCGAAAAACCGCATTATCCAGGCGACGTTCGACCAGAATCAGCAGGTTCTCACCAGTTACCCCTTTCTGACGATCCGCCTCCGCAAAATAGCTGCGGAACTGTTTTTCCAGAAGTCCATAGATACGACGGACTTTCTGTTTTTCACGCAGCTGTGTACCGTATTCGGTAAATTTCATCCTTCTCTGGCCATGCTGGCCCGGCGCATATGAGCGACGATCAAAGGCACACTTTTCAGTATAACAACGGTCTCCCTTAAGAAACAGTTTAGCCCCTTCACGCCGACACTGTCGACAGACAGATTCTCTGTATCGTGCCAAAACTTCCTCCTTAGACTAATACGAACTTTCAGCCCGTATCTAAATAGATGCTTACTTACGCCCGCTTACAAGTTTTCCTGGCAAATTACTTCCAATATTGCAAAACCAATAACCTGTAAGGCACTAAACTCTTCTTCGTTTCGGGGGGCGACACCCGTTATGAGGAATGGGAGTAATATCTCTGATAACGTTTATGGTCATACCAACACTCTGGATGGCTCGAATGGCAGATTCCCGCCCGGAGCCCGGCCCCTTGACATGGACATCAACAGAACGCATCCCCTGATCCATTGCTTTTTTCGCAGCGTCTTCAGCTGTCTGACGAGCGGCAAACGGGGTACTTTTTCGCGACCCCTTAAAGCCGACAACTCCGGCATTAGACCAGGCGATAACCTTTCCCTGAGGATCAGTAAAGCTGACCTTGGTATTGTTAAAGGTTGCCAGTACGTAAGCAATCCCAGCTGGAACATTTTTTTTCACCCGACTCTTGCCGGTTTTTTTCGGATTAGCCATTTCACCTCCCGACAGCTGTAGGAATTATCCTGCTGCCAGTTATCATTTACCTGCTATTTTCTTTTTCTTGATATCGGACCACGGGCCGGGCCTTTACGGGTCCGCGCATTAGTTTTGGTACGCTGACCACGAACCGGCAGCCCTCGACGATGACGCAGGCCCCGGTAACAGCCAATATCCATCAATCTCTTGATATTGGTGGTTACTTCGCGCCGCAGATCCCCTTCAATTTTGTATTGAGTGTCGATTTTTTCACGAAGCAGGCCTAACTGATCATCATTTAATGAATCACTGTCTAAATTCGGATCAATCCCTACCTCGGCAAGTAACTTCTCGGCGGTACTGCGTCCTATACCATATATATAGGTCAGAGCGATGACAATTCTTTTATTTCGGGGTAAATTCACCCCTGCGATTCTGGCCAATGGATTCTCCTCCTAAACTACCGCGCTATTTATCAACCCTGTCTCTGTTTATGTT
>JAFGVI010000070.1 GCA_016938065.1 Deltaproteobacteria bacterium | reverse complement strand
GGCACGGCTCCGGATCCCTATGTCGCCCGCGATAAGATTGTCGCCTTACGCCCGGATGTGATTACCCTGGATATTGAGATGCCGCGCATGGACGGTCTGACTTTTCTGCGCAAGCTGATGAAGCATTATCCGCTGCCGGTGATTATCGTCAGTTCACTGACCCGTAAAGGCGGCAAGGTGGCGCTGGAGGCGATGGAGTCGGGGGCGGTTGAGGTTTTGGCCAAACCGGGTGAGGCCTATAGCGTCGGGGATATGGGACAGCAGCTGGCGGAAAAAATCAGGGCGGCCTCGTTGATCGATGTGGCGGAGCGGGCTCGCAAGATCGACTTGAGCAAGTTCACCGGACAGCGACTGGCAGCCTTGAGCCAGACGACCAATAAAGTGATTGCCGTGGGTTCTTCAACCGGCGGCACCGAGGCTTTAAAAGCATTTCTGACCCGCCTGCCCGTCAATGCGCCCGGGATTGTCATGGTTCAGCATATGCCGGCCAACTTCACTAATGCCTTTGCCGAACGTCTCAATGAACTCTGTCAGATTGAGGTCAAGGAGGCTGAAGATGGCGATGTCGTGCGCCCCGGTCGGGCTTTGCTGGCCCCGGGTAATTTTCATATGGTCATGCGGCGCAGCGGGGCCCGTTATCTGGTGAATGTCAAAAGCGGTCCCATGATTCACTATCAAAGGCCGGCGGTCGATCCGCTGTTCCGTTCCGTGGCCCGCTATGTCGGCGCCAATGCGATCGGGGTTATTCTGACCGGCATGGGAAGCGACGGAGCCAAAGGCATGCGCGAGATGAAGGATGCCGGCGCCGTGACTTTTGCACAGGATGAGGCCTCCTGCGTCGTATATGGCATGCCGAAAGAGGCGGTAAAAGCGGGCGGGGTTGATCATATTGTATCCCTTGACAAGATGGCGGAAAGGGTTCTGCAGACGGTGTAGTGTGGCACTTTTTTTGCTGGCTCTGTCCGCGTCAGTAATATTTTTGTTTGATAACGCCTTTTCGAAGGTATGAAAATCTGGGTCAAACCCGGCAACTCTTGTCCGGGAAATCGGATGAAATTGTCCGGTTTCCCGGATTTTTTCATGCCCCCCCTTGTCCATTCTGTTAAAAAATCCCTCGGCCTCTGAATTTTCTCTAGTAAATACAGAACATTGAATAAAGTTTTGCGTTATTGTTGTCCCCGGCACAGATTTTGTTATATTGGTAACAAGATTTTTAAAATAACCGTTTGCCGGAAAGTTATCTGTGAAAAAAACTTTATTGCTTCGTCAGCACAATTGCCGCTTCTCAGCCCCGAATCTTATCTGCATTATTCTGCTGCTCTTTTTTCTGCTGCCGGCCGCGCCCGCTGCGGCCAACAAAGGGATCTACGACTGGGCCTTTGTCAGCTTGGATTACGCCAGAAAAGAAAGAGTCCTGCAGCTGCAGAGGTTCTGCGAGCGGATTCATAAACTGGCTCGCCAGGCAGCGGAAGATCGAATGCTGAAAGATTGCTTTCTCATCAATCTGGCCTACGATCAAGCCTGCCTTCAGGGGCAGGTTCCGATAGCGCTGACCGAAAAGGTTGAAACCCTCAAAGAGAGTTTCAGCCGTTACTACGTTGACAACTATTTTTCCTTCTATGACATCGTTTTTGTCAACCGTCAGGGCCGGGTGATTTTCAGCCTGCGGCGGGAATACAAAACCCGAGACAATTTGCTCCTGACTCAGGATAATCCACTCTCTTTAGCCCTGAGAAAGGGCAGCAGCACTGAAGTTTTTGTCGATTTTCACGACTACGGTCCTTCCCGTGAACCCGCTTCATTTTTTATTGAGCCGGTGCTTAAAGATCAGGAGCATGTTGGCTGGATCGTTCTTCAATGTGCTATCAACAAGGTTAACGCCATCTTTTCCGGTACTGAAAACCTGGGGCAGACCGGAGAAACTTTTCTGGTTAACCAGCAGGGTTTGATGTTGACGGAGTCAAATTTTTTCGGCAGTTCAACCATTCTTAAAAAGAAGCTCGATGATCGCAATATCAAAACCAAATTCGCCGAAGGTCAGGGGCATCGGGCCGTCATTGATTATCGCGGGCATCATGCCTTAAGCTCTTTTGCCGTCGTCGAATTTATGCAAACCCAGTGGCTGGTAGTCGCTAAGGTCGACCGTGGGGAGATCATCACCACCCATTACGCCCGTCATCGCAAATATTATGCCGACCGGCTGCAGCAAACGCTCGACCGGGCGCCGGTAAATTCGGGAACCTCGCCCGGCGCAGCCGGTTCCCGAGAGGTTTTGCGCATCGATATGGATGAATTTGCCCGGGCCGCCGACAACGAAGAACTCTGCACTTTTGGAATCGCTACCTGCACCGGCCTGATTGCGGCTTTTCCTGGAAAATTTGCCTACATGGCCCACATCAGTCCGATTGATCGGATCTACGGTTTTGCAGGTACCAATCTCCTTGGCCAGATTATTAAAAAGATTAAAAGTTTCGATATCTATCCCTGTGAAAAACGATCGATGGTCTTCACCCTGATCGCCCCCCACCAGGAGAGCTTCAGCGCCGCGATCGACAAACTGGTCGACGAAGGTTTCTTTTTGTCCCAGATCAATCTCCTCTACAATCCCACGGCCGTATCGGCTTCAATCAGTTACAGCTACAGCGACAATCAATTACGCACCTTCTGGAAAATGCGGCCGGGCATCACGCCAGAGCAGTTTTTTTCTCAGGTGGAGAGTGTAAATCTGGGCAGGATCATTCAAACAGTCATGGAGGAGGATAATGAAAAACTTACATATTAACCCTAAATCGCAAGAGGAGAAGTAACATGGGAAGACAGATGACCCTGGCAAAAAGAATCGGTATCGGCTTTGCAATCGTGATTTTGATTGCGATAATTCTGGGCGCCGTCAGTATTAAAACCATGCTGACCGCCAAGGGCAATTCTACGAAGCTGGCCCTGGAATACGTTCCCGAGGTCAGAATTGCCAACGCTCTCAGGGGAGCTTCCAACCGGGTGATGTATCAGATGCGCGGTTACGGTATGAGTGAAGAGGTGCAATATCTGGAAAATGCCAAAAAAGAGATGCAGGCCGTCGCCGCGCATCTGCGCGAAGCCTCGGAGCTGGCGGACAAGGCGGTCAATCTGAAAGCTCTTAAAGGGCAGGTTCAGGAAGCCCAGACCGCAGTAAGTAACTACGAAAAACTGATGCAGCAGACCGAGGCCACCATCGCGTCGATGGATGCCTGTCGTAAAAAGCTTGACCTGAATGCTGCTTCCTACATGGCCAACTGTAACGCTTTTCTCAAAGATCAGAACGTGGCTTTCAAAAGTGATCTCAGTGCCCGGCAGGAAAAAATCAAAGTTGCAACCGAAATCGTCAATCTCGGCACCCGCGTCCGGGTCATGAATTTCAAAGCTCAGGCCAACGCCGATCAGGCCCTGATGAAAGCCGCCATCAGTGAACTTGACGATCTGAAGAGTCATACTTCGACTCTGAGAGCGCAGACCTCAAGACAGGTTAATCTCGATCAGCTGTTAAATATCGAAAAAGCGGGCAGCGGCTATGGCATGGCAATGCGGGCCTATCTGGAAAACTCCGGTAAAAACAGCGGCAGTGAACTCAGCCGGATCAAAGCCCAGATGGACAAAGCCGCCGGCCTGTATGTGGAAAACTGCGGGGCTTATCTGGCATCGCAACAGGAACAGCTGACCCGGGACATGCAAGAACGTAATCTCAAAATTACCCTGGTCAATGACATTATTGATCTTGGCAATGACGCCCGGGTCAAAGCTTTTAAATCCCAGACCATGCGTGACCCGGAAATTATTCAGCAGGCCCTTAAGAATTTTTCGCTGCTTGACCGGAAATATGAGGAGCTCAGGGCGGTTGCCCGTAAAGATGTAAATCTCAAACAGATTCAGGTGACGCAGGAGAGCGGCAAGGCCTATGCCGCCGCTCTCAGCACTTTTCTGGAGGAGTGGACCAAGCTTCAGAATATCGGCAAACAGAGAGAAGAAGTTGGTAATCAGGTAATTTCAGCCTGCAAGAATACGGCGGATGCGGGGATGAAAAATACCGAATTGATTGCCAACGAAGCTATGGCTTCGCTGAGTCGCAGCTCGACGGCGATGGCCATCGGTCTGCTGATCGGGCTGCTCATTGCCATTGCCGCGGCCTTGCTGATTACCCGCAGCATCAACACCCTTTTGAAGCGGGTTATCGACGGTTTAAGCAGCGGTTCCGATCAGGTGGCGGCGGCGGCCGGTCAGGTTTCCTCGGCCAGTCAATCGCTGGCGGAAGGTTCTTCGCAACAGGCGGCTTCCCTTGAAGAAAGTTCGGCCTCGGTCGAAGAAATGGCTTCGATGACCAAACAGAATGCGGATAATGCCGAACAGGCCGACGTACTTACGAAAGAAACTATGACTTCGGTCAAAGCCGCCTCCGCGGCGATGAACAGCCTGAATCAGTCAACCGAAGAGATATTCAACGCCAGTCAGGAAACGCAGAAGATCGTCAAGAGCATCGACGAAATTGCTTTTCAGACCAACCTTCTGGCGCTCAATGCCGCCGTTGAAGCGGCCCGGGCCGGTGAAGCCGGTGCCGGTTTCGCGGTGGTGGCCGACGAAGTCCGCAATCTGGCGGCGCGTAGTGCCGAAGCTGCCAAATCGACTGCCGAACTTATCGGTACCACGGTTGACAAAGTCAGCAAGAGTCGTGAAATTGCCAGCAAAACCCTGACTGCCATCAACGAAGTCGTGGAAAAGAGTGACAAAGTCGGCAGCCTCGTTGGTGAAATTACGGCTGCTTCACAGGAGCAGTCAAATGGCATTGACCAGATCAATATCGCTGTTTCAGAAATGGATAAGGTGACCCAGCAGAATGCGGCTAATGCTGAAGAATCGGCCGCCGCGGCCGAAGAGCTCAACGCTCAGGCTGAGCAGATGCGTGATCTGGTCGCGGATCTTTCCGCCCTCGTGACCGGCAGCCGCGAGAGCAGTCAGCGTCGGAGTGTCCAGCGGCACATGGTTACGAATCAGGCTGCCGGCCGGAAGCACTCTTCACATGCCTTGTCTGTCCTGCCCAGGCCCAAGGCGGGCAAAAAAACCAAAAACAAAGCAGAAGAATTGATTCCCCTGGATGACATGGCCCACGGTTCGGATGATTTTGAAGGCTTCTGAAGCGGGAACAACTCACGCAATCCTAAAGTGATCGACTACCAAAGCGGGAGAAAATATATGAAAGTAACGGAGATAAAAGACAGCGGGGCGATCTGGAAATTTCTGACCTTTAAACTTGCCAGCGAAGAGTATGGCATCAGTATCATGAAAATCAAGGAAATCATCGGTCTGATGCCGATTACCGTCTTGCCGCAGACCCCGGATTATGTTAAGGGGGTCATCAACCTGCGGGGCAAGGTGATTCCCATCATTGATCTGCGGACTAAATTTGGACTTGAGACAATCTCTCATACCGATAGAACCTGCATCGTGGTAATTGAAACCGATGCCACTGACCGGGCGGTTTCCAATGTCGGCTTAATTGTCGATGAAGTGTCCGAAGTTCTCAATATTAAAGGTGAAGATATTGAGTCTCCGCCGAAACTGCACGCCCATCTCGACCGGGAAATGATTCTCGGTCTGGCCAAGGTCGGTAAGAGCGTCAAGATTCTGCTTGATATCGACAACGTCGTCGATCAAGATGAATTTGCCTCCCTCTCCGAAAGTCAGGAGGCGGTCTGATCCAAGCCGGTCTGTTGCTACAAAACAGGTTGTCAGTATGTTTTCAACTGATTGATATGTTGGAAAAGAGGATATACGATAAACCTTTCTTGCGCTTAATGCACCATGCAACTGGCTGAAAGCAGGCGTATTGGATAAGGAATATGAATGAAAATAGATAGCCGTGTTGCTTGAAAAAAGGCGGCACGGCTATTTTTTTCTAAAGGCTGCCATGATCTGGCCTTATTCCGTAACGAAGGAGTTACACCTGATCAGGTTGATATTATTCCCAGCAGTTTCGATGTCAATGACCTGATAGAGGGTAAAACTGATGTTTTCAATGCTTATATAACTGATGAACCCTACTATCTGGAACAACGAAATATTCCTGCGACAGTTATCAAGCCAGGCGCTTACGGTATTGATTTTTATGGTGATACACTCTTTACGTCTGGCCGGAAACTGAGTACCCATCCGGATCAGGTGAAAAGATTCGTGACGATCAGGGCTGCTGGGAACAGGTGGAGGGCTATATCAGCAAGTATGTAAACGTCAAGTTCCGTCACGGCATCTGCCCGGAAGGTTTGAAAAAGCATTATCCCGATTTCTGCTGACTGGCCCTATGCTAAAGGTTTACTGATATGAATAATACAGATGATAAAGCTTGCCGACAGGTTCCGGTTTATTTCAGAATTCTTCTGGTCGAGGACGTTCTCGTAAACCGGCTGGTCGCCGTCAAAATAATTGAAAGTATGAATCTGGGGAAGGTTGAAATTGCCCGAAACGGCATTGAAGCGGTAGAAATGTTCAATAATGAAAAATTTGATCTTATTCTGATGGATGGAGAGATGCCTCTCATGAGTGGTTTTGAAGCAAGCGTCAGGATAAGAGAACTTGAAAAAAAGCACAACCTGCCCCGAATACCAATCATCGCCCTGACCGCCCATGCCCAGAAGCAGGATAGAGAAAAATTTATCAACTGCGGCATGGATGATTATCTCATCAAACCATTAAACCAGGATTCTCTTCAGAGAGCTGTTCATACTTTGACAGGGAAAGTCCGCCCGGCGGGAGTTGTAGAAATGGAGTCCGAACCAGGCCCGGTAGTGGGAAAAACGATTGCTGTAGATGAACTTATGGAGATTATGAACCAGAGTAAGTCTCTTTTAAGCCGGTGCCTGGAAGCTTTTCAAGCGACTTATCGGCCGGTTCTTGATAAAATACGTTGCAGTATTGAGGAAAAAAATTGTATTGAACTTAAAAAGAGCTCCCATCGCCTGAAAGGGATGCTCAAATATATGGCAGCGCCCAGTGCCGTCAAGATAGCTGAAGCTCTGGAAGCGATGGCGCAAGATCAGAGTCTTGCCGGAGCCGAAGATCTTTTACTTATGCTTGAAAAAGAGTGTGCTGCAGTGCTGAGCGAAGTGCAATCTATATTGAATCAGGATATCTTTAATTAAATGGAACTGATTATTGCGAGCCCGGAAGATTTTTTACATTTTAAGCAGGATTTTTTTCTGGTTGAGCGGGAATTACCTGAGCTGATTGCCCAGGTCAAGGTCGAGCCGTCCGCCTGCCGGATTATTTTTCTGCAAAACAAAATCAAGAATCTGGTTGCGCAAGCAGCGCTTATGGATCTGCAGCCGCTTTTGCCTTTTCTGGATGCGGCCTCCTCGCTGGTCGGTGTCATCACTCATGATAATGTTTCGGCAAATATAGAGACCCTGGATCTCATCACGGAGCTTTTTTCTCTGCTGGCGTCAGGTTTCAACCAGATTGCGCCGCTCCTTAATCAGCCGGATACCCGGACAGCGAAAAAATTTATATGTGATCTGGATGTCGGACTGCTGGCCCGGGCCCGGGCCTTTTATTCGGACGAGAAACTTGATGATATGTTTGCCGAGGGTAATAGCGAGATCTCCCCGGCAAAGGACATAATTATTGAATATGTCAAAGAGGGGTTATCCTTTGTTTCCGTGCTGCGGCAGATTGTTGTAAATTCCGTAGAGCAAAAAGCTGAGGTTGAACAGTTGCGTCATCTTCTTGTTATGGTTAAAGGAGATGGTGATGTTCTAATGGATTCCCTGCTGCCCGGAGGAACAGCCGCGCAGGTTTTACATAAAATATCTGCAATTGTTAATGGCCTGCTGAGCCTTGCTGAGATTGAAAATCATCGGTCGGGGCCGCTTGCAGAGGAGATGACTGATCTTTTTACCGCCTCTCTGGATGAGATGGAAAATCTTTTTGCCGATCTTGAAAATTCAAAGATTCCGAGCGAAAGTTCCAATGCGGTGATCAGCCGATTAAAAGCTCACTACGGCAGCCTTGCCGAGCTGAGTGCCGCCAACAACTTTACAACGAACGATGCCCAGATTCCGCAAGTTTCGCTCAAGGCGACGCCGTCACCGTCGTCATCTCCGGAAGAAACCTTTATTCCCATAAAATTGGAACGACTTGAAGATTTGGGTGATCTGATCGGCGAACTGGTCGTGGCCAAAAATGCCTTTCGGAATCTCCGGGTGCTGATGAATCAGGATGAGCGCCAGGTTACCGATGCCTTCCTGAAGAAAACCGAAGACAGCTTTCATCGGATTATCTCTGATCTCGATGGGGTGGTCATGAAAATGAGGATGCAGAAAGTAAAAACGTTGTTTCAACGATTTCCGCGCCTGGTGAGAGATTTATCGAAAAAATTAAACAAAGAGATTGAGCTGGAATTTGCCGGAGAGGATACGGAAATTGATAACCGAGTAATTGGTGCCATCGCTGATCCTATGATGCATCTGGTGCGTAACGCACTGGATCATGGCGTGGAAACCCCCGAGCAGAGAGCGGCCGGGGGTAAAGATAAAAAAGGGACCATCCGGCTTTCCGCAAAAAACCGGGATGGCCGCACGATTATTGAAATTTACGACGACGGCAAGGGGCTGGATCCGGTTGTTCTGAGAAAAAAAGCTGTTGAAAAAGGGGTCATTCAGGCGCATGAGGCCGACAGTCTGAGTGATCAGGAAGCGCGGGAATTGATTTTTCACCCCGGATTTTCCACCGCCGAACAGGTGTCTGAGGTCTCCGGCAGAGGGGTGGGTATGGACGTGGTGCTCGATAATATCAGGAATATTAACGGCATCGTTTCGATTGACAGTGAGACCGGTAAATATACGAGACTGAGCCTGTCTCTGCCCTCCACCATCTCGGTTGCCAAAGGACTGAAAATCTGTTTTGCCAACGATCTTTACCTGATACCCATGGATGTGGTAATTAAAATGACCTGCATCGCAAGGGATAAAATTCATCGGATCAAAGAGGATGCTTTTGTAGAAATCAATGGGGTGGTTTATCCGGTTCTGGGAGTGAATAATTTAATGGGCTATCGCTCTCCCGTGGAATCCGGAGATGAGTTCATCAACCTGATTCTGGTCGGCAACGATAAGTCGAAAGCCTGTCTTGCCGTTGATCTGATTATGGGGATTGAGGATATCGTGGTGAAAGCGCTGCCATCGTTTTATGCAAAGCACCAGGAATTTTATTCCGGCTGCACCATCCTTGCGGGCGGAAATATTGTACTCATTCTTAATATTAACCATTATCTGGAATAAGGGGGGCTACTTTGTCAAAAGAACTGCACAATCCTGTAACCAAACTCTCCGTGCTTTTTGTTGATGACGACCCGGTTGCTCATCTGCTGATAGATGATTACCTGGCCGGCAGAAAAGTGCATCATGCATATTCAGCCGAGGATGCGCTGATCCTTGTCGAAAAAGAAAATATTCCCATTGTTATCACTGATATCTATATGGAAAAGATGGATGGCATTGAATTAACCAGAAAAATAAAAAAGAATCGGAGTACGCATCAGGTGATTATCATCACCGGAGACAGTGAAACCATTAATCTGTTAAACGCTCTGGATGCGGGTGCGAATGATTTTCTGGTAAAACCACTGAAGAAGGAAAAGCTGCTTGAGGCCGTTGACAGCACTGAAGCTAAGATTCAGCGCTGGAAAGACGCCTTGAAAGATCTTTTTTCCAAAAAAAGAGAAGGAGAAGAATAACATGGGCATTAAAGTTTTACTGGCGGATGATAACACAACAATGCTTGGCTTTTTGAAAAAACTAGTTGAAAAAGTCTCCGTTGTAGAAAAAGTTGTTGGGGTGAAAAACGGCAGGGAAGCGGTGGAACAGGCGCAGGCCTTCGCGCCGGATGTAATCTGTCTTGACGTTGAGATGCCGGAAATGGATGGCCTGACAGCTTTAAGAGAGATCAAAGCTCTGCAGAAAGCCGGGAAAGTTAATGCAAAAACAAAAGTTATCATTCTTTCCGGGACCATGCATGAAAATGACAGCAATGTGCGCCGGGCAAAATTTTTGGGTGCGGATTATGTTTTCCCCAAACCTGGGGGAAAGGATATGAGTTTCAGTATTGATGCTCAAGTTTTCCTGAAAGCCATAAAAGATGCCGGATGACGCGGGCGGATGGGGAATAAATTGAATTCGGATATCGATAATGAAGTAAGGGAAGAATTCAAAAGAGATTTCCTGGATCAGCTTCAGGAGGTTGAACGTTTATTATTAAAACTTGAAGGCGAGCCTCAGAACCTGGATTACATAAGGGATATTTTCCGGCCATTCCACACCATTAAGGGGAATGCCGGAGTTATCGGCGAAAAGGAGATTCAGGATATCAGCCAGTTATCCGAAACTCTGCTTGATCAGGCCCGGAGCGGATGGCGCACGCTGACCGGAGATATGATTGAGATAATTTTTCAGTCCGTTGATCTGATCAGGTCTATTGTCGAAAGTGGCGCTGCTCAACCTTTTGCCGGTAAAATCGAGCAGCTCAAGGCCTTACTGCAATCTGCCGCCGACAGCGATCTTAAGAAATCAACGGTTGCGCCGGGACGCCGAAGTAGCGTTGCTGCCGAAATCGAAATTGATTACGATACTGCCATAGAGATCTTAAAGCATATTGTGGCGATTGACAGAGAAACGACACAATGTAAAATCGATAGAAGTTTTGAGCCTCATCTCTTTGATCTTTTCGATCATGTCCTGGCCCTGGCCCTCTTTTTTGAAAAATCGGTTGCCGTGCCGGCGGTAACCTCTTTACTCAAATATCTGGAGTGTTATCTGACTGTTCTCAATACCTGTAACATTCAATATGGCAAAGAAGCCTGGGAATTGTTAGCCATGATCAACGCCGACATCATGAAACTGATGTATGGGGCTTTAGTTGCCGGAATGAACGTGGGTATCTGCTATTTTAATCCGGAAGATACCACTGTCGATCTTGATAACTCATTAAAATGGTTGATAAAGAGTGGTAAAAAAGCAATCATCATCAACATTAACCGAAACAAGGCGCCGAAACTGGAAGAGATTCGGGGACTGATGGCTTTAAAAAAGAGCAGTGACGTTCCCATAGCCTATATTCAGAGATTTTTCGGCCATAAAATGTATTGGCGTGATATGGAACTTTTAATGGGGGACTCTTTTACAATGGAGACCTCTTTCTGGCGGGCGCTCGAATCATTTGTTAATTAGCGGCAAGCTGTTGTCATGTTGGAGGGTATCCGAGAAAGCCGATCAGCTGTTTAACCGAATGTTGATCGGCTTCCTTTTTGGAAAAATCTGCTTATGATCAAAAAAAACAGTTTTATCAAACAGTTTCAACTGTGGGGAGTCATTATTTTAATAATGTTGGGCGGGAGTTTTGTCATTTTTGATGTTACTGCTTCCTACTACGATTTCAATCATCGCGCGACGCAGATGCGGACACATTACCTCACTCAGCAGAAACAGACATTCAAACGCGAGGTTGATAGCGTTGTCAATATGATTAACTTCGAAAAAATGAAGAGTGAGGAGCTGACCCGAGACAAAATTAAAATGAGGCTGTACGAGGCTTATGCCATCGCCCGAAATATTTATCAGCAGAATAAAAGCTCGAACGATGAAGCTGAAATCCTGCGACTTATTAACGATGCCTTAAGGCCTATTCGCTTTGACAACGGCTGCGGTTATTATTTTGCCACCACTCTGGATGGGGTCGAGCTTCTTTTTGCCGACAAACCGCAAATGGAGGGGCTGAATCTGCTGAATGTCCGCGATGCACACGGCCGTTATGTGATTAAGGATATGATTGCCATCGTCAAACAGTCGGGTGAAGGTTTTTATGAGTATTACTGGTCGAAACCGAACGTGGAAGGACTGCACTATAAAAAAATATCCTACGTCAAAAGATTTGAGTCCTGTAACTGGTTTATCGGTACCGGTTTATATGTCGATGATGTTGAGGGCCAGATAAAAAAAGAATTATTGGACAGAATTGCTTCGATCCGTTTCGGCCTCAATGCCGATGGCTATATTTTTGTCGTCGCTTATGATGGTACAACCCTGATGAATGATACTTAAAGACAACTCATTGGGAAAAACATTTGGGAGCTGACCGATCCCAACGGCGTTAAAGTGATTCAGAAGGAGAGAGAGGCTGTTGAAAATCCGGAGGGTGGTTTTATTAGTTATGTATGGAACAAACCTTCACAGGCCCGGCCCTCTCCCAAAATTTCCTTCTTGAAAGGTGTTAAAGAGTGGGAATGGATGGTCGGGGCCGGGATTTATCTCGATGACGTCGAAAACGAGATCGCTTTACAACTTACGCAATTAAATCACTACACCAAGTTAAAGATACTCTATTTCAGCCTGATATCTGTGGCGATAATCGCTTTTTTTCTGTTTCTCTTTAGCCGTTTACGCTTGAAACTTATAAATGATTTTAAACTTTTTATCTCTTTTTTTAACAATATGAGCGGATCCGGCACCGCGATTAACCGGGATCTGATAAAATATGCTGAACTTGACCAGATGGCGGTCAAAGCCAACCGGATGCTGCAGGATAAGCTCAAGGTGGAGCAGGATCTTATTGATGAAAAAGAAAAGCTGAGTGCGAGTGAAAATAAATTTCGTTCGATGATGGAATCCATGGTTGATCAGGTTTATATCCGTTCCGCGGATTATCGGATCGAGTACATGAATCCCGCAATGATAAAAAGGGTCGGACGGGATGTGACCGGTGAGTTCTGTTATAGGGCCTTACATGATTTTGAGAAGCCTTGCTCATGGTGTTCTGTAATGAAAGTTCAGCAGGATGAGCCTTTCGAATCGGATTTTGTCGATCAGAAGGATGACCGTTCTTATCATATCTCCAGGTCACATGTTATTAATGAGGATGGTTCTGTTTCCACTATGACTATCTTCAGGGATACTACTGATCTAAAAAAAATGGAGGAGCAGTTCTATCAGTCTCAGAAGATGGAGGCCATCGGCACGCTGGCCGGTGGTGTGGCCCATGATTTCAATAATATTCTGACGGTAATCAGAGGGCATGCTCAGTTGGGTATGATGCAGACAACGGAAGAAAATCCGTTGTGGAAAGATCTTGTGGAAATTGAGGCGGCTGGCAACCGGGCCCATAAGCTCACACGTCAGCTGCTGGCTTTCAGCCGCAAAGAGGTTGTGCAGCCGGAGGTGGTTCTGGTCGACGCTCTGGTAACTGACCTGAGTAAAATGCTGAAACGATTAATCGGGGAAGACATTACTTTCGAAATCAAGTTGGAAGATGATCTTTCACCGATACTGGCCGATCCCGGTCAAATAGAACAGATCATTATCAATCTGGTTGTCAATGCGGCCGACGCCATTAGAAATCTGCCTCTGCTTGCCGGTCGAAATATATCCATCGGGGTTTCCGAGGTACTGCTTGATGATGATTTTGTCAGTGCTCACGTTGAGAGCAGGCCCGGGCGCCACCTGCTTCTAGAGATTTCAGATAATGGCTGCGGAATGTCCGAGGAGGTGATGGCCCGCATTTTCGAACCCTTTTTCACAACTAAAGGGGAGCACCGGGGAACAGGGCTCGGCCTTTCGACCGTGTTCGGCATCGTCAGGCAGAATAATGCCAATATCTATGTTGCAAGTGAGATCGGGCAGGGCACCACGTTCAAAATCTATTGGCCGATCCTTGAAGAGCGCCGGCCTGAAAGCCTTGAGGTAAAAGATACGGAAACGGTTTCCGGGGGAAATGAGGTGATACTGCTGGTAGAAGATGAAGAGCCCGCCCGGATAATGGCCCGCAATATCCTGAGAAATGCCGGTTATACAGTAATAGAGGCGGAAAACGGTCTCGATGCACTGCTGCAGGTCGAAGCCTTTCCGGACCCTGTTGATCTGCTTTTCACAGATATTGTAATGCCTTTGATGGGTGGTAAAGAGTTGAGTGAGAAGTTGACAGCCACCCATCCCCGGATTAAATTTCTCTTTACCTCGGGCTATCTCAGTGATCGGGTTGATCGGGACGACAAGAAGTTTGTCGAAGAGTGTTTTATCGAAAAACCTTATGATGTCTCAGCCTTATTAATAAAGGTTCGCCGGATTCTCGATAGCTGAAAAGCGCTTGTCAGATTTATGATTGTTTGGGTAGCCCCTGTATAGAGGTTATAAAAAATGAAACAGCTTTTCCGGCCGGCTCAGGAGTATAATAAGAGACACTTTATTTTGATTGTAATGATTGTTTGCGCGGTTTTTGTTTTCAGCAGTTGTGACAACCGCCATGAGCCGGAGTACACACCCGGTTTCAGTCCGACGCCCTCGCGCCCGGCCATGATCTATATTCTGGGGGTTCACCCTCTGCATAATCCGAAGCGATTGTATGAAATTTTCAGTCCGATTACGGATTTTCTCAGTCAACAGATTCCCGATGCCGTGTTCAGAGTGGAGGCCTCCCGCAGTTACGCCGCTTATGATAAAAAACTCTGCGCCGGACACTTTCACTTTGCTCTGCCCAATCCCTACCAGACTCTCATTTCCCTCAAACATGGTTACACGGTTTTCGGCAAAATGGCCGATGATGAAAATTTTCGCGGGATTATTCTGGTGCGCAAAGACAGCCGCATCGGTCAGGTCAGCGACCTCAAAGGCAAAGCTGTAAGCTTTCCGGCGGCCACCGCCCTGGCTGCCACTATGATGCCGCAATATTATCTGCAGAGCCACGGCCTTGCGGTAATGCATGATATAGAGATCCGCTATGTCGGTTCTCAGGAATCTTCGATCATGAATGTTTATCTTGGTAATACGGCGGCCGGAGCCACCTGGCCGCCGCCCTGGCGGGCGCTGGTTCGGGAACGACCGGAACTTGAAGCAGCTCTTGAGGTTAAATGGTCCACCTCATCTCTGCCCAATAATGGCCTGGTGGCGCGCAACGATATGCCCGAGGCTCTGGTGCAACAGGTTGGCCGGTTGCTTTTTTCTCTGCACACGCATGAACCGGGGAAAAAGTGGCTGAAACGTATGGAGCTTTCCCGGTTCGAAGCGGCAGATAACGCCGTTTATCTTCCGGTGCTTGAGTTTCTGCAGAAATTTAATCAAAACGTCAGGCCGATTGATTTTTGAAGTTATTGCCCGAGGTGCGTCTATGAGCCGCTTGCTGAGAAAAATCTGGACAACATCTATCCGGCGACAGTTGATTCTCGGCATAGCCCTGGTGCACGCGGTGCTGATGACCATCTTTGTCGCCGATCTGGTGCGCCGGCAAAGTGATTTCCTTCGCGTTCAGAGTATCAGACAGACTCTGGGTCTGGCGCAAACCCTTGCCGCCAACAGTGTTTCCTGGGTGTTGGCCAATGATGTCGTTGGCTTGGAAGAGGTCATCAACTCCCAGTCTCAGTTTCCCGATCTGCACTATGCAATGATCCTTGACCCGGAGGGCAAAGTTCTCGCTCACAGTCAACCGGATAGAAATGGTCTTTATGTTGATGATCCGATAAGTCGGTTGCTGCTTGACGCTGATCCGGAACCAAGACAATTGATCGTTAATGACAGTCTGATTGATATCGCGGCTCCGATTCAGGCCAACAGCCACCTGATCGGCTGGGCCCGGATCGGTATCTCCCAGAAGAGCATCAGCGCCAGTCTGCGGGACATTCTCAAAGACGGGATCTGGTATACTGTTCTTGCGATTGTTGTGGGCTCAATCTTTGCCTTTTTTATGGCCAAGGGCATTACCCGGGGCCTGCAGCACCTGGTCGTTGTCGCTGACCGGATCCGTCAGGGTGACGAAAAGACACGAGCCGCCCTGAACCGCTACGACGAACTGGGACAACTCGGCAAGATCCTTAATCTGATGCTCGATACGATCGCCGCGCAGAAAAACATTCTTGCTTCGGCCCATAAGGAGCTGGCGGATTCAGTGATTCAACTGGAAGAAACCAATCACCGCCTGAACCGGGAAATCGACAATAGTCAGGCCATGGAGCGATCCCTGGCTGCGGAAAAGGAGCGACTCAGAGTAACCCTGCGCAGCATTACCTCGGGTGTGATTACGACTGACACCGAGGGCCGGGTCGATCTGGTCAACAAAGTTGCTGAACAACTGACCGGGTGGTCCCAGGAGAGCGCTCTCGGCAAGCCTTTGTCGGAGATTTTTAAGGCTGGGCAAAAAAATGGTGCCGGAGCTTCACCCTCGCAAGCGGTGCAGCCTCAATCAGGGAAAGATCTTGTCGAAAAAATTATGCGGCTTGAGCAGAAAGATCTGCTTCGAGAGGGCTTTCTCATCAGTCGAGACGGCAGTTTCAAAGCCATTTCCGCCGGCAGCGCTCCGATCCTTGATGGGGAAGGCAGGGTTTACGGTGCGGTTGTGGTCTTTCGGGATATGCGCGAAGAAAACATGATGCGCGAGCAGGTCATAAAGGCTGAAAAACTGGGTTCGGTCGGTGTGCTTGCCGGTGGTATTGCACATGATTTCAATAATATCCTGACCGGGATTCTCGGTAATATCAATCTGGCCAAAATGTATGTTGAGGCTGACAGCCAGGCCCTGGCTTTGCTTGATGAGGCTGAAAAAGCTTCGTTTCGGGCCCGGGATCTGACCCGGCAGCTTTTGACTTTTGCCAAGGGTGGTGAGCCGGTCAGGAAAAATGCTGCGATGGCCGAAATTATTCATGAGGTCACCGACTTTGCCCTCTCAGGGTCGGCTGTAAAGTGTCACTATACAATTGCCGAAGATCTGGCTTACGCCTATATTGATCCGGGCCAGATCGCTCAGGTAATCCAGAATATAGTCATTAATGCCGTGCACGCGATGCCCGGCGGCGGCAGCCTTGCGATCAGCTGCGAAAATTTTCATAAAGGCCAGGACAATCGACTCCCTCTGGTTGCGGGAGAATATCTCAAACTTGAAATCAGGGATTCTGGTCCCGGCATTCCGGCTGAACATCTGCCTCATATTTTTGATCCCTATTTTACGACCAAGCAGAAAGGCAGCGGTCTCGGACTGGCCATTTGTCACTCAATCATCAGCAAGCACGGCGGCTGTATTACCGCCCAGTCCGAGCCTGGCTGCGGAGCGACTCTGACTGTTTATCTTCCGGCTGCGCCAAAATCAGAGGTCACAGTCAAAAGTAGGAAAAATGCACTGTTGTCCGGCAGCGGCCCCGTGTTGATCATGGATGATGAAGTCCTGGTCCGAAACGTCGCTGCGCGCATGCTGACCGCCGCCGGTTACAATGTTCTGGAAGCAGGCGATGGCGAAGAGGCTGTTGCCGTGTTTCAGCACTCCCTCAGTTCAGATAAACCAATTGATCTGACGCTGATGGATTTGACTGTTCCCGGAGGTATGGGTGGTGAGGAAGCGGTGCGGCACATTCTGGCCCTGAATCCCCGGGCCAGGGTTGTGGTTTGCAGTGGTTATGCCAATGATCCCATAGTCGCCCATTATGCGGATTATGGTTTTAAAGGGGTTGTCAGCAAACCATTTTCGATAAATGAGCTTCTTGGTGAGGTTCGAAGGGTTTTGCAGCAGGGTTGAAGAGGGTATGAGGCATCAGTCTCTCTTGATTTTTGCGGCCGGGGTTAGAGCTGCTGCCGGCGTCTTTACTGTCCCAGCACCTTGGTCTGAAAAAAGACTTCGAGATAGGGCAGATTGACGCGGGGCGCGGAGAGCAGCAGTCGGGTTCCCGGGGCCTGATTGCCGGTGATGGCCTGCTCCACCTCAAGCGCCAGCTCAGGGACCAGGAGCAGGGATTTCCGTCCCCATTCAGCCATGACAATACCGATTCCCTGCCATTCCGGGTGCTGCTGCAGAAACGTCAGGGTCCAGTGCCGGTTGGAGAGGCGTTCAGCCTGGCGGATCTGCGCGCTGGTGCTGCTGACCGCGGCGATGCGGGCGGTAATCTGGCTCTGATCAAGAGTCGGCAGTCCTTTAAGGTGGCGGCGGAGCTGCTGGTGCGCGATCAGGTCAAGGTAGCGGCGCAAGGGGCTGGTTACCCTGATATAGGCTTTGAGACCCAGTCCGAAATGGGTCAGGGGCGAGCAGCTCAGGCGGCCGGGGCGCATGGCGCGGCGTTTGGCGTACATGCCCACCAGGGGCGGCAGATCATCGGTTTCGGGCAGCTCCTGCGGCGGCGTCTGGCTGGCATGAGGCATGGCCAGGTCATGCTTTTGCGCATAGATGGCACAGGCCGCGCCCGTCATCAGCATCGCTTCACTGACCAGATTACGACTCTGAAGATTGGGCAGCGGGGTAATGCTGATGCGTTTTTCGCAGACCTTTATTTTACATTCGGGCAGTTCGATCTCGACGGCTCCGGCTCGCAGTCTCTGCTCCCGGTGGGCCCGGGTCAGGGCGAGAAGCTTTGTCAGCTGCGGATTGGTGTCGAGCAGATTTTCCGCCTCGTTGTAGCTTAAGCGGGTCACCCGGATGCGGCTGGGGACGATCTCAAAATCGAGAATTGTGCCTCTGGCGTCGAGGTCTAGGGCGAAAGAGAGGGCCAGCGAGGTCTCCTGCAGGCCGATGCCGAGTCTGTCCGTGATGCTCTGGGGCAGCATGGGTCGGGTTGTTTCCGGCAGGTAGAGGGTGGCGGCCCGGTCACGGGCGTGGTGGTCGGCCGGCGTGTCAATGTCGATCAGGCTGGCCACATCGGCAATATGAACCCAGACTCTTTTGCCATCGAAACTTATCGCGTCATCAGGGTCGTTGCTGTCCTCATCATCAATGGCAAACGCATCCAGGCGGGTCAAGTCAAGGCGCTCTGCCGCTGAACAGAGGCATTCAGAGACCTCGTGCCGATCTTCCCGGGGGTTGTCGGGCAGCAGCTCAAGGCGTTGCGGGTGAGGGTTGAAGGTGGTTTCCCAGAATTTCAGTTCCAGCAGAAGGGCATGCGCATTCTCACGCGACTGCTGACGGCCGAGATGCTGCAGAAGGCGGCTCTCCGTGGCCTGACCCAGGGCCAGATTTTCCACTTCCGCAAGAAAAACCCGATCAGAATCGATGAAGGTCTTTTCCGCGACCCTTTCAATAAAGGATTGCCAGCTTTCATGGCGGGCTTTTTTCGCGGCTCTTTTCTCTATCTCCTCAAGGTATTCCTCGTCGGAGCGGGCCTTGACGGCGCTGGGCGATCCGTAAAAATGGATGCCTGTCGTGACAATCTGCCAGGCGCTCCAGATGGCTGCCGCCGAGGTCTGGTTGAACACCAGTTCGGCGATTTCGGCCAAAGAGGTCTCGGCGCCGCTTAAGAGGGCCCGCGCTTCCTCAAGGTCTTTAATATCATAATTCAACTGGGTTAACTGGGTGAAGGGGCCGGGGTGCAGGCAGGTGACATCCTTGGGCCGGACCTTTTTGCTCTGCGCCTGAAAAAGCAGATCGATCTCAATCTTGTCGCCCAGTCCGATAAGTTTTGCCGGATGACTTTTGTAAAGTAAGAGAGCTCCTATTTGCAGATTTGTGCTGGTCATGTTTAAGGTTCTTTTCAAACCTTCTGCAGAAAAAAGAGCTCTTTGATAACCTGTTCCTGGCTCTCCAGGTTGAATTCGAGCAGGCGCCGCAGGTGGGTCATGCTTTCCGCATCATAACTGATGAACTTGAAACCATAGAGGTCGCTGTCAAGATGTACCAGGCAGGCATTGAAGTTCATCGAGATACTTGATGAGGGCAGAAAAACCTTGATCAGGGCCTCTTCATGCAGGGCGAGCGGGAGTTGGTTGCTGGTTTTGATCAGAGCCCCTTTCAGGGAAATATCAAGAAGTTCACCGCCGTAGGGGTGGCCGGCAATCTCAATTTTGGTATGGGCCTGGAATTTTATCCGGCTGAAACTGCGGTGTTCTTCCATTCTCTCCTCCTGTGTTTCCGGTCTGTTTAAGTCCTGATCGAATTTGGCTGATGAGGGTTCCGGTCTGCGGGTAAAGTCAGCCTCTGCAACCTATAGCTTAAACGTTTAACTGTCAACTATAAACTCCGCTCCGGGCTGTAAGGCGGCGCTGGTCTGTGTCCGGGTTTATATCCTTCAGCTCTGTCCCAGGAGCAGAACCGCTTTGTCGGTGCCGCGCAGAACGCCCTGAGGAATGGCGCTGATGACGCGCCGTTTCTGCTTGTTCTGCTCGAGGCCGAGCACGATCATATCGGTCTCGGCCGCGGCCGTGATGATGGCCGGCAGGGCTTCGTCGCTGACCACAACCTGCAGAACAGCCCCTGTGATCTCATCAATCATGTTGGTGGTATTGACCCGGCGCACCCGTTCCTGTGCGGCCGGGGAAAGGGTGGAGGGGATTACCATGAGATAGGTGATGAGGCAGTCGCGGTCGTGGCGGTTTAAATGGCTCAGAAGACGGGCCCGCAGGGCGTTGGGGCGTGAGCGCAGACTTACCGGCACCAGAATATGTCGGGCCTGCTCTACCTGCCATCCGGTCGGGGCCCGCAGGACGGCGACATTGCATTCCAGACGATCAAACAGCTCTTCGAGGGTCCCGCTCATCGTGGCCTCGTCAATGCGGCTCATGCCCAGCAGCAGGCTGTTGCAGCGGTGCAGACCGGCGACCCGCTTGATCTCCGACCAGGGATTGTCGGAGAAGGTGGCCAGCGCCTGAGCGCTGACCCCGGCCCGCATGGCGGCAGCCATGGAGTGGCGCAGAACATGAGCCAGGTTGTCGAGAGCCCGCTCTGCAGAACTGTTCTGCGGGCTGACAACGTGCAGGAGCATGACCCGGCCGCTCTTCGGGGTCGCCAGACGGCTGGCCAGCCCGGCTAAAGCTTCGGCGTTGGCCGGATTGGCTACGGGGACCAGCACCAGGGGGTTGCGCCCCCGGAGCGTCAGCAGCTCGGGATCGGCGGCTTCGGCCGCGGCATCAAAGGTGCGGGCATTCTGGCCGAGTTTAAAGGCGTAAAGAAAACCGCCGCCGATGAGCCAGATGGTAGTGATGATCCCGGCTACCGGCACGGCTACCCCCTGAAACAGAGCCAGACCGCTGCAGAGCAGAAGACCGGCCAGAGGCAGCCAGGGATGCCAGGGGACTTTGAAACCCGGCAGCGATTGCGAGCGGCGGCGGGCCAGAATACAGATGAGATGCACCAGAGCAAAGGTGATGAGAAAGATCAGGGATGCGGCCGCGCCCGCCGCGGAAACATCGCCGACCAGTATCAGGATCAGCAGCGAGATGCCGGTAGTGACGAGAATGGCATTGCGCGGAGTGCCGGTTTTGCGGTCGTTGATCTGCCATGACCGCGGCAGCGTGCGATCCCGGGCCATTGCCTGGGCCAGGCGGGAGGCGGCAAACAGATTCGCCGCCAGGGCCGAAAACATCGACAGCACTCCGGCGACCATCACCAGCCAGAAACCGCTCGGGCCGAGAAAACGGGCCGCGGCATCGGCGATCAGGGTCTCCTGATGAATGCGGGCCCAGACCGTGACCGGTACTCCCGGCGGGACGCCGACAATCAGGACGACCAGCAGCAGGGGAATATAGATTGTCACGGCAATGCCCAGGGATATGAACATGGCTTTGGGCACATTGCTGCGCGCCTGGCGCACCTCGCCCGCCACCGAGGCGATCAGATCAAAGCCCTGCAGGGCGATAAAGGAGTAGCCCATGGCGGTGAACACGCCCCAGACGCCGCAGGGCAGGAAGGGCCGACAGGCCCGGACGATGTCAATTTTCTGCGGGCCGAAAAAAAAGAGGACGCCGCCGCCGATGACCGCGGTAAAGACCAGGACCTTGATGATGTTGACCAGGCTGTCACCGCCGCCCGGAAAGCGGTAGAGCCGCCAGGCGAGCAGGGCGGTGGTCGCCATCGCCAGCAGGGTGGTGGGCAGGCGGCCGTCGAGCAGCGCGGCCAGATTGGGCAGCAGGCTCTTGATCAGGCCCAGAGAGAAGGCGGCAAAACCGAGCCCGTAGAGGACTCCGGCGACGACCGAGGCGAAATAGACGATCCAGCCGACCGCGAAAGCGGTGCCCACCGGCAGGACTTTTTTGGCAAAGATGTAGGTGCCACCGGAGACCGGAAACGCGGCCGCGAGCTCGGCGAAACTGAGGGCCGTGATGGCGGCGATCACGGCGTTGCCGAAAAAGGCGAGCAAGACTCCCGGTCCGGCACTGGCAAAAGCGACGCCGGAAAGGGCGAGAATGCCGCCGCCGACAATGGCTCCAACCCCGACCATGGTGGCGCCGAAGAGACCCAGCCCCGGTTCTGCAGAGGTTTTTTTAACCGGTTTCATCGATCAGAACGGCGTGATCACGCCACAGATTTACGAAGTAGTCAAGCATGGTAAATTCTCCATCAAGGGGGCTCGCTTTATCTTTGGGAAAGGCGGTCTGCGGCGGATGATCAGAGCTCTGTAGATGATTTGGGGCGGGATTGCAGGCTCCTTTCAGGTTGTTCCGGGAACGGTTGCGGCGGCTGCCGGGCGAATCAGAACTGCAATGATGTGGCGCTGATCGGCCTCTTTGATGACGATCTCAAAGTTTTCCAGAACAACGGTCTCGCCCGCTTCCGGAATACGGCCAAGCAGATCGACCACGACGCCGCCGATCGTGTCCGCCGTGGTGTCAGCCGGCAGCGACAGGCTGCAGGTTTTGGCGACTTCATCGGCCGGACAGAGGGCGTTAACTGCGAAAGACTGGGCCCCGGTACGGGTGATGAACGGGGTTTCGTGGTCAAATTCATCCTGAATCGGTCCCACCAGCTCTTCGAGGACGTTTTCCAAGGTGATCATTCCGGAAACCGAGCCGTATTCATCAACCAGCAGCGCCATCAGCACCTTGCGTTTCTGAAATTCCAACAGCAGGGCATCGAGGTGAATGTTTTCCGGAAGATAGACCGCTTTGCGGGCGATGTTCTGCAACGAGGGCAAAGGCTGATCGGTAGCCAGTCGCTGAAAAATATCCTTGACATGGACAATGCCCAGAATATGATCGAGATCGCCGTCACAGAGCGGCAGCCGAGTATGTCCCGAGGCCGCGGCCCGGCGCAGTTTCTCCTCAATCCCGTCTCTGATATTGAGATAGACAATCTGGTTGCGCGGCAGCATATAGCGGCGGGCATATTTATCCTCAAGATCCATGACGTTTTCCATGATCCGCCGTTCGCGCGGTTTAAGCAGGCCGCCGACCGTCGATTCGAGGAGGATGTGGCGCAACTCCTCCTCGGTATGGCTGGCGCTGTGGACTTCGTCGAGGCTGAGGCCGATCAGGCGCAAAAGACCGTTGCTGGAGAAATTAAGAGCCCAGATGAAGGGCATGAAGATCCAGCGGAAAATCAGCAGGGGCAGCGACACAAAGAGGGCGGCCGCCTGATATTTCTGAATGGCCAGAATTTTCGGGGCCTGTTCACCGACGGTGATATGGAGAAAGGAGATCAGGGTGAAGGCCAGGGGCAGCGCGATATAATGACTTTTTTCCGGCGCCAGGCCGAGAAACGTGACCGCCGGTTCCAGCAGTCTGGCGACCAGCGGTTCGCCCACCCAGCCCAGGGCGAGACTGGCCAGGGTTATACCGAGCTGACAGGCGGAAAGGTAGACGTCGAGATGTGTGACAATCTTTTCCACGGCTTTGGCGGCGCGCCCGCCGTTGCGGGCCAGCACGGCAACTTCGCTGCTGCGCAGTTTGACCAGAGCAAATTCTGCGGCGACAAAAAAGGCATTGGTAAAAATAATGAAGAGGACGGTGAGAATTTTAATAATCATAAGTCAATTTTGGGGGTTAAGGATCAGGCTGAAACAGCATAACCCGAACTATACAGGAGATGAGGAATTTTTACCAAGTTTTTTCAGATATGCGGCTGCATGGTTTTCAATTCCAAGGTGTTTGTCAAGCTTTTTGCGTATCGGTAATCAGCGGAACTCAAGTTTGTAGAAGATATCGGCCCCGCTGACGGTGCCGAACTGTGATTCCACTTCCCATTTTTCACTCATCCGGTAGCGCAGTGTGGCGAGATTGACGGCAGAAAAGAGGGACTGGCCGAAACTGAGATAGAGTTTCGGGGTCAGATATTTGCCGACTGTGATCATCGCCTCTTCGACATTGCCGCCCCCGCCTTCGACTTTGAGCACATCAATGCCGAGATAGCGTTTGAGCTCTTCCTGCAGGGCGGCTGATTCACCGCGGGCGAGCAGGGCGTTAGCCGCCAGCATCAGGGCGCTTGATTCACCGCCGGCTTTGTCATACGGGTGGCCGAGAACAATATAGGAGAGAATTTCGGTATCCGTCATGGTCGGGGTGGAAACCAGTCTAACCTGGGGCTGGCGGGGGGTGCCGCTGACGAGAATGCCGGCTTTGATTTCACCGATAATCCGCTCGGCCAGAATGTCGAGTACCGGCTCCTCGACGACGCCGCCGACGAAAAAGAGGCGTCCGCGCGAGATCGGCAGGCGCAGGCCGTAAGCTGCGTAACTGCCCTGCGCAATCCTGATTTCACCATCCGCGAGATAGTGCTCCTGAGCATCATTTTTGAGTTTGAGTTTTCCCTCAAGCCGGGCGTCGAGCCCCTGGGCCTTGATGACAACACTTTTGCCCAGGGTGATGTCGGTGTTGACGGTCAGCTTCACTTTTGCCGGGGGTGGAGCGTTTTTCTGTGTTTTTTCGACCAGAACAACATCGGGACTTGCCGTCAGCGGCGGGTTGGCAATACCGGTAAGCAGCATCTCCGGAACGGCAATCGTCCCGCTGACGGCTGTGCCGGCGAGTGTGCCTTCAAGCTGTAGATCAGGGCTGATACGCAGGGACAGCTCCGGCAGGTCAATCAGGAGCACCTTCTCCCCTTTGAGTGCGAGATTCCATTTTGCCGGGAGCCAGCCTTCAAGTTCGACTTCGCCGCCGCCGTTCAGCTCTCCGCCGCCGGAGTTGAGATGGAGACGGGTCAGCTTTAGACGGTTGTGGTCGAAGCGGCCCTGAAGGCTCAGATCTTCGATGTGCAGTCCGGCTTTCGGAATGCTGCCGCCGGCTTTTTCCAGAGCGAAGCTGCCGCGAAGGTTCGGTTTTGTGACCTCGCCCTCAACCTGGAGTTCACCCGACAGCCGGCCGCGCACCTCATCGACCATCTCCGGGAAAAGCAGACTCGCCATGCCGAGTTCATCGAAGGTAAAAGCCAGTTTTCCCGTGAGCGGCAGATCATCTTTCCAGGCGAGCGGCAGGCTGGCCGGCAGAGGCAGGGTCAGCAGACCGTTGAGGCGGCCCTTATCGGCCAGAAGAATATCGATTTCGGCATGGCTTTGTTCCGCCTGCCAGTCAAAGTTTACTTCAGCTTTTTCCAGGGTCGCTGAAAGCCTGTTTTCCTGACTCTTCCAGCTCAGTTTCCCCTCCTCAATCCAGCTGTGCCCGCTCATGGTGAAAGGTCCGCTGTGGTGCGGCCAGACCCCCTGCAGGGCGCCCTGCCAGCGGCCGGAAAAATTTTCTTGCGGCTGGAACCAGGCGGCAATGCGGGCCAGCGGGAGGTCGCTCCAGTCGAGATTTACTGAACAGGGTTCAGGCCAGCCGGGATGACCCGGATCCGGAGAGTGCAGCCGGGCATTGATAGCGCCGCCGATGGCGGGGTTGAGTACGGCTTCACCCTGCAGGCCATTTTCGTTCCAGATGGCTTTGAGGCTGGTTCTGCTGAAGGCCAGGGTGCGTCCGGCCTGCGTGAAACTCGGGTTGCCATGAAGTTGCAGATCGCAGAAGAGATGGTTCAGATCGCGGCTTTCAAGCCTGAGCCGGCCGTCGAGCTGTCCGTCAAGCTGCAGGGGTTCTGTCAGCGGCTGGAGCAGGGCCAGGGAAAAATTTTGCCAGGCGAGTTCGCTCTGGTAGCGGGCCGTTTGGGGGGCAGCCTTGATTCTGCCCTGCAGCTGCCAGCCCTGCTCGCCGGTCAGCAGGAAATCACCGAGTTCAAGCTTTTCTGGACCGGCCGCAAGGGTTGTTGTCTTTTGCAGGTGCCAGTTGCCGAGGTGCTCTTCGCTGCCGGCGAGCTGTTGCAGCTCGCCATTCCAGATTCCGTTGCGCCAGCCGCCGGCGGCTTGCAGGGTCAGGTGGTTGCTCTCCATCCAGTCGGTGGTCAGGGTCAGCTCATGCTGTTCGGTTTGCCCGGTCAGCAAAAACTGCAGGTTGTTCAGGGTCAGCTGGTTGTGAGCAAGGGTTTTGGCCTTAAACTCAAGGCGGCCGGGTCGCTCTCCTCCGGGCCAGTGGAAGGCGAAATCGCCCTCGTCGGCCCTGCTCTCGGCAACGATAATATGCTGAAAAGATCCTTCCAGAGCGCAGCATGGTCCCAGTTCTCTGTTACAGGCGAGCCAGCCGCTGAGGTGCAGAGCCCCCCGGCTGTGGCTGAGTATCTGGCCGAGATCGTCAACTGCAAGTGCTATTTCCAGACGCTGCTCCGGCCGTCCCCGACCCTCAAGGTGAAAGGCTCTGCCGTCAAGCGTGAGCCGGCTCAGGTCGAGCTGCCGGCCCTGCCAGATGCCGTTCAGCTCTCCGTTGAGATTCTGTTCCGGCAGGGAAGCGGTTCTGGCCCCGGCGAACTTCATCTGGAGCTCAAGACGGTCATTTCTGCAGGTGAAGCCCCCGGTCAGGGAGCAGAGCTGCAGGGTGACGGCCTCTGCCTGAGTCGCGGCCGGGGCCTGCTCCAGGCCCAGGCCGTCGAGTTCGAGCCGGACCAGTTCGATGGCGACAGGCAGTTTCGGCAGTGCCGGAAAAGTCAAGGGCGCGATTTTCAATGCGGGCCTGGCTGCCGGGGTCTGAACCGAAGGGTTGAGGTGAAGCTTGAGCCCCTCAAGGTGTACGAGATCAAGGTGCAGGCGCCTGTCGAACAGGGCCTGCGGCTGCCAGTCGAGGGCCAGCCGGGTCAGGGTCAGCCCTCCTTCCGGCCAGTTGAGCTGCACATTTTCGGCCTGTAGGCCCTGCATCAGGGGCCGGATAACGGTCGCTTTTATCTGCACCGGGGTCAGCTGTGTGCAAAGTGTCAAGAGGCAGCGGCTGCCGCTGAGGCTGCAGCTCAGCCAGACCAGCAGGCTGAGGGCCGCAAGCAGCAGGGAGCTGAAGCCGAGCAGGGAAATTATCAGGAGCCGCTTTTTCACCAGTTGACTCCCAGGCCGATGTGGATGCGGAAACGGTTCCGCTCATCACCGATGGTCCTGGCCAGATCAAGCCGGGCCGGGCCAACCGGGGTATAGTAACGCAGGCCGAGGCCGGCCGCTTTACGGGCCGCGATGGCGCTGAAGCTGTCAAAGGCGTTGCCGATGTCGAAGAAGCCGGCCACGGCCCAGTCCTGGGTCAGGCGGTGTTCAAGTTCAAGGCTGCCGGCGAGAAAATGGCGGCCGCCGACCACTTCATTTTCAGCATCAGTCGGCCCTAGAGACCGGTAGGAGTAGCCTCGTACCGAATTGTCGCCGCCGGTAAAAAATCTGAGCGAGGCCGGCAGATCGTTGAAGGTATCCTTCTGCAGGGTGGTGCCGCCGGCCCCGCGCAGCAGGAGCAGACTGTTCCAGGGCAGAGGTCGGATTAACTGCAGATCGCCGAGAAACTGCAGGGCCGGCAGTCCGGAAAAGTTAAGATCAAGCGGGCAGCGCCCCTCCAGTGACCACCTGAATCCCCGGGTCGGGCGGAGGGCATTGTCAAGTTTGGCTCTCTGATAGCGCACGCCGGGGATGACCAGTTCGGAGTTGATCTGCTCACCGCCGAGATCGGAACGCTCCGCAAGCAGCCGCAGAAAAATGGAGGCGGTCTTTTTCGGTGCCAGGCCGTAAACCCGCTCCGCTTCCGTGAAGAAATATCGGGTTTCGTAGGTGTCGAGGTTCTCTTTACGATAGCCGCCGCGCAGCGTCGTCATGGAGGTCAAATTGCGCTGGTCGGGAATGATGTAGGATAAACCGATCTCCTGGCGTAATTCAGCCAGCAGAATATCGGCCGCAAGCGTATGGCCGCGGTGCAGCAGATTGAGATCCTGACCGCGGCAGTTGAGGCGGGCGCCGGTGTCGGTGCCGTAACCGAGGCCGGCGCGTAGTCGCCTTGAGGGTGCGGGTTCCAGGTCGATGGTCAGAGGAAGCTCGGCGTCGACGGCCTGATCCTTGCGCGGGCGAATGGTGACGCTTCGAAAACGATCGCTGTCTAAAAAATTCTGCTTGGCCAGACCGAGCCGGGCGTAGGAGAAAACCGAGCCTGGCGGCAGGTTGAGGTAGCGTTTCAGAAAAGCGTCAGGATAGTCCGGGGCACCGCTGAAATGGATTGTGCCGATATGGTAGCGCGGGCCGAGGTCAAGTTCAAGGTCGATGACGGCGCTGTTGCTGGCGGTATCAACCGTAACCTGATGGCGGGTGAAGGCGGCGTCAAGATAGCCGAGTTCAACCGCGAGGCCGAGAAGGTCGCTTTTCCCCTGTTCATAGAGATCGTGACGGAAAACAGCGCCGTGCTGCAGGGGAAAAGGCTTCAGTCTGCGGGTCAGAACTACA
The DNA here is from genome assembly GCA_016938065.1 of Deltaproteobacteria bacterium. Classification (GTDB taxonomy): domain Bacteria; phylum Desulfobacterota; class Anaeroferrophillalia; order Anaeroferrophillales; family Tharpellaceae; genus Tharpella. The sequence continues at coordinate 4,874 of JAFGVI010000070.1, read as the reverse complement.
CTGTCACCCTCAATTCTGATCTCCTTCCGGGCTACGAGGATGGGCGCGCCCGGATCAATCTTGACGGTCAACAGCGGCGGTTGGACTTTCTCGTCAAGTTCAAGGTTGATTTGCGCATGGTAGTAACCGAAAAGTTCCAGAGCCCGCTTTACTTTTTCCGCTGCCTGGCTGATAAAATGCTGGCGCCAGAGGGGATTGACCTTTTCATCCCGCTGCAGAACCCCGGGCAGGGCCAGAGCCTTGTCGACATTCTTGAGGCAATCACCGGTGATCCCCTTGATGGCCAGGTTAAGGGCCGCGCTGTGGGCCGCGCTCGGCGGCAGCAGGAGCAGACAGCAGCCCAACAGCATCAGTAAGCGGAGAAAAAACCGCGCCCGATGATAGCAGCTTACAACCATTTGCGGCGTTTGAAAAAATGGAGCATGGTCAGGGCCACCACTATCAGCACACCCCAGAAAACAAAATAAGCATAACGGAAATGGAGTTCCGGCAGATGTTCGAAGTTGGTTCCGTAGATGCCGGCAATAAAGGTCAACGGAATAAAAATGGCTGAAAAAATGGTTAGAACCTTCATTATCTCATTGAGCCGGTTGCTGATGCCGGTGTTATAGATATTGAGATGATCGGAAAGCATCTCCCGGTAGGTGTCGATAACCTCGACGGTCTGGGTGGCGAGATCGAGCAGATCTTTGAGAAAAGGTATGGTTTCGGTCTGGATAAGGTCAGAATCGAGCCGGCTCAACTGCAGAATGAATTCTCGGGCCGGGCGGATTGATTTGCGCAGGTAGTTCATTTCGCGTTTGTAGTTGTTGATTTTAGTGAGGATTTTCTGGGTCGGGTTGTCGAGAATTTCATCCTCTACCGCCTCGATCTGTTCTCCGATCCGTTCCACAATATGAATGTAATTGTCGACAATGGTATCGAGCAGGGCATAGGCCAGATAATCGATGCCGACCCCGCGGATGCGGCCTTTGCTTTTGCGGATGCGCTCGCGCACCGGCTCGAAGACATCACCGGGTCTTTCCTGGAATGTGATCAGGAAGCTGCGTCCCAGAATCATACTCAGTTGTTCGCTGCTGATTTTTCCCTCATTTTCGTCGTAGCGCATCATTTTGATGACAAAAAAGAGATAATCATCAAATTCCTCAAGTTTGGGCCGCTGACCCGTATGGACAATATCTTCAAGGGCTAAAGCATGGAGTCCGAAGCCCTGGCCGATATTGCGGATCAGTTCGATGTCGTGGAGTCCGTAGATATTGATCCAGGTAACGGTTTCGGTCTCCTTGAAGGGAATGCCGTCGTTGATGTCGTGCAGTTCCAGTTCGGTCAGGTTATCCCTGGTATAATCGATGATGCGAATAGTTGCCTGGTGGACTTTCTGCTCGCCGATAAAGACGAGTTCGCCCGGGGCCTGGCCGAGGGCGGCCGTCTTGTTTTTCAAAAACCTTGCCATTATTTCTCTCTTTAATATCTATCGTTGAAGGAAACTTTTCGCAGGGGCGGAAGGTGCATCGTCTTAACTCGAACGCCCGGCCTCTGGCGCTTTGCAACAGCGGCTTCGAGGTCGGGCGTTCAGTTTTTTTCAATTTGTTTTTATAAAACTTTCGGCTGTCCGCTTATTTGTGGCAGGTCGAGCACATCTTGCCTTTGGGTACCTTCATCTCGATATGGCAGGGCCAGCACAGCTTCTGGTGGAAATCGTTACCCATTCCGGTTTTATTGACGATGGTTACGGAAAGGGGGCCGCCTGCCGTTGTCGGATGACATTTGGTACAGGCCAGCTTTTCCTGGTGTTGGTGATGCTGAAATACTACCGCATCCTTTTTCCCTTCGATCTGATATTTGGCTTTCAGATCGATCTTCTCGGCTCCGCTGCCGCTAGCCTGCACCGCAAACCCGACCATCAGCAGCAACCCTGTGGTTAACAGTGCCAATCCCGCTTTCTTCATCTCGACCTCCTGTGCTTAAACGTTTAGAACAGATATGGATCAATTCCCCGTTATTGTGGAATCATCATCTCTGTCTTTAAGAGTATATCACTACCGGCCGGGATGGCAAGTATATTTTTCTTTGTGGTCCTGTGCTTCTCTTTTTCCGGTTGCAATTTCCGCTCAGAAGACCGTATCCGAATGGAACTGCGGTCTGTGCGGCCCGGCGACCTCGGCTCGATTATTATTCAGGAGAGACGGGTTTTGAAATCAAGATAGCCGAATTCCCGGATTATTATATTTTCTGTACCGTCGTGCAGGGCTATGGCCGGCAGGGGCACCCCGTTGAAGGTATTGGTTTTGACCATGGTGTAGTGGGCCATGTCAGTAAAGACAAGGCGGTCGCCGATCTTTAAGGGCTGGGCAAAAGAGAAGCTGCCGAAATTGTCGCCGGCGAGACAGCTGACCCCGCCGAGGCTGTAGGTGTGGTTTTTTTCTCCGGGTTGACCGGCCCCGATAATCCCGGGCCGGTAGGGCATTTCGAGAATGTCGGGCAGATGGGTGGCGGCGGACGCATCGAGAATGGCGATCGGGCCGTGGTTGTCGATGAGATCAAGAACCGTGGCGACAAAGATGCCGGCGTTCAAGGCCACGGCTTCGCCCGGTTCCAGGTAGACGTTGACCTGATACTTTTCTCGGAAGGCGCTGATCAGCCGGCAAAGATGGTCGATATCATAATCTTCTCTGGTGATATGGTGGCCGCCGCCGAAATTGACCCACGCCATTTTTTTGAGATAATCAGAAAACTTTTCCTCGACCGCCTGCAGGGTCCGTTCAAGGGCAAAAGAGTCCTGTTCGCACAGGGTATGAAAGTGCAATCCCGTAATGCCGTCTAGATCAGCGTCTCTAAGATCCTGTACCCGGGTGCCGAGCCGGGAGCCGGGGCGGCAGGGGTCATAGAGGGCGACTTTGGTTTCGGAGTGCTCCGGGTTGATGCGCAGGCCGAATTTGACCCGGTCGGCAAATTTCCGGCAAAGCGGGCGGAAACGCTGCCATTGACCGGGAGAATTGAAGATGAGATGATTGCTTAAAGGGAGAATCTCTTTAAGCGTTTTCTCGCTGTAGGCCGGGGCAAAGGTGTGAACTTCTCCGCCGAACTCTTCACGTCCGAGCCGGGCCTCATTGTAGGAGCTGGCGCAGGTGCCGGCCAGGGTTCTATTGAGCAGGGCAAAAGTGCTGAACATGGCAAAGCCCTTGAGAGCGAGCAGGACTTTGGCCCCGCTCTCTTTCTGCACCCGGTCGAGAAGGGCCAGATTTCTTTTAAGGGCGAGTTCGTCAACCACAAAAGCCGGTGAGGGAAGCCGGCTTAAGTCAATGGTGACGCCGCCGTTTTCGATAATCACAGCTTAATCCCGGAAAGGTCGCCCGCGTATTCGACCCAGGGCAGGCCGTGCAGGTTGAGTTTTTCCATGAAGGGTTCGGGATCGAACTGTTCCATATTGAAAACTCCGGTTCCGCGCCATTTGCCGGTCAGCATCATCAGCGCTCCGATCATCGCCGGGACTCCGGTGGTGTAGGAGATCGCCTGCGACTTAACCTCACGATAGCAGGCTTCATGGTCGCAGATGTTGTAGATGTAGTAGACCTTCTTTTTGCCGTCTTTAATTCCGCTGATCAGACAGCCGATACAGGTGCGGCCCTTGGTCAGGGGGCCGAGGGAGCCGGGATCAGGGAGTACCGCTTTTAAAAACTGCAGGGGGATGATTTCCTGACCCTGGTAGTTTACCGGCTCGATACTGGTCATGCCGATGCCTTCGAGGACTTTGAGATGGTTCAGATAATTATCGGAAAAGGTCATCCAGAAACGGCCGCGTCTGATCTCAGGGAAATGGTGAACCAGCGATTCCAGCTCTTCGTGGTACATGAGATAGATCTTTTTAGGGCCGATGCCTTCGGGAAAGTCAAAGGTCTCAAACCGGCTCAGGGGCTCAGTCTCCAGCCATTGCCCGTTTTCATAATATTTGCCCCGCTGGGTCACCTCGCGGATATTGATTTCCGGGTTGAAGTTGGTGGCGAAAGGCTGGCCGTGGTCGCCGGCGTTGCAGTCGATGATGTCAAGGGTATGAATCTCGTCGAAATGCTTCTTCTTGGCCCAGGCCGTAAAGACATTGGTGACCCCGGGATCAAAACCGCTGCCGAGCAGGGCCATCAGCCCTTTTTCCTGAAAACGCTGCTGATAATCCCACTGCCATTTATAGCAGAATTTTGCTTCATCCGGCGGCTCATAGTTGGCGGTATCAAGATAATCAACCCCGGTTGCAAGACAGGCATCCATGATGTGCAGATCCTGGTAAGGCAGGGCCACATTGAGCACCAGATCGGGTTTTACCTGCTTGATCAGAGCTACCATCTCGGGCACGTTGTCGGCGTCAACCTGGGCCGTGCTGATCTTTCTTTTAAGCTGGGCCGCGATTGCGTCACATTTACTTTTAGTCCGGCTGGCGAGGCAGATCTCGCTGAAAACCTCAGGTACCTGAGCACATTTATGGGTGACGACGGATCCGACCCCACCGGCGCCGATGATTAGTACTTTTGCCATTTTTACTCCTCTCTTATTTAGATACCTTACAGGTTATTTTCTTGTTTTTTTTCAACATTATCGGTACAGTATATTCCTCCATTTTCACTGTCCTTGATTACCACCAGCCAGTAGCCCACACTCATAGTCAGGACCACCGCTGCAATAGCCAGTACATAATTTGCCGAGATTTTATTGAAATCCAGGACTATAACTTTTCGGGCAATCGCCATCAGGGCCGTGGCCATGACAATTTTTACATGAATTACATCATCTCGCAAATAAATCACAATGTTGATCAGGATTTCGATAGCGATCAAGACAGCCATAAAAGCCCCGAATAGTGCCAGAATGTCGCCGATATCCAG
>JAFGVI010000069.1 GCA_016938065.1 Deltaproteobacteria bacterium | reverse complement strand
TAACTAATTAAAGGTCTTACCGGATGAAAGATGGTACCCGTACGAAAAGGCTTAAGCTCAGCCGGGAATACACCCTGCCGGACCGGGAGCGTCTGGAACTTTTGCACACGGTTCCTGCTCTGGGCCCGAAAATCCTGTTTTTCAGCGGCGGTTCAGCCCTTAAAGATTTAAGCGTCAAACTGATTTCGTACACCTATAATTCGATTCATCTGATTACTCCGTTTGATTCGGGCGGCAGTTCGGCAATCCTGCGCCAGGCCTTTCATATGCCGGCAATCGGCGATATTCGCAACCGCTTAATGGCTCTGGCCGACCAGAGCATTCGCGGCAATCCTGAAATTTACCGTCTCTTTGCCCATCGTCTACCACTTGACGCAAAGCGCGAAGAACTCGCCCGGGAACTTACGGCCATGGCCGCAGGCCGCCACCCCTTAGTCAGCGCCATCTCTTCGCCGATGCGCAAAATCATCAGCCATCATCTCAAACTTTTCTGCGAGCTGATGCCTTCAGACTTTACTCTGGCCGGAGCCAGCATCGGCAATCTCATTTTAACCGCCGGCTATCTCGAAAACCGGCGCCACCTTGATCCCGTAATCTATATCTATTCCAAACTGGCCGAGGTTCGGGGTATTGTCAGGCCGGTGGTCAGCAGTGACTCGCAACTGGCGGTTGAACTTGAAAATGGCCAGGAGATTGTCGGCCAGCACCTGATTACCGGCAAAACCGGCTCACTTTTGTCCAGTCGCATCAAAAAACTCTATCTCAAACCGAGCCAGCCGGACGCTGTCAACCCCACAAAAAAAACCATTTTGCGCAACAAAACCAGAAAATTAATCAGCAGCGCCTCGCTGATCTGTTATCCCATGGGCAGTTTTTATACGAGCTTGCTGGCGACACTGCTGCCGAGCGGGGTGGGATCGGCGATAGCCGGCAGCAAAAGCCCGAAGATCTATATTCCGAATACCGGCATTGATCCGGAGAGCTGCGACTTGAGCCTGTCCGAGCAGGTTGAAACCTTACTCGACTATCTGAAAAGAGAAGACAGCTCGATTCTGGATCATGAGGTACTCGACTTTATTCTACTTGACCGCCAGAATGGCAGCTACCGGGGGGAGCTTGACAGTGCGGCCTTAAAAAAACGCGGCATTCAGATTCTCGATTGCGAACTTATCAAACCCGCCAGCGCGCCCTTACTTGATGCCCAGTTGTTGGCCAACATTCTCCTATCCCTGGGCTGAGCGCCATCATCAAAATTTTCCTCTGAAACCAGAATTATTAAATAAACGATGATACAGCCCTCAAACAGCCGAAAAGTCAAAGCTCTGCCTTGCCGAATCAAAAGACGCCTGGAGAACTTTTCTCATACCCATCAAGGCTACTTAACGTTAATTTCACAAGGAGGAAAAGAGATGGAAAAGAAAAAGCTATCACTAAAAAAGTTCATGACCCCGACTGAGGCGGCAACTAAACTCGAAGATCTGGCCCGGGCTTTCCGGAGCGGCCTCATCACCGTTGAAAAGGGTTCGGAATCTCTTTTGATGTCTCTTGCCGACACGATTGAAGTAGAGATTACGGCCAAAGAGAAAAAGAAAAAATTTAATTTCGCCCTCGAATTATCCTGGTGTTCCGAAACCGAGGAAGACGATGACAATGATATCGTAATCAGCGAAAACCTGAACGTGGCCACGGAAGAGGATGAAAACAGCATCATTGAGCCCAATGAATGCGTAAAAGTCGAGACCGTTACAACTCCCGGAATTTTCCCGGAAACTGAAAACAGCGAAGAATTTAAAAAAGATAACGTCGCTGAACGCATCACAGCGGCCGCCAATGCCAAAGCAAAAATAGCTTAATCCACCATTTTTGCTTCAAGAACCCGCATGGGTTTAATACTGGGCGGCTGGTAGAGCAGATAGCTTTGAATTGGATATCTCGACCCCTTATCGTGGGTTTTCTCGAGACCATCAACCAGTAACTCGCAATGTTCTGCCGGAAAAGTAAATGCCATCTCGGCTTCATCCGTGCCGGCCAGAATCCGCTCGCCCCGCCCGGGATGAACAAAAGCGGGCTTCCCGGTAAAATATGGCTTGATCAAAGCAAGACACGAAATACCGAAACCAGTGGTTTTAGATTCAATCAACTCTCCTGAATTATAAAGATATCCTGAAGCCAGCCGTGACATCTGAGCCGGGGTTCCGTACAGCACAATAATATCCGGCTCAACCGGGGCCAGTTCGAGCGGGAAAATAGCGATAGCCTTGATCTCCCCTGGGGGAATAGGGTGCAACTGCTTGGTTGCCCGCTCCGCCAGGGGCAGATCTGTAAAATAACCCATGTCGCAGAAATACTCGGCCAGAGGCGTATTGCCGCCAAAATTTTTCAACCCTAAGGCAGCAAGGCAGGGAGTGCAGTTTATATCCTCAGCTAAAACGCCAAGCACCCGACCCCAGCGGCGCGCCATGGTTACCCACTGACAAAATGAAATCTTGATCCCATACTTTCTAGGCCGAATTGCCTCAGCAGGCAGTTCTTCATCATTTTTCAGAAGTTTTAGGCCGAGAGGAAAAGATTGAGGCCGAATCATGGCGGAAATTTTCTCGGAGAAGGTCTTTAAATCCATGGGATGCTCCTTTCGGCTAAACCTGACAGGTTGTTTCGCTTGTTGATTTTGTCACTCCGAGAGTTATTACATGGTTATCTTCTTTTTGCGATAACTTTTTTCTCAGGCCACAGTGGCTGGCTGACATCTGCTGACAAGTAGCTCTGCGGCCTCATCAGCTTCGCTTTTTGCCGCTTCTGAGACAACGTCCGCTGCCTCTTTCTTAGAGTCAAGCAGGGCCTGCTGCTTCCGGCTTGCTGCCAACAGTTCACGAACTTCTCTCGCTATATTATTGGCATGCTCATGCAGATTGCGAGAAAGATTGAAAGACTCCGCAGCAGCCTCTCTGACATTGCCGATGGCAAAACTGACGCCACTGATATTGCCACTGGTCTCGGTTGCCAGCTGATTAATCGTGGCGCTCATCTGCTCCTGTCGGGTAATCGCATGTTCAATAAAACTGCCGGTATCATTAAGCCGCCGCATACGCTCGGTAATCTCCTGGAGATTAACCGTCAGATCATTACCAGCATCATCAATGCCTTTAACCTTGCCGATAATATCATGGTTCGCAGCCGCAGTCTTGGCTGACAGACTTTTCACTTCAGCCGCGACAACGGCAAAACCTTTTCCCTGGCTACCGGCGCGAGCTGACTCAATGGTTGCATTCAGAGCCAGAAGATTGGTTTGCTTGGCAATATTCTGCACAGCCTGAGAACTCTTGGCGATCTCAGCCGTGGCCTGATTGAGTTTATCCAAATCATCATGAGACTTACAGGTATTCCGGGTAACTTCTTTTATGACTTCATTCTGGTCATGAATTTTACTGCGGATATTGTTGATCGCATTTTTCTGCTCCGCGACCGAGGCCAAGACACTTTCCGTAATTTTTACGGTTTCCGCAACCAGGCTTGTTACTTTGCCGGTCTCTCTTTCTGTCTGGGAAGCCAGCTCATTCTGATTATCGGCCAAAATCACCAGTTTGTCCGCCTGCTGCTCAAGTTTTGTAATCGCCAGCGAAATTTGGTCAAAGAGTTTTTCGAGTATATTT
>JAFGVI010000068.1 GCA_016938065.1 Deltaproteobacteria bacterium | reverse complement strand
GTCGCGGTGGCGCTTTATCCCCGGCAGTCTAAAATGAAATTTGTCTACTGGGTGCCGGCCAGCGGTACCTGGATGACTACTGATTACTATGATATCGCCGGCGGCTTTGCTTCTTTCGGAATGCATTTTACGGCTACGGCAGTGATTCTTCGTCTGAACGGCAGTGATACGGATTTAAGTCGGCAGGGTTCCTTCAGCCCGGCCAGTGCCGTCAACAGATTCTGGCTGGCGGCATCCGGGGTGGGTTTTCAGGGCAGTTTCGATAATGTCTGCGTCCGGCTGGATGACGGCATCACCGAAACGCCTGCTTATGACAACTTCAGTTACGTTCCCTATCTTTCCAATGACGCTGCCTCCGGCCGCTGGACCGGGCTGGCGCTGACCAATCGCAACACCAACGCCAATCAGGTTTTGGTTGAGTATTACAGTCGGGCTGGTTCTCTGCTGGCCTTGGAAGAAAAAGAGCTTGCCGCCAACGGGCAAACCGCTTTTCCGGCACAGCTGCCTGCCGGCTCTGAAGGCTGGATCAAGGTTTCTTCAACGGAACCTTTGCAAGGTTTGGCTCTGGTCGGTCAATCGAGTCCGGAAAGCATGTTTGATATGGACTTAAAGACAGAGCTTTTTACACAGCTCAAGTTGCCGCATCTGGCAGCCAATTCATCATCCTGGTCCTCGATGCTGATGCTCTGTAATCCCAATTCGTCGGCCGCTGCTATCACCTTAAAAGCCTATAACGGCTCTGGGGTCAATTACGCCACCAAACAAGATGTGCAGGTGCCGGCTTACGGCAGTCTTCAGGAGAATTTGTTTACCCTCTTTTCCGGTCAGGAACTGAGCGGGACGATGCTGATCGAATCGACGCAGCCGATTACGGCTTTTCTGCTTTATGACAGTCAGGAAACGACCTGGAGAGCCGGTTTAAGTGCGGTTCCGGTGCAATAGGAGAAAATAATGAAAAAGAAAAGATTTGCTGTGCTCTTGCTGCTGTCTGTTTTTATTATCCTGCTGTTCTGCCGAGAGCCGGTCAATGCCGAAACTTCCTCCGTCGAGGTAATCAATCCCTTCTATCTGCAGCGCTATCCGGATCTGTGGATTGATTTTTCCGGAAGCAGCCGCCGGCAGGCGGCAAGTCCGATCAGCTGTCATTCAACCTCGGAGTTGATTACCATTCTGAGTGAACAGATGACCGGGCGTCAGACCTCTTTCAGTGTCAGACTGGTCAACTTTGAACATTCCTTCAGCTTTGCTCAGGTTGAAACAATAATTGATGACGCTCTGGCCGAGGTTCTCGGCTTGGATGATTATCTGCGTTTTTCTTACGGTGGTTACAGGTATAATTACAGCGGCACCGATAATGATGTCGAAGTTGTTTTTACGGTTGCTTACGATACCACCTCCCAACAGGAGGCGGAAATCAGTACCCGGGTCAGCCAGATTCTGGCTGCAAATCTGACGGCGGGTATGAACGATGAAGAAAAAGCTAAAGCCATTCATGACTGGGTGGTGCTGAACGTGGCGTACGATGAGAGCCTGGTCCGGCACTCGATCTACGATGCTCTGTTTTACCGCTCGGCGGTCTGTGAGGGCTATGCTCTTTTGATGTATAAATTACTGAAAACAGCCGGCATCGGGGTTAGGATTATTGACGGCAGCGGTAACGGCGGGGCTCATGCCTGGAATCTGGTTTACCTCTGTACGGACTGGTTTCATGTCGATGCCACCTGGGATGATCCGGTGCCGGATCGGCCGGGGCGGGTTTCGTATGACTATTATAATCTATCCGACAGTCAGATGGATGATGATCATATCTGGGATCACAGTCTCTATGCGAGTTTTGCCGCGCCCCATGTCTATGTCGAAGGGATTTGTAACAATACTCCCGCCTATCTTTACAGCTATTATGTCCCTTATCTCTCGAACGACCCGGTCTCTTCTCGCTGGACCGGGGTAGCGCTGGCCAACGCGGAAAATATCGGTACTGATGTCAGGATCACCTGTTACGGTCTGAGCGGTGGTGCGCCGCTTGATCAGAAGGAAGAGCACTTGCCGGCCCTGGGCCAGGCGGCGTTTCCGGCTGTGACCCCATCCGGGGCCGATGGCTGGATCAAGATCGAATCGACCCGAAAGCTCGATGGTCTCGCCCTGATTGGGCAGAGTTATCCGCCTCTGCTCTTTGACATGGATATGCAGTCAAGCCTGCATCAAAATTTTCTGCTGGCGCATCTGGCGGCGGATGGGGTTGAATGGGATTCGCTGATCATGGCTTGTAATCCCAATGCCGCGACGGCGAATCTGACTTATAGTTACTATAATCAGGCCGGGCAGATGGTGACCTCTCGGCCTTCTTCGATTCCGGCTGGCGGCAGTGTGCAGGATAATCTGCATACGGTTTTTGGTCAGAACCTGGCCGGTTCCGTAGTTATCGAATCAAGTCAGCCGATTACGGCTTTTATGCTTTATGACAGTAAAACCACTGACTGGCGGGCGGGTTTAAGTGCTTTGCCGCTGGATTGATCTTTACCGATTGCGCTTAAAGGTCTCCTGCATGAAGAACGTGCAGATCAGAGCCAGCAGGGCGGCGCCGCTTAAAATCAGCAGGAGTCGGGAGTAAGCTTCGGGGGCGTAAGCCCCGGCAGCGTTCTTGGGATATAAGTCGAGGATCTTGCCCATCAGGGGCATGAAGACCGCGCCGCCGAGAAAAGGAAAAAGATTGACCGTGCCGACGGAAGTCCCGGCAATTTCTACGGGAAAAAGCTCTTTGGTCGTTGTAAACCCGATAACCACAATTGCTGATGCGCTGAAAGAGAAGAGAAAAAAGAGCAGGTAGAGGGCTGCAAGCGGCAGATTTCCGGAAAAGCCGGCGAAGACAAACAGTACCACGGTCAGAAGGCTTGTGCAGCCGATGAAAACTTTTTTCCGGCTCCGTAAGACTTTTTCCGACAGGTAGCCTAAAAGCGGGCTGCCGATGATCATCCCCCAGGCAATCATGCTTAAGATCGAACCAGCCTGAGCCCGGCTCATGTTGTAGAGGTGCATCAGGTAGGGCCCTCCCCAGAGGGCGCCGAAGCCGAAAAAAATGCCGCAATCGAGGAAGAACCAGATGGCAACCGGCCAGAATCTTTTTTCGGTTATGACGCGCAAAACTCCCTGCCCCAGGGTTATCTTTTCAGTCTGACTCTGGGAAGCTTCATTTATCCCATCAATCCGGTTCAGGCTGGGCCAGCCTTTGTCGGCCGGTTTGTCCCGCACGATTATCCAGACCATAATCAGCAGTATAAAGGTTGCAGCGCCGATCGCGTCAAAGGAGAGGCGCCAGCCGAATTTTGAGGTCATCAGAGCCAGCAGCCAGGTTGCGGCCATAACCCCGATGCCGCCGACGGCATTGAGAATTCCGGCCATAATCGCGAATTCGTGAACCCTGAACCATTGGGAGAGAATCTTCATGGTTGGAATAAAAACCATTGAGACGCCGAAGCCGACCAGCAGACGGCCGATAAAGGCCATGGTGAAATTCTGGGCCAGGCCGAACAGAAGGCTGCCGATAGCGGCAATCAGAAGAAAACCGCTTACGGTTTTTCGGGGCCCTAAAGAGTCGGCAAGCAGGCCGGCGGGCAGCTGCATGGCCGCATAGCAGTAGAAGTAGACCGAACCTAAAAGACCCATCATTCCGGCTGAGAGCTGAAATTCCCTGACCAGATCGTTGGCCACCACCGAGAGGGCGAGACGGTGGAAGTAGACCAGAAAGTAGGCCGTGGTCAAAACCGCAAAAATCAGCCAGCGGTAGCTTAGAACTTTTTGGTGGTTCAAAACTTTTTCCGGGTTATCTCTGTTCGGGGTCATTGCAGGTCTCTGTTAATGTGATTTCGGCTGTTGCAATCAGTTGAAGTTTCTGCCGGCGGGTCAGTTTTTTAATGGCTATCTCACGACGGCTTGCCGAACTGCGGGAAGTGGCCTCTTCGCGATAGACCAGGGTTACCGGCAGGCGCGATCGGGTGTAACGGGCCCCGCGTTTCTGGTTGTGGGTTTCAAGGCGGCCGCTAAGATCATTGGTGATGCCGGTGTAGAGGGTGTCATCACCGCAGTGCAGCATATAAACCTGCCAGTTTTTCATGTGCGTTAAATGTTCAATAAGAGTACTTATTTGCGGGCCGTGAAGGCCCATTTGGGTTGCGGGATTATTCCCGCATTAGTGAATAAAAAACGTAACTATTCAGCATCCGGGTATTCAGGTGGTTTCCCTCCACTTCTTAAGCTCAATTTCTGTTTTCCCAGCGCTCATTGCGCCAAAT
>JAFGVI010000067.1 GCA_016938065.1 Deltaproteobacteria bacterium | reverse complement strand
AGTGGCGAGCTCGCCGCTTTAGCCTATCCCGACCGAATCGCTCAAAAACGTTCGGGCAGCGATCTGCGCTTTCTGTTAAGCAGTGGACAGGAGGTCTCCTTTATTGAGCCTGAAGCGTTGTCGCAATGTCAGTATCTGGTTGTGGTTGGCCTCGGCGGGAACCGTAAAAACTCGCGGATCCGTCTGGCGGCGGCCTATTCTGAAGAGAGTTTAAGGAAACAGTTCGGCCCTTTTTTAAAGAGAGAGCAGGAGGTTTTCTGGGATCAGAAAAACGCTGTGGTGGTTGCCCGAGAGCGGCTTCTGTACGGTTGTCTGGTTCTGGAAGAGAGGGTTCTGCAGGAGATTCCGGGCCCGGCCCTGGCCTCCGCCTGGCTTGACGGGGTGCGTGGCCTCGGGCTTGAACTTCTGCCCTGGAACAAGCCTCTACGGCAATGGTGCTGCCGGGTTGAGTTTGTCCGCAAACTGAAGCTGCCGGACCCGAAGGCGTGGCCGGCCTGTGATGAAAAATCCCTGCTTGATGATCTTGAAACCTGGCTGGCACCGCATCTGGGCGCGATCCGCTCCCGCGAGGCGCTGGCCCGGCTTGATTTGGGGGCGATTTTACGGGAGCGTTTGAGTTGGGAGCAGACCCGGCAACTGGAACAGCTGGCGCCGGCGGAAATCAAACTGGCCTCCGGGATTCGGGCGCGGATCGATTATCAGGTTGCGACTGCCCCGGTTCTGGCCGCTAAAGTGCAGGAGCTGTTCGGTTGTCGCGAGACCCCCAGGATTGGCGGCGGCCGGGTTCCGGTGCTGGTGCATATTCTCTCTCCGGCGCGGCGGCCGGTGCAGGTGACGGATGATCTCGCCGGTTTCTGGCAGGGCTCTTATAAAGAGGTGCGCAAGGCGCTGCGCGGTCGCTATCCCAAACATGCCTGGCCGGAAGATCCCGGGCTGGTTTAGTAGGAGTTGTCTGGTTTGTTGCTATTCGTTGGAAAATGAGCTAGCCTGATAAAAACTCAGATCTTTCATCAGCCTGTTTGAAAAGGAATTGTTATGCGGAAAAGTCTTCTGCGGAGTCAGAATTTTATCCTTTTTCTGGCTCTGTTTTGTGGTTTAGGTGTTGGCGGTCTGGCGGCCTCTGCGCGGGTGCTGGTGCTGCCGGCCTTGGGCCTGGTGATGACGCTCTCAAGCATGGGGGTTTCAGGGGAAATTTTCAGTTCGCCGCGAACCCTGCTGCGTCCCGTAATGGCTGGTATCGGGATGAGCTATGTCGTACTCGGCGGTACTATTTTATTGATGAGTCACTTTCTGATTCGCGATCCGGCGATTCGTGCCGGTTTTATCCTGATGGCCGCGGTGCCACCGGCGGTGGCCGTGATTCCTTTCTCGGTCATGTTTCACGGTAATCTCAATTTTACCATGCTGGCCACGATTGGCGCTTATCTGAGTGCCCTGCTGATTACACCGCTGCTGGCGCTGCTTTTTTTAGGCAGCAGCTTTGTGCAGCCGCTGAAACTCTTAATCGTTCTGGTGGAGTTGATCCTGCTGCCCCTGATCGGTTCGCGCCTGCTTCTGAAAACGCCTCTGGCCGAAGGCTTGAACCGCTATCGCGGCGATCTGATTAACTGGTTGTTTTTTCTAGTGATCTACACGCTGGTGGGGATCAATCGGCAGATTTTTCTGGAGCAGCCTTTAACCCTGATCCCGATTGCGGTGATTGCGCTGACGACCACTTTCGGGCTGGGCTGGCTGATTGAAAAAGTCTGCCGGAGGCTTGCTCTTTCCACCCCGACCACGGTCAGCCTGGTATTGCTGGGCACTTTGAAAAATTATGGTACGGCGGCCGGGCTCGGTCTGGTGATTTATGGAAAACAGGCAACCCTGCCGGCGACGGTGGCAACCATCGCCATGATTCTCTACGCTCTGTGGCTGGGGCTGAGAAGGTCGCCGCGCTCCTGATCGTGATTTTATTAATTCCGGCGCGGAACCCCTTTTTTTATGAAGCGGGTCTATTCTTGCTCGCTGCGATCATCCAGCATGCAGCGTTTTTCCAGAATATGGCCTTTGTTGTAGATGTAGTGGACGATGGTCATGATTAGAATGGTGCCGACGCTGATGCCGATCTCCATGGCGTAGGCCTTATGGTCATAATGGCCGATTGACATTTCGGCCTCGACGATCAGAATGCGGCGGATACTGGAGATAATGCAGACATAGATAAAGGGGTTGAGGGTGAAGGGCTCCTTTTTTAAAAAAGAGAGAACCGGCCATAAAAGTTCCATGACGATCAGAACCAGCAGAACCATGTTGACCGCTTTGAGAAGCGAGTGGACGTCATCAAGCCGGGCAAAGTAAGTTGCCGTATGGCCGAGCATGCAGAGGGCGATAAAGACCAGGAGCAGAGCGACCAGAATATGCACAATCTCATCCAGATTGAAGAGCTGGCGGGTGATGCGGCAGAAAATTTTTTCGGTTTTTGGTGAAGATGTGTTGCACTGTTTGTCCATGTGATAACTCCTGACCGGTTTTTATCGGGATATTTCAGCCTGGTT
>JAFGVI010000066.1 GCA_016938065.1 Deltaproteobacteria bacterium | reverse complement strand
ATGGGAATCGAACCCACCTTTCCGGGTATCAGCCGAAAACACTGGATTTGAAGTCCAGGCTGCCCACCAGTGACAGAGACACTTCCAGAATTCACTCCATCCCGTTCAAGAGACGGTTGCATATATCAACTCTCAAACTCAAAGTCAACGCCATTCCTGAAACCGGGCGACCCGGCACCCCCAAAACTCACGCCCGCCTCCGGCTATCCGCGGAAGCTATTGGACTGAGCTGACATATCGGGAAAAACTATTTGCAAAAGCCTGATAAAGGATATAGATCAGAGAGAGGTTAAACAGCCGTCACGTCAAGCGGTTTCAAAGTCTGCCAGAGTCACATCTCGGAGAACAGTGCAAGATGAGCAACCCCGTCATAATCGATCTCGACCTTAGAAAAAAGGCCTGCCCTCTGCCGGTGGTCGAAACCAGAAAAGCTTTTTTAAGTCTCGACGAGAACGCGGCAGAGGTTATTATTACCGTTCAACTCGACAACCAGGCGGCCTGCGCTAACGTTACCCGCTTTGCCGAGAGCCAGCATTTCACCGTCTCTCAGGAAACCCATCCGGACCAGACATTCACCCTGACCATCACCAGGGGTTTTATCTGCGAGACCGGACCCGTAGCGCCATCTCACAACGACCAGCCCAAGCGTGACCGGCAACAGAACTACCTTCTCTATATCGACAACTGCTGCATGGGCAGCGGCGATGAGAAACTGGGCCGGATTCTCATGAAAGCCTTTCTCAAAACCCTGCCCGAGCTCGACACGCTTCCTGAAACCATCATTTTTGTCAATAGCGGGGTTTTTTTAACCACCAGCGACTCCAGCGAGATCAGCACTCTCAAAGCTCTGGCCGGCACCGGCTGCAACCTGCTCGTCTGCGGCACCTGTCTGGACTTCTATAATCTTAAAGAGCAACTGGCCGTCGGCCAGATTTCCAACATGTTTGAAATAGCAACCCTTTTAACGGTCACGTCCAGGGTGGTCAGACTGTGATTTACCTAGATAACGCCGCAACCTCCTACCCCAAACCTCCGGCCGTCATAACGGCCATGCAGAACTATCTTGAAAATGTCGGGGCCAGTCCAGGGCGCTCCGGCCATCAGCTGGCCGCCGCCGCCGGCAGAATTCTTTTCCAGACCCGCAAAGCCGTAACCCAGCTTTTGGGACTGACCGACCCGGGCCGCATCATCTTCACGCAAAACGCCACCGCCGCTCTCAACCTCGCCCTTTTCGGCCTGCTCCGCTCTGGGGATCGGGTGTTAACCAGCGGACTCGAACATAACGCGGTCATGCGCCCCCTGCGCCGCCTGGAAGAGTTGCATAGCATCACCATCGACACACTCCCCGGCAACGAAACCAGCCACTATGATCTGAAAATCTTAGCACAGTGGTGTGAGCAGCGGAAATACCGCATGGCAATCATCAATCACGCCTCCAATGTCAGCGGCAGTCTGGCGCCGCTGTCCGCCATTCTGCCGATACTCAGAGAGCACAGCATCATCTCGGTGATTGACGGGGCCCAGAGCGCCGGGGTCCGACCCCTCGACCTCCGCGCCCTCGACCCTGACATTTTCTGTTTTACCGGCCATAAATCTCTCTACGGGCCCCCGGGAACCGGCGGGCTCTATCTCAGAGAAGGCATTGCCCCGGAACCGCTGCTCTATGGCGGCACCGGCAGCCGCTCGGAAGAAGAGTACCAGCCGGATTTCCTGCCCGACAAATATGAGAGCGGCACCCCCAACACCTCGGGGTTGGCGGGGCTTAAAGCCGGCCTGGAATTCATCCGGCAGAAGGGCCTGCCGAACATCATTGAGCACGAGAATGAACTGGCAGCGAGCCTGCGCGACGGTCTGGCCACAATCCCCGGATTAAAGCTGCACGAAGCCCGCCCCGAAGAGGAGCAGCTCGCCGTAATCTCGCTCACAATTAAAGATCTCAGCCCCTCGGAAATCGGCCACCGCCTTGACCGCGAATTTGCAATCATGACCAGAGTCGGCCTGCACTGTGCCCCCAGAGCCCACCAGAGTATCGGCACCTTCCCGCAGGGTACCGTGCGCCTGGCCCCGGGCTATTTCAACCAGATTGCAGAGATGACTGAAGTGGTGCGAGCCCTCGCGATAATTGCCGGAGGACACCGTGACTGAAGCGGCAACCATGGAACTTCGACTGCTCTTTCACTCAATCCATAATGTCATGCTGGCCGAAGAACTGCTGCTCGCAAATGATATTCCGACCGACATGCTGCCGGTGCCCCGGGAGCTCAGTTCCGACTGCGGCATGTGCCTGGCCGGATACTGGCGGGATCTGGCCAGGATTAAAGCCTGCTTTGCCAATCAACCCTTTACCAGCCCCATCCTGATTTACAGGTTTATGCGCCGAAAGGCAACAGTCGGGCCTGAATGCGAACTCCTTCTGACCATCCCCTGATGTAACCATTCAACCTCAGGCATTACTGCTCGACTTTCTTGATCAGACTTCCCAGTTTAGGAAAAGCGTGGACAAGTTTTTGCTGTACGGTTTCCGCCTCTGCCCGGGTTGTGCCGCCAGGCACCAGCACCCTCTGCCAGATGCCCTTTTCACCCAGATCAACCTCAACCGAATAGGCGGTAAAACCTTTTGCCTGCAACAGCGCTATCTGACGATCGACTCTTGCTTTACTTCTGAACGAGGCGATATGAACGGCAAAGGGTAATCTTGCAACATCCGAGGTGCTAGCGACGGGCGCCGGCGGCGCTTGTTCAGCGACCGCATTCGTCCTTTCCTGTACGCTTTCCGCCTCCCTTTCCTTTGTCGGCGCAACCGGTTCGGCACCGGCCGCCGCCGGCGCCGGAACCGGGAGAGCTGCAGCTGTCTCGGCCGCAGAGGTCGGCCGCGACGGCAGAGCTGCAGCCATTTCAACCTCGGCTGCGGGGGCCGGGTTTGAGATTTGGGCTGGGACTGGAATTACGACCGGAGCTGAAACTGAAATTGCGACCGGGGCGGCAACCGGGGATGGCGATGACTCTGAAACTGCAGCAGGAGCCGAAACTGTATCCCTGCCTGACTTTTCCTCGACGACGCCCGAGGGCGCAGCCCCGGTGGGCTCTACCATTTTCACCGGCGGCACCTCAACCCGAGGCTCTTTTACCTCCATCTGCGCTGCGGGTGCAGGACGTGTTACCGCAGTTCGCGGCTCGACTTTGGCAACCTGCGGCTTGACCCCAAGATTATGCATATAATACCAGGCCGCACCCCCCAGACCAACCAGCAGCAGCAAGACTAAAAACAGAGGAGAGCGGCTCCGGGCCGGCGGCATGGCCGGAGCCGGAGCGGGTGCCGGTTCGGCGGAAAAAGCTTCAGATTGACCGAACGGCGAAGACTTTTCAACGGAATCAATCTCCCGATCCAGCTCCTCATCCAACTCCTTTTCGAACTCCTTTGTAAAATCTTTGTTTTGTTCTATTTCATCCAAGGACAACGCATCGGCAAAGATCCCTTCAAGATCCTTATCAAGATCCTCATCCTCCCAGAGCTGGGATAAAGCCATAATATCGTCATCGGCTTCGACCGAACTATTCTTTTCCGACTGCAGCCCCAGCAATTCCGGATCAAAGTCCAGATTCTTCTCATACTTAGTATAAGCATCGAATTTTTCCCCGATGCGAATCTTCGGACTGACCCGGCCGGCATCACTCTCCTGTGGCTTTTCCGCTTCCGGAACCAGTGCCAGAGGCCCCTGACATACGGGACAGATTGTAATACTGTCGTCCGCTACCCGCAATTTACATTTAGAACAATACATAAAACAATCCTCACCGCCCCGTCAAACAGCACCCTACAGGTTGTTTTCTGCTTTGCCAAACAAGAAAATGTTCTGATGAGAGTCCCTGTCTGTGAGCACCACCCGCGTTAAAATCATCTTCACCCGAACCACTATCTTATTGTAATCCTGCCTTAAAGTTACCCTATATACTGTTTTCCCAATCACGGCAAGAGTGATCTGAGCTTGACAAAAACCAATCAACCTCCTACATTCCTCAAACTTATATCAACAACACCTTCAAATGAGGCAAATATTCCGTGAGTTCAAGCCCTGTTCAGATATTACCCGACCGCCTTCCGCTTTTAGCTCTGCATAACATTATAATCTTCCCTCTCATGGCGGTCAATATTACGGCCCGCCGCAAGGAAGATATCGAACTGCTCCTCGCCTGTCAGAAAGATAATGAGCTGGTAGCGATTGCAAACCAGCATCGGGCCGGAGCCCTGCCTCTGACCTACGAGAACCTCCATCCCATCGGCACCGCCTGCCGGGTGAGTCAGGCAAAGCTGAACGGCGACTCGCATCTTGAAGCAGTACTGGAAGGGGTCTGCCGGGTCTCATTCTTACGTCTGCTCAATACCGGAGAGCAGACTCAAGCCCTGATTGCCGGCTATCAGGAACGCGAACAGCACTCCGACAGCACCACCCAGATGCTTATGGAGAGCTCCTTGAGCCTTCTCAAAGTCTGCTGTGCAGCCGGCCAGCCTTTACCCGAAGCCGCAACCCTGCTGCTTGACCGCATCAACAACCCGGGACACCTGGCCGATCTGATGATTATCTATCTGCAGCCGGACTTCGCCACGCAACAGCAGGCCCTCTCCGCAATCAGCCCTAAAGATCGCCTCAAACTGGTGCATCAACTCCTTTACGATCGACAGAAAAAATTAAAACGGGGGGAGTCGCCGGGCCCGATCGACAGCGCCCGCTGGCCGCGTCACAGCGGCGGAACACGCAGCGATAATGAAAATGAAGAACTCAACGAGCTCAAGAAAAAGATCGCCGAACTTGACATCAGCGAACAGGTCCGCAAAACCGTAACCAAAGAGCTTGGCCGCCTGGAACGTATGAACCCGTCTTCACCTGACTACCACAATATTCTTCATTATGTCGAATATGTTTCTGAGCTGCCCTGGCAAGCTGAAAACCAGGAGAACCTCGACCTCAATCAGGCCGAAAAGATTCTTAATGAAGATCACTTCGGTCTCGACAAGGTCAAGGAACGGATTCTCGAACATCTCGCCGTGCGCCAGCTCAATAAAGATATGAAAGGGCCGATTATCTGCCTGGTGGGGCCTCCCGGGGTCGGCAAGACCTCTCTCGGCAAATCCATTGCCCGGGCGATGAACCGGGAGTTCATTCGCCTCTCCCTGGGCGGGGTGCATGACGAGGCTGAAATAAGAGGGCACCGCCGAACCTATCTCGGCGCGATGCCGGGCAAGATTATTCAGGAGATCAAACGGGCCGCAAGCCGTAACCCGGTCTTCATGCTTGATGAGATCGACAAGCTGGGGCGTGATTTCCGCGGTGACCCGGCTTCAGCCCTGCTGGAAGTGATGGATCCCGAACAGAACAACGCCTTTGTCGACCACTATCTCAATCTGCCCTTTGATTTAAGCCGGGTCCTCTTTATTGCGACCGCCAATCAGAGCGACCCGATCCCGGCCCCCTTACTGGACCGCATGGAGATCATCGCGCTGCCCGGCTACACTGAAGAGGAGAAAAAAAGTATCGCCTGCCGCTATCTGCTCGACCGCCAGAGGGAGAACCACGGTCTCAAAGATGAACGCATAGCCTTTACCGATGAAGCCCTGGACACCATCATCGACAATTACACCCGGGAATCCGGCGTCCGCAATCTGGAAAAAATGATCGGTAAAATCATGCGTAAATGGGCTCGTGATAAAGTTGCGGGCAACCCCTTGCCCAAATCCCTTACAAGTCGTGATTTAACCGATTTACTGGGTCCGACTCGACACCACAAGGAGCTGGCCGCGGCCAAGAGTCGCATCGGCATCGTCACCGGCCTGGCCTGGACCCCGACCGGCGGCGACATTCTCTTTATTGAAGCGGCACTGATGGATAGTAAAAAAGGGGAAAATCTGACCCTGACCGGGTCGTTGGGAGAGGTAATGAAGGAGTCGGCCCAGACCGCCCTGAGCTTTCTACGCAGCCTCAGTGCCGACTATGGTCTAGGGGTGGATTTTTTCGAAAAGCACCTGATCCACATTCACATACCGTCAGGCGCCATTCCTAAAGACGGGCCTTCGGCCGGACTCGCCATTTTTCTGACCCTGCTCTCGCTGGCCAGCGGCCAGATCGCCGATCATCAGACGGCAATTACCGGAGAGATCTCACTTTCCGGGCGCGTTCTCGCAGTCGGCGGTATCAAGGAAAAGGTACTGGCCGCACGCCGGGCCGGCATCAGAAAAATCATTCTGCCTCGCGAGAACCTCAAAAATCTTGAAGATCTGCCCCTGGCTGCTCGAAAGGAGATAGAGTTTTTCGGAATCGACACCATCGCCGAAGCAGTACCTCTGGTCATCCCCGGCATCGGCGGCCCAGCCATTAAAAAGAAACGAAAAAGTCGCGCTAAAAAAAGCGCGACTTCAACGATACCAACCAGCGCAAGCTGAATATGCTCAATATAATGGAGCAACCTTTCAACCCCGCTCAGCGGTCACAAAATTATAGATCTGATCAACCAGATCCTGGCGCGTATCAACCTCCAGCCATGCGGTCGTCTCTAGCTCAAACTGATCCGGCGGAACAAAACGCTGACGCCGGGCAATTTCAATATCAGCATCGGAGACATCGATACCGGCCGCGGCACGTCTTTTCAGGTTCTCGACCAGCACCGGCCACGGTGCCCGGCAGACCAGAAGCCGGATCGGAACCCCGTGACGCCGGGCAACTTCATAGATAAGTTCGCGATGAACCGCCTTCAGGCTGGCGGCATCGACGATCACGGAAAGACCCTCAGCCACGGCGGCGGCAGCCTGTTCCGCTAACCGTTGATAGGTCTTAAACGTCTGCTCGCTACTGTAAATCCCCTGACCGAAAGGAGCGGCGGCCTTCTTCCCGGAAAGCCCGTGCAGCTCTTTGCGCACAACATCGGAACGAAGCCACTTGCTTCCCCACAAACTCGACAGGGCCTGCGCCAGATAACTTTTCCCGCTGCCGCTGACCCCGGCGAGCAGAATAATGCCCGCGGGCGGCGGCGAGGCATAAACGGTTGCCAGCCGAAAATAACGCGCGGCCCGAAGCCGGGCCTGTTGCCGCCCGTCTTCTCCCAGAGCGGCATCGGCACTTAAAAAACTTAAAACCTTACCCCGCACATAAGCCCGATAACATTTGTAGAAAGAGAGCAGTTTGGGCTCAAAAAGATCCCCCAGATGGCGCATGCAGCTTGCGACGAAACTGGCGGCATAATCGAAACGATTATGCTCTTCAAGATCCATGGCTAAAAAAGCCAGGTCATTAACTACGTCCAGCCGACGAAAACGCTGATTGAATTCAATGCAGTCGTAGACCAGCGGCGCTCCCGGAGGCAGGCAGATATGTTCCATGTGCAGATCACCGTGCCCTTCACGCACGGCGCCCTCTTTAACCCGGCGGACAAACAGCTTATGCTGGTCAATCAGGAAATTACGGCTGAAGGCGGCAATCTGCTTGTAATCTTGCGCCATGATCGTATCATTGATAAATTTTTCAGTCTGAGAAAAATTTTCCTCGACATCAAAACGGACTTTTTCGCGCGAACCGAAACGACCATCCGTAAACACCTTGGCCTGTTTGTAAAAGGTGTGCAGCAGCGCCACCAGTTCATCCAGCTGACTCTCCTTGAGAAGATTGTCCGCTAGCAGCTGCCGCATCAGAAAAGCCTCCGGCAGACGCCGCATAACTACTGCGTAGTCAACCACCGTTCCTTCACCGCCGAGAAAATAACCATCCGGTCGCCGCACCACGTTTTCGACCCGCAAATAATAATCGCCACCCAGACGACGATTAAGCCGCAACTCTTCCTGGCAGTAAAAGTCCCTTTTACTCAGGGTTGAAAAATCAAGAAAACCAAAATCAACCGGTTTTTTTATCTTGTAAACATAATCGCCCGCCAGGAATACCCAGGAGGCATGGGTCTGCACCAGATCAACCCGCTCCGGAACCGGATCGTAACGATTAACCTTGAGAAGATCCGCAATCATGGCCGGTTGCTGCGGCTGATTCATCATAAACTTGCCTGTGTAATTTTTGCTAAGGGTTGAAAAAAAGGGGTTAAGCTTAAACGGGACAGGAGATCAGACACTGATCTTCAAGAAGGGTTTCATCAACCCCCAGAATAGAGACTTTGCGCTTTTCAATCCGCAGCCGGCCGGCGCAGTAGAGCGCCAGTGCCAGCGGAAAAATCTTATGCTCGCAGCGCAGGATCCGCGCCGCCAGCCGGTCTGCGTCATCATCCGCCAGAACCGGCACCGCGGCCTGCATGATAATCGGACCATGGTCGACCTGTTCATCGACAAAATGAACGGTGCAGCCGGCCAGTTTAACCCCGTAGGTAAAAGCTTGAGCCTGGCCATGCGTACCCGGAAAAGAGGGCAGCAGGGCGGGATGAATATTGATCACCCGATCGGGGAAAGCCGCCAGAAAGCCGGCACCTAAAACCCGCATGAAACCGGCCAGAACCACCAGTTCAACCGCCGCCTCCTGCAGCACGCTGAGCAGTTTTTCTTCAAACGCCGCCCGTCCGGCGTAATCGCCATGTTTTACAACTTCTGTCGAAATCCCGGCTTCTGCCGCCCGGGTCAAACCGTAGGCTTTTTCATCGTTACTGATTACCTTGACAATCTCACCGGCAATCGTGCCCATCCTGACGGCATTGATAATCGACTGCAGATTGCTGCCGCTGCCGGAAATCAGAATTCCGATTCTAATCATCTCTGCGCCTGGATTTTTCGCTGTTGAGGAAAACAATAGTTTCCGCATCAGGCTCACGCATACCGATCTCACCGATCAGATAACCATTTTCGCCAAGCCCGTGCAGACGCTCCAGAATATCTTCCACATCTTCGACCGCAACGATCAGAGCCATGCCGATGCCGCAGTTAAAGGTTGTCAGCATCTCCTTTTCCGAAACCTTGCCCTGACGGGCAATAATCTCGAAAATCGGCGGTCGCGGCCAGGTCTGCAGATCAATCTGCACCTGACAGCGATCCGGCACCACCCGGACAATGTTCTCCTGCAAACCCCCGCCGGTGATATGAGCCACCCCTTTCAGACGAAAATCGCGCTGCAGGTTAAGAATTGTCCGCACATAGATACGGGTCGGGCGCAACAGCTCCTCACCGAGAGGCAATTCCAGCTCCGGCAGTTTCTCATCCAGAGCATAAGCGCTGTCTTCCAGCAACACCCGCCGGGCCAGAGAGTAGCCGTTACTGTGCAATCCCGACGAACCCAGACCGATAATCCGGTCACCAACCTTGATTTCCGAACCGTCAATCAGCTGCGATTTATCGACAATACCGACGGCAAAGCCCGCCAGTTCATAATCTTTACCCTGATAGAAACCCGGCATTTCGGCAGTCTCGCCTCCGATCAGGGAGCAGCCGGCCTCCTTGCAACCCCTGGCAATGCCGGCAATAATCTCGGTTGCGCGTTCAACTTCAAGTCGGCTGGTAGCCAGATAATCAAGAAAGAAAAGGGGCTCGGCCCCCTGCACAACAATATCATTAACCACCATGGCCACCAGATCAATGCCGATGCTATCATGTTTATCGGCTAAAAAAGCTAATTTCAGCTTGGTGCCAACCCCATCCGTCGAAGAAACGAGTACCGGATCACGATATTTTTCCGTATGCAGAGAAAAGAGCGCCCCGAAACCGCCGATATCCGCCAGCACCTCGGGCCGGAAAGTCTCTTTGACCAGAGGGGCAATATTTTTTACCAGACGGTTGCCGGCGGCAATATCGACCCCGGCATCCTTATATGTCGTTCCTTTATCTGATGCAGTCATAACCATGTCCTTTTAACGCGGGCAACGCCCGCAAGATAAGTATTTTCCCAGGCAAAAACTACCTCAAGAAAAATAATCGTCAATTGTAACGAACTGAGAGCAAAAAAGTCAATGCTTATCTTCCGGCCAAAGAGCAAGAGCCTGTTGCAAGGAGAGCATGGTTCGCTGCAGGGCTCCACGCTGACGGGTCACAGCCGCCGCCGCTTTGCGGCCGGCATCACCCAGCCAGCCGGGCTCCCGCAAAGCGCGGATGACAACTGCCGCCAGAGCCTCAGGGTCGGCCACCGACACTCCGCCGCCCTCTTCATCAAGATAAGTAAAACCAGCTTTAAAGTTCGCAGTATAGGTTCCGTGCACCACGGCTTTGCCGAAAACCGCGGCTTCCAGAGGATTATGCCCCCCGACTCCAGGCACCAGCGTCCCCCCGATCACGGCAAAACTGGCAAGGTTATAGAAGTGAATCAGATCACCTAGAGTATCAAGAAGCAGCACCGCCGGCGCCGCCGGCAAGGTCAGAGGCGCCGGTGTCTTTTTAAAGGAGGAAAAACTGAGAAAATCGACTTTTTTTCCGGTCAACAGCTGAGCCACCTCGGCAAAACGCTGCGGGTGCCGCGGAGCCAGCACGAGACAGGCAGATTTAAATATTTCCGGGGCCGCGTCGGCACCTTTCTCCCAGGCCGCAAGCAGCATCTCCTCTTCCCCCGCATGGGTGGAACCGGCAACCACCACCTGGAGTTCAGGAGCAAACAGCTGCCGGTAAAGAAGTTGATCGGCAACAGGGGGCAGCAGGTCAAACTTCATATTGCCGCTGAGAACAATACGCTCTGCCGCCGTACCGAGCGCCGCAAAACGCTCGCCTGATACCGCATCCTGAACAGCCACCAGAACCGGGGTCGCGAACATGGACCGGGTAAAAAAACCAAAAAAACGATAATTGGCAAAACTGCGCACCGACAACCGAGCATTGACCAGAGCAACCGGCAGGCCCCGACGCCGGGCACAGCGAAGCAGGTTGGGCCAGAGTTCAGTCTCGGCGACAATCAGACAGAGCGGTTGAAAACGACGAAAAAAAAGCCACCACAAGTGCGGCAGATCGAGCGGCAGCAAGAGCACGCGGGCCTCAGGAAAAAGACGGCGGGCAACCTGGCGACCGGTCAGGGTCATAGTTGTCAGGAGAAGCTCGCTTTCCGGATAAGCATCCCGCCAGGCCCGCAGCAACGGAGCCAGCATCTGCATTTCGCCTAACGATGCACCATGAAACCAGGTGGTTCGCTGCCTTGGCCCAACTTTGCCCGAGGCTTGTGGCCAGCCATAGCCAAGGCGCTCGCCCAGTCCCTCAAGACTTCCCTGACGCCGGCGCATATACCACAATAATCCCGGCCAGAAAAGGAGCAGCACAACCCAGAGCAGACTGTTATAGATGAAATACAAAATCAGACCACCCCCAGCCTGGCAGCCAGACCACACCTGTTTTTCAGATCAGCCTCCACGGCGGCAAGATCCTCCGGGGTGCCGAGATCCCGCCAGTAATACCGATCTCTCGTATCCACCACATAAGCGGCAAGGTCAGTGCGGCCCGCAGCCAGCAGACGCCGGTAAAAAGGAATCAGGGGAAAAGGCCGACCCGGCGCTTCCCGGGCCATCAAATCAAGCAGCACCGGTGAGCAGATTTGAATGCCGGTATAAGCAAGCAGCCGATTTGCCGAAGCTTTCGGCGGCAAAGCAAACCCTACAATCCGGCCGGACGCATCGACCTCAACCTGATTGTAGGGTTCGCGGTCATGCAGGAGCATGGTCACCAGCGACCCTTGGCGCAGATGCCGGGCCACCGCCGGGAGCAGTGCTATATCATTGACGGCATCGGCGTTGCTGGTCACAAAGAAGGGCCCCCGCAGATAGCGGGCGGCATTGCGGACAGCGCCGCCGGTATCAAGAATCAAGGGCTCATAAAGATATTTAAGCTTTTGAAAACCAGTACTGTGTTCCTCAAGAAAAGACTCGACCTGGACGGCCAGATGATGCCCGTTGACCACCATAATCCGGGGTTTAAGCCTTCTGAAACGATTCAGGGTCAGGGCCAGCATCGGCACCCCGGCTACCGGCACCAGAGGTTTCGGCAGACGCTCGGTCAGAGGCAGCAGACGGGTACCGAAACCGGCAGCCAGAATCAACGCCCGCCAGTCCGACAGGAAAAGAGGATTACACAAAGACATAAAAATTCAGGAGTACGGTGCGAAAACCGACCAATTACAATTTTTCTTGCCAAAAGCCGCCCCCATAGTTTATGTTGGCGACTCCATTAACGCCCTCCAATAGTGGAAAGCGCTGACCATGTCAACCGGGCAACCCGGACTAACCCTAACTTTCCAGAGAATCCAGCATGCACCCTGAAACAGCAACAACCCTCCCCCAACATCACGGTGAACGAAAAGATCCTGAATCAACCCCGGAATTGCGGATGATCGCCTGGGAAACCACCAGGAGCTGCAACCTCTCCTGTATTCACTGCCGGGCCGCGGCCGAGAAAGGCCCCTATCCCGGCGAACTCGACACTGCCGCCGCTTTTTCTTTCCTCGATACGGTCGCCTCCTTCAGCAAACCAGTCATCATATTAACCGGCGGTGAACCTATGCTTCGCGACGACATCTATGAACTGGCCGCCTACGGCACCAAACTCGGCCTGCGCATGGTCATGGCCACCAACGGCACCCTGGTTGATCAGAACAGTATAAAAAAGATGATCGCCAGCGGCATTCAGCGCATCAGTGTCAGCCTGGACGGCTCCAATGCCGAAACCCATGATAATTTCCGGCAGGTTCAGGGCTCCTTCGCCAACTCGCTCAAAGCTTTAGACTTTGCCCGTGATAACGGCCTGGAGTTTCAGGTCAACACCACTATCACCAAACTCAACCTCAAGGAGATTCCGGCGATTCTCGATCTCACCGTCAAACTCGGCGCCGTGGCCCATCACATCTTTCTCCTGGTGCCCACCGGACGCGGCAAAGAACTCGAAGAGCAGGAGATTCCGGCGGAAGAGTATGAGAGAACCTTAAACTGGTTCTACGAGCAGCGCGACAAAGTGCCGCTGCAGCTCAAAGCCACCTGCGCCCCCCACTATCTGCGCATTCTGCGCCAGCGCAGCAAGGCCGAAGGCAAGTCCGTCACCTTTAAAACCCATGGTCTCGATGCAGTCACCCGGGGCTGCCTGGGCGGCATCGGTTTCTGTTTTGTCTCCCATATCGGCGACGTCCAGCCCTGCGGCTATCTCGAAGCCAAAGCCGGCAATATTCGCGAAACCAGCTTTCAGCAAATCTGGGAAGATTCACAGGTCTTTAATAAGCTCAGAGACTATGACGCACTCGAAGGGAAATGTGGTATCTGTGAATACAAAAGGGTCTGCGGCGGCTGCCGAGCCCGGGCTTTTGAGGCGACCGGCAACTTCATGGCGGAAGAGCCCTACTGCGTCTACGAACCTAAAAAACTGGCCCGATAAAACACCGGCCTGCCTGAGCTCATGGAAACCGCACTGCTGATTGCTCTTTGCCTGGTCGGCATGATCGGCACCCTGATTCCGGTGCTGCCCGGCAGCGGCCTGATTTTTGTCGGGATTCTGGCCTACGCCCTGCTGACCAATTTTCAGATCATTACCGTTTCAGCCGTAATGACCCTTCTGGGGCTGATGCTGGTGGGCACTATCGGTCAGTTTTTCATCACCAGCCTGGGCGCCAAAGTCATGGGTGCCGGCAAATACGGCATCATCGGCGCCCTGGTCGGCTTCTGTCTGGGCCTGTTCTTGATTCCCCTTCCCGGAGGCTCGTTACTGGGAGCCTTTGCCGGGGCCTTCCTCTGCGAACTGGCTTTTACCCTTAAAAGTCAGCAGGAGAGTTTAAAAGCGGGCATCGGGGCCGTCATCGGCGCGATCCTCAGCCTTTTTTTCGAATTCTTCATCGGCCTGATCATGATTATCTACACCCTGACCCTGATCTGGAACAGTGCACCGACCAGAGGCATCATTCTTTAATCCCCATTCAGCCCTGTAACACCGCGAGCAGGGATTCGATTTTGTAGGGTTTGGCGACCATACCGTCGAAGCCGTAGGCCCGATAGTCGGCCATCACCGGATCCTGGGAGTAGCCGCTGGAGACGATAGCTTTGACATCACGGTCAATTTCCCGCAGCCGCTTGATCGCCTCGCGCCCGCCCATACCTCCCGGAATCGAGAGATCCATGATTACGACCTGAAAGTGCAAACCATCCTGCAAAGCCTGCTTGTAAGTTGCCAGAAGGGACTCGCCATCGGCCACCGCCACGACCTCGTAACCCAGCATCTCCAGCATTTCGGCAACAACCTCGCGGATCACCTTTTCATCATCCATGAACAGAACCCGGCCCAGTTTAGCATCATTACCGGGAAGTCGGGGTGAATCACCCGAATCGGCCCCTATTTGTTTGCCGGCATGACCGGTTGCGGGCAGAAAAAAAGTAAAGATCGAACCTTTCTGCGGATCGGAAGCGACCTCCAGACGGCCGCCATGATTGGCGATGATAGAATAGCAGGTGGCCAGACCAAGACCACTGCCGCCATCTTTAGTCGTATAATAAGGTTCGAAAATATGAGGTATGACCGCAGGATCAATACCGCAACCCTGATCCCGCACCGCAACCTTGATATAAAAGCCCGGACTCAGGCCTCGACCGGCATTTTCAGTAACTTCATGGTTTTTAACAGTAATCCGAATCACTCCGACGTCAGCCATCGCCTGGCGCGCATTGGTGACCAGATTGTTAACCACCTGACTGATCTGCCCGGCATCGACCTCGACCGCCCAGAGATTATCATCAATTTCGTATTCAACTTTTACTTGCGAGCCGTGCAGGACAAATTCGGCTGAATCTTTAACCAGAGCCGCCAGACCAACCTCACCTTTGATCGGTGCCCCGCCTTTAGCAAAAGTTAACAACTGGTGCGCCAGGGAAACCGCACGGACAATCGCCTTTTCAGCTTTGGCAAGATGTTTTGCGACAACCTCAAAACCCTGATCATAAGAGAGCCGGACCAGATCAAGACTGCCCTGCAAACCCATCAGAAGATTATTAAAATCATGGGCAATGCCGCCGGCCAGGACCCCGACCGCCTCCAGTTTTTCACTGCGCAAACGTTCCTGCTGCAGTTTTTTCTCCTCTCTGACATCGCGAAAAACCAGCACCACTCCAATCCTCTTGCCACCTTGTCCCACAATCGGAGCCGCACTGTCGGCAACCGCGATTTCAACTCCATGCCGGGAAATAAGCAGAGCGTGATTGGCGAGCTCGATCACACAATTTTCTTTTAAAACCAACGCCACAGGACAGGCCATGGTCTCGCGGCTGCGTTCATGCACAATCCGAAAAACTTCGTGAACCGCCTGACCGAAAGCCGCATCGCTGCTCCAGCCGGTAAGGATCTCAGCTACCGGGTTAAGCAGGGTCACGCGCCCATGATTATCGGTGGTGATCACGCCATCACCAATACTGCGCAGGGTAATGGCCAGGCGCTCACGCTCGGCCACAAGAAACTCTTCGGCCAGTTTGCGCTGAGTAATATCGCGATTACTGCCTCTGACTCCGAGATTTCTGCCATCGGCGTCGGCTATTGGACGGCAGATATGACTTAACCAGCGCACGGAACCATCTTTGTGCCGAATCCGAAACTCAATCGGCTGAAAACGGCCGTCGGCAGTAATTTCGTGCCGGTGACCGATAAATATTTCGCGATCTTCGGCCACAACCAGTCGGTCCATCAGCTGATGATCATTATAAAATTCTTCCGGAAAATAGCCGGTGAGTTCGAGACATGACGGTGAGACATGAATAAATTTCCCCTCCGGATCACGCCAGCATTCCATGTCATAGGCGTAATCGGCAATGGTCCGATAACGGCTTTCGCTCTCGCGCAGTCTGTTTTCGGCAATTTCTCGCAGCTCCCGATCCATTTTCAGGGAGGTGATCATCTCATTGAAACACTGTGCAAAAGCCCCGATCTCGTCCGCCGGAAAGACTCCGGCCAGAGCTTCAAGATGGCCGCTTCGGATTTTCTCCGTGGCCCGATAGAGCCTTTCGATCGGCTGCGTCATCGAGCGCGCCAAATACCAGCTCCCGAGCAAAATCAGGCCCAGGGCAAAACAGAAAACATAGACAAAGGTGTTGCGCAAGGCATATGAGAGTGCGTAGGTCTGAGCTATGGGCGTTTCGCTGACCACCATCAGGGGCAGTCCCTCGATCCGGACCGCCACCCCGAGAACATCTTCCTGCTCCAGATTTAAATATTCACCCAGAGATGAATGGGCCCCCGCCAGAACCTTGGCCACCGGAGCAACCTGATCGACCATGGCCCCTTTAAGAACATGGTTGATATTGACATGGGAGACAACCTCACCTGCCAGATTGACGAGAAAAAGCTGTCCCTGGCCGACTTTTTGTCGGGGAAAAGCGCTGAACAGTTTCTTCAGGGAGAGCTCGGCAAAAAGATAGCCCTGCTGTTTACCGGTGGTTAAGGAAGTTATCGGATAAACCAATACCAGCTGCGGCTCCAGGTGCCATTGGCTGAAAAAAATCATTCTCTGCCGAGGATATTCAGCTGTAAAGGCAAGCAGGGGAGAGGTCATGCCGGGGCCGATATAACCGTAGCCGGACAAGGCTTCAACCACATTGTTAGCAAGGTCGACAATGACAATATTACGAATTTCGGCATGTTGCCGATAGGCCCAGGATAAGAGCTTGCCATCATTTTTTTTAAAAAGATATTGACTCGCGGTATAGGCAAGCCCCCGGTCAATCTCATTGATATGCCAGCTTATCTGATTGCCGGCGGCCTCGGACTGAACCAGGCTGATATGCTCCACATTCTGCCGAAGATGGGCCTGGAGAACGTTGTAGAAATAGAGAGAACCGCAGAGTAAGGGAAGGGCCGCCACCATGGCAAAACCGGAGAGAAATTTACGATAAAGCGAAAATTTTACCTTCACCGTAAAACCTCATCCGCGAGCAGAAGAATCTCATCACTGAGTTCAAGACCGAGCGCCTGAGCCTCCTTTAAAGAGACCACGAGTTTTACCTTTTCCGGATTCTGCACCGCGATCTCCCCAGCGGGAACTCCGTGAAATATCTGCTCGACAATCGTTGCCGCCTGAAAACCGACATCATAAAAACCGGGACTGTAACCCATCACTCCGCCCCGCTGCAGCAGCATATTATCGATCACCATCAGAGGTATCCGCAAACGATGGGAGAGTTCGAGCAGTTCTGTGAAATGAGCGACGGACAAGGCATCCGGCACCATAAAAAGCGCATCGGCCTGCTCCACGGTAAAATTACGACAGGCGGCCAGCATCTCTTCGTGACTGCGGACATGATTGACCATTAAAGTAACCCCGGCATCATTCGCGGCCTGGCGCAAATAGCTCTGTGTAAAGGATCTTTTGGAGATCTCCTCCTGCGGATCAAAAAAGACCGCGACCCGCTGCATCTGCGGAAACGCTTTCTTGAAAAGGAGCAGACGCTGAGGCAGCAGCTCAATCGAAATATGACTGACACCGGTAAAATTGGCCCCGGGATGACGCAGATCAGCCACTACCCTGGAACCTAAAGGATCGGCTACACTTGTAAAAACAACGGGAACCGTGGCACCAAGGTCAAGCAGAGAGGCCTGCACCGCCTGGGTTACCGGCGTTGTAATGGAAAAGATCAGATCAAAATCGGCACTGAGCGCACTCCTGAGCAGCCCCGTCACCCCGGAGGTGTCGCGCTCCAGAGAGTGCACCGCAAAAATCAGATCGCTATCAAGCTTATACCCCTGGGCCGCAAGCCCGGCCCGCAAACCTTCGTAGGCTTTCAGAAAAGGGGTTGCGAATGCGAAAACCGCAATTTTGTGCACCCGTTTCTCTGCGGCCTGAACCGAGACCACACCCGGACCCTGAAAAAGCAGAATAACTGCCGGCAACAGTAAAAGCGATACTCTCAGCCTGACAAACAACAATGATGTATGCATATCCCCACCTGTAAAGAGTTCACCATCCGGCGCGAGCCGCGCCCGCAAGATAAGTACTCTTAGCACAATATCAGACTTTTCTGCAAACCGGAAAACGCTCTGCAAGAGAGTGAGCGTCACCCCACAATCGTTGTACTTACCAGTATTTATCACGTTTTACAAGGGGCAAAAAGCCATTGACAAGGGCGCGCTTTCAGGTGTATGCACATTAAAGAGCGGTATTTGGCGTCTCTGCCATACTCTATCCCGACGACCATTAACTGATTATCTGCTTTAAGAAGTTAAAATCATGGCTGCAAAAAAAGAGAAAACCAACGCTTTGTCCCTTGAAGAATATCCCAGAATAACCATATTTTACGACTGGTGCAAAAGTTGCGGCATCTGTGTCGCCTTCTGCCCCAAGGAAGTTCTGGCCATGGATGAAAACCGCCATCTCTTCGCCAAAGCCCCCGAAAAGTGCATCGCCTGCCATATGTGCGAACTCCGCTGCCCCGATTTCGCAATAAACGTTGAAGAATGTAAAGTGGCGACAGAACCCGGTAAGGAAAAATCATGAGTAAAAAAACCTCCTACCAGCTTATGCAGGGCAACGAGGCCGTGGCGGCGGGTGCTCTGGCCGCCGGGGTCGATTTTTTTGCCGGCTATCCGATCACGCCGTCAACCGAGATAGCCGAAATCCTAGCGGATAGACTGCCGGAAAACGGAGGCAAGTTCATCCAGATGGAGGATGAAATCGGCAGTATTGCCGCCATCATCGGGGCTGCGATCGGTGGACGCAAAGCCCTGACCGCCACCTCTGGCCCCGGCTTTTCGCTGATGCAGGAAAATTTAGGTTTTGCCTGCCTGGCCGAGATCCCCATAGTCATTGTCAATGTCATGCGGGCCGGACCCTCAACCGGGCTGCCCACCAGCCCTTCCCAGGGCGATGTCATGCAGGCCCGCTGGGGCACCCACGGTGATCACCCCATCATCGTCTTAACCCCATCCAGTGTCGAAGAAGCCTTTTCCTACACAGTTAAAGCGGTAAATTTTTCCGAAAAATACCGCAATCCGGTAATCGTGTTAATGGATGAGGTCATCGGCCATATGCGGGCTCGAGTCAGCCTGCCGCCGGCAGCGATGATCGAACGGATCAACCGGGTCCGGCCCAACATGCCGCCGGAGTGGTACCAGCCTTATGAACGCTCTGCCAGCGGCGTAGCCCCGATGGCCAGTTTCGGCGATGGTTACCGTTACCATATTACCGGGCTGGTGCACGATACGAAAGGCTTTCCCACGGCTAATCCGAATGAGGCCCGCGATAATATCCGCGGTCTGTTTGCCAAGATTGAACGCGGCTTTCGCGAGGTCTGCCTGGTTGACTACGAATTGATGGAGGATGCCGAACACGCCATTCTGGCTTACGGCAGCATGGTGCTTTCAGCCCGTTCCGCCCTGGAAGATCTGCGCCAGGCCGGCCTCAAAGTCGGCCTGATCAAACTCGGCACCCTCTGGCCTTTTCCCCGCTTTGCCCTGGAACATTACTTGCCCCAGCTCAAAACCATCATTGTACCGGAGCTGAATATGGGCCAGATCTATCGGGAAGTCTTACGAGTCAATGCCGGCAAAGCCGTAATCGAAAAAATCAACCGGGTCAACGGCACCATCATTACTCCGGATGAAATTGTTAAAACGGTTAAAGGAATTGTACGATGATCAGCAACAGTCAACTGGTCAATAAATATTTCCGCCACAGCAAAAAGTTTCCCCATATCTGGTGCCCGGGCTGCGGCATCGGCACCATTTTAGGCAACATGCTGCGGGCGATAGACGCTCTCGAACTCGATAAAAATGAGATAGCTTTTGTCTCCGGCATCGGC
This sequence comes from Deltaproteobacteria bacterium, assembly GCA_016938065.1. Lineage (GTDB taxonomy): Bacteria > Desulfobacterota > Anaeroferrophillalia > Anaeroferrophillales > Tharpellaceae > Tharpella. The sequence goes on along the minus strand of JAFGVI010000066.1, from coordinate 58,209 downwards.
TGCACCGGCAGAGCCCCGGTCTATGTCGATTTCAACACCCTGCACACCACCCACGGCCGGGCTCTGCCTTTTGCCACCGGCCTGAAACTGGCGCGCCCGGAACTCAAGGTGATTGTCGCCACGGGCGACGGCGACTCCACCGCCATCGGCGGCAACCATCTGATTCATGCCTGCCGCCGCAACATCGACATTACCACCATTATCTTCAACAACTATATCTACGGCATGACCGGCGGCCAGTACAGTCCGACAACCCCGCATGGAGACAGAGCCTACACCTGCAAACTCGGCAACATCGAAAGACCTTTCAATATTTCGGCCCTGGTTGAGGCGGCCGGGGCCACTTTTGTCGGGCGAACGACCAGCTACCATACTCTGCAGATGCAGAACATTATAAAAAAAGCGATTCAGCACAAAGGTTTTTCCGTGGTCGAGGTCATCACTCACTGCCCCACCACCTACGGCCGCCTCAACCGCAAAGGGGGCGCGGTGGAGATGCTGCGATGGCAGAAAGAGGTGGCGGTTGAGAAAAGCCGGGCGGAAAAGATGAGCCCGGAGGAGCTTGAAGGACGGATTATTACCGGCGTCCTCATTGAAAAGGAGCTCCCGGAATTTTGCGAGCAGTATGATACGATCATCACCCGGGCGCAGAACCAGACAAGAGGAAAACTTTCGTGAAGCAGAACAGAACGGAAATCAGACTGGCAGGCAGCGGCGGCCAGGGACTGATCACCGCCGGGATCATTCTGGCCGAAGCCGCTATTCTGGATGAAAAAAATGTTGTACAGAGTCAATCATACGGCCCGGAGGCCCGGGGCGGGGCAAGCCGGGCGGAGATTATCATCGCCGACGGCCCGATCTTTTTTCCGAAAGCGACCTGGGTTGACATCCTCCTGACCATGAGTCAGAAAGCCAGCGACCAGTACTCCTTTGACCTGAAAGCCGGAGGCATTTTTATCGTCGACACCACCTATGTCAACCAGATCCCGACCAGCAATGCCCTGGCGATCCCGATCTCGGCCAGAACCCGGGAGAAGTTCGGCAAGGAAATCTTCAGCAACATCGTTGCCCTGGGGGTTATCTGCGAAGCTACCAAGGTCGTCTCGATCAAGGCTTTGCAAGCCGCCGTCAGCGCCCGGGTGCCGAGCGGCACCGAAAAAATGAATATGGAAGCCCTGGCCTTCGGCAAAAATCTGGCCCGGGAGGCAATCAAAAACAATAACGGGGTAATTGCTGAAGCGATAGAAGCCGACAGCTGAACCGTTTGCCGCCGGCAAAACCGGCAGTCGCGTCCATCTCGGCGGATTTTAACAGGTACTGCGGGCGGGGCTGTAAAAACGGCGGGCCAGTTCAATCTCCCGGCTTCTGACATAGGCGCAGATAACTTCACGAGACTCCGGCTCGAGGTCGATAAATTCTGCTCCGAAAACCTTTTCTCCGACCACCACGGGTCGCAAACGGACACTGATCTTACAACTCCGACCGGGCAGACACAGATCCAGCTCGTCAACTTCAGAAATTCCTAAGTGAGCCGCAATCGGCAGACGACAACCCCCGCCGCTGATTTCGATCAATGGAAAACTGCCGACCGCAGTCCTGAGAATAATCGGTTCTTCAACTGCGGGCGCGACTCGAAAGAAACGACGCCGTTCACCACCCGACAGATCACCGTCATTCAGAAAAGTCATCATTTTTACTGCCTCTTTCTGTTTCGGGCAAGGCGCTGAAAAAGCAGGCCGGAGCAGGCCTGTAAGCCGAATTCTGTGCTTCCGCCAGGCGGAAGTGATGACCATTCCTCTAGGGTTGCAGTCACCCGCAACCTCAAGCAGCCTACCCGCTTCGCCGCACCAGCTGTCTCCAGCCGACAACTTGAGACGAGCCGCCTCAATCTCCATCAAGAAGAAAACGAAGCCTATTTGGCCTTGCACCGGATGGGGTTTACCAAGCTAACGATGTCACCATCGCTACTGGTGAGCTCTTACCTCACCGTTTCACCCTTACCATCAACCTAAAACCGATGGCGGTCTGTTTTCTGTGGCACTAGCCTGCCTGTCGCCAGGACTTCGCGTTACGAAGCATCCCGCTCTATGGTGTTCGGACTTTCCTCCCGCACCTCCCCTTAAACAATCAAGGAGAGGCACCAGCGATCATCCAGCCTGCTCCGGCCTGCTTTTTCAGCAACTTACCCGCGCAATGCCCAAGTCAATTCATTCCCTAACCAAGCCTCAGCTCTCGGTGTTCTCCGCCTCGGCCTCAGCCCGCTTGACAATAATACGCTGACAGTTGGGACAATTAATCAACTCATGCCCTTTGAGCAGATCTATATAAACCTGCGGAGGAACATTTACATTACAACCCCGGCAGGTGCCTTTATCCGCCGGGACTACGGCATCTTTAAAACGCCGCCGAATCCGCTGATAACGCCGCAAAAAAGGCTCACTGATCTCTTTGGCTTTACTCTGGCGACCCTTATCGCCGGCCTTGATTTTCTTCTCAAGGTTGGCAATTTTTTCCGAAATGACCCTCTCTTCCCCGGCCATTTCATCATATTTGGCCTTGAGTTCTTTCTCATTGTCGGCAATCTGCTCTTTAATTGACTCTATCTCCTCAACCAGCCCGAGCAGCTCAACTTCATTTTTTTCAAGGGCCTTCTGGTTATGCTCAAGTTCTTTCAGAACCGCGAAATACTCTTTGTTATTGGATATCTGAGTAATTTTCTCTTTCGATTGCGCTATCAAACCTTTAAGACGTTCGACGACATCGCGCAGGTCACGGCGCTCAACATCTTTGCCGGCCAACTCCTTCTGGTACTCCTGAGCTGCATCCTGAAGCAGTCCGATATCCTCTTTTATACTCTCTAGTTTCGGAGCAAACGCCTCCTGAGCATCGCGAATTTCATCTAATTCAGCATCAATCTCCTGGAGCTCCCAAAGCAGCTGCATCTGTTTTTCCAACGTCTTTTCCTCCTGTCAAATCGGTTTCTTCAACTATATGAACATAAAAACAACCATTATAAATTTATCCATGCTTCCCGCTCGGATTGAGAAACAGCAACCGGCAGATCCAGACCCTGATCCGTGAAAAAATCACGACACCAAGCCGCCATAACCTCAAGTACCGGTTTTTCCGTGGCAAAATGTCCCGCATCAAGCACGGGCAGGGTTCCCGAATCAAGAACCGCCCGGGCCTCATGATATTTGACATCACCACTGATAAAAAGATCAGCACCGGCCGCGCAAGCTGATCTGTAAAGGGAAAAACCACTGCCGCTGCAGAGTGCTATCTTCTGCACCAGAGCTCTCTGCAGATCACCCCCGATCAAACGCAGAGCCGGGGCCCCCAACTGCTGTTTAACCAGATCGACAAATTCCGCCAGGCACACCGGGTCTGGCAACATGCCGATCCGACCCAGACCGCTGTGCCGGTCGAAAAGCTCCATCGGATAGAGGTCATAGGCCGGCACTTCATAGGGATGAGTCTGATGCAGGGCCTCAAGCACTGCAGGCACAACCCTCTTCTCCAGAACGGTTTCAAAACGGATCTCATTCACCAGACTGACTTTACCAACAGTGCCGACCCGGGGCGCGGCCCCGGCAACCGGCCGAAAGCTCCCGACCCCTGGGGCACAAAAAGAGCAGTCACGATAGCGGCCACCCCCGTAAGAACCGGCCCCGGCCGCAAACAAAGCTCTGCCCACCCGCTCAGCTTCAGCTTTGGGGATAAAGGTTACCAGCTTATAAATCTCTCCCTGGTACGGCTCCAGGGCCGTACAGTGATTTAATCCGAACAACTCAGCTAAACGGTCGTTGACGCCTCCGGCGACACTGTCCAGGTTGGTATGAGCACTATAAAGGGTGACACCGGCAGTCAGGGCCTGGTAAAGAAGATTCCCCGGGAAAGCGGCGACATCCAGTCTCGCCAGCGGCTTAAAGAGCAGAGGATGATGACTGAGAACGAAATTTGCCCCGACGGCCAGCGCTTCGGCAACCACCTCCGCAGTCAGATCAAGAGCGCAGAGAACACCCGTCAGGGACCAGTTGCGACTGCCGGCCTGCAGACCGCAATGATCCCAGGACTCGCTTAATCCCGGCGGGATTTTAAACTCCAGATAATCAATCAGGTCAGCATGCCTGATCATTTTCAGCCCAACCCCGACAGGACGCATAAGGGTGATTCCCATAATAAAAAAAGTGCACCTTCTTGGGGTGCACTTTTTTTATTCAACTCTCTCCGTGACTCAACCTCAGTGGCGCGGTCACGATCTTCATATAAAATAAATATGGATAATTTCCCGACAATCGGCATCTCATCTCAAAAAAACGAAAGATACTTCCCTGCAAAATGAATGGGCCCACCTGGGTTCGAACCAGGGACCTACCGGTTATGAGCCGGTGGCTCTTCCAGCTGAGCTATAGGCCCACCACAGCTTAATCAAGCCGCGTCTTTTACTTTATCAACCCCCTCTTTGTCAAGTTTAAAAAGCTATACCGGCCTCTCCCGGCCGCAATTTACAACTTGCATCAGCTCAGCTATTATGCCATAATTCAGTATTGCAAGAGATTATCCAACCTTACTTGACAAGCGAATGAAAGCATGCCCGAAAACCCCTCCGGCAGTGATCCGACCCAGACCTTTAACCTGAGAGTTGAGCGACTTGCAAAGCTTCTGATGGAACTTGAAGAGGCTATGCCTCAAGGCCGGGACTTTCTGCAGCGCTGGCGGCAGACTCTGATCAGCCTGACCGGACTGCGCTCAAGTTTCAGCTTGCCCATTACCTGCATAGGTCCGGTAAAGTCGGGCAAAAGCACCCTGATTAATACACTGGCCGGAGCCGACCTGCTGCCGACCGGAGCCGGCATCACCACAAGCTTTCCTACAACTGTGCGGGCCGGACAGAAGTTTTCAGCCGACATTGAGCTGCAACCGGAAAAAACCATAAACGAGATGTTTTGCCGAGCCGCCCAGCTGCTTTTCAGTGACGATCTGGATAACCGGCAGCCGTCACCCTTCAATCCCGACGACCGCACCCGCATAGAGGGACTTCTCGACAACTATCAGCGTTCCAGCCGCCTCACCCAGCACGGCATTTTCAACGAATCTTACCGGCTGCTGCGCAACCTCATCCATGGCGCTGAAACGGTGGCTGAGCATTACCGCAATGAAGAGCTTAAGTTCAGCATAGATGATCCAGAAGATCAGGAATATCGAATCTTCATTCGCGACGAACACCTCTCCCCCTTTCTTCTCGGCATTGAGATTAAGGCCGTCCTTAAACTGCTGCCCCCATATCTGGCGCTGCGGGATCTGCCCGGCCTTGATACTCCGAACCCCAGTCACCAGAGCATCATTGTTCAACAGCTCAGTGAAAGCCCGGCCCTTATCTATGTTATCAGCAGCCGTATCGGCCTGCGCCAGGCCGACTATCAGCTGCTTGAACATCTGCGGGAACTGGGGCTCGAAGAGCGCCTGCTTTTCGTCATCAATCTCGACCTGGATGAACATCACGACAAAAAAGAGCTCGAAACCATCATTACCCGCAGCCGAGAGGAGTTGTCCGAACTGGGCTTTAATCAGTCTGTCTACGCTTTTTCAAGCCTGGCTCTGTTCTGGTCACAACCGGAAATTCAGGCGCAATTAAATAAAACCTGCCGGCAGCGCTTCAGCCGCTGGCAGGAGGAGAAGGAAAAGCTTGCCTACTCAACTCTTGAAGCCGAAAATTTCCTGCAGCGACTGCAAGATCTGGGGAAAAACAGAGCAACCACCGCCCTCCTGCAGCACAGTGAAAAACGCCTGCAGCAGATTATCGGCAACAGCCAGCGGCTGATTCAGAACCAGATTACTGTTCTTTCAGGAGAGAATCGGGCCATCACTTCGGATTTAAGCCTGCAGCGGAACAGCCGAGAAAAAATCGACGCTGTCCTTCGGGATGTGGAACGGATTATTACCGGCATCTGCAGCGACATCGAAAAGTACAGTTTTTCGGAAACTGCGGCTTGGCTTAACCGCAGAAACAGCAAAAGTCTGCATAACCATCTCACCCGGCTGATAGAAAACTATCATCCCCCGCTGGAACTCCTGCCCGAAAAGAGCCGCAACCCCTTAACCCCGGTGCGTATCATCGGCAACCATTTCGAAATGACCGTTCCCGGCCAGCTGCGGGAACGGGTCGTGATCGAAACCTTAAATTTCCTCACCGAACTCCATCAGGAGATCAATCGCCGCCTGCTCTCTGGCTGTACACCGATGTTTATCATCTGCGCTAACTTCATCAGCGCCGCCGGTGACGCCCCGGATGAAAGTGAACTGCCGCTGCCCATCAAAATCGGCGGTGACATACCCGCCTTTCCGATGAGCAGCAGTGCCGAAGAACGTTTTGCCTTTATTGGCAAAATTCAGGAGCTGTTGTCACTCTGGAGTAAAAAAATACTCCATTTCAAACAGCGCCGCCCTCTGGGCGAAGAATATGGCCGGCAACTGAAAAAGGCAGCCCTGAAAGAGCTGCCTCGCTGGCTGGGAAACTATGCTGAACAACTGAAATACGCTCTTCTGCGGGTTCACCTCAACCTGTGCCATGATCTGATCAGCACCTTTTTCAGTGACCGCCTGACGAGCACGGAACTTGCTCTGGAACACTCCGAGCAACTGGCCGGCGACAGTCAGCTGGCAACAGCGGAAAAGATAAAAAAACTCAAGGCAATAGAAGCCCGGCTTGAGCTACTCAAGAACATCGACGAAGCTTAAACCCTGATATCTATATGCCGGCCGGTACTCCCGGACAAGGGGTCAGCCTCCGGCCCGGATTCGTTTTCACTTTCAGCCTCCGCCTGTTCCTCTTCCTTATCGGATTGAGCCTGCTGCTCTCTGGAAGAGTCGCGATCTTTGATAGAGACCGTATCACTCTCCTCCAAGGACTGAATCTGCTTTGCCTTCTCCCGGTTTTCAAAAAGCTGCTGAGCGGCAAGCTTACTCTGCTCAATCTCAGCCCCGTACGCCCCCTGCTGCTGAACCTTGCCCACAGTATCCGTCTGCAGCATAATCTGCTGTAAATCTCCAACCCGCATCCGCTCACCTCCGCCAAGCCACCTCCGCCTGTCCGTAATCAAGGCATAAAAAAAGGACGGTCCTGAAACCATCCTTTTTTATACATGATCATGCCGGAATTTGCAATCGCTGCACGGCTACGGCCTGACCGCTCTCTTCATCGACCTCGGCCAGCACCGCCCCAAGCCAGACATCCTTCTTTTCTACCTCATAACGCTGGGGTTTACCGTTGAGAAATTTTTCGATCACGCGATCAGATTTCATACCGATCACCGAATTACGGCCGCCAACCATTCCAACATCAGTAATATAAGCCGTCCCCCGCGGCAGAATTCGTTCATCGGCGGTCTGCACATGCGTGTGCGTTCCGACAAAAAGAGAAACCTGGCCATCAAGAAAGAGGCCTAAGGCATTTTTTTCAGAGCTCGCCTCCGCATGAAAATCGACTACAATAACAGCGGTTTCATTTCGCAGGCGCGCCACCAGCTCGCGCCCGGCCCGAAACGGGCAGTCGGCCGGTCCGAGAAAGACCCGTCCCGCCAGATTTATAATACCGACCTTGATCTGCCGTTTCCGCTCAAGAGCAACCACCACCGCCCCTTGCCCCAAATCCTCGACCGGATAGTTGGCCGGACGCAACAGCCGGTAATTCTGACGCAGATAAGGCTCAATCTCCTTTTGATCCCAGATGTGGTTGCCGGTCGTAATGACATCGACCCCCAGTGCAAAAATCTCGTCGGCAATTTTCGGGGTCAAACCGAAACCACCGGCGGCATTTTCACCATTGGCAATGATCAGGTCAGGCGCGTGCTCCCTTTTCAGAGCCGGCAGCAGCGCCGCCAGAGCCTGCCGCCCCGGACGGCCGATTATATCACCGATAAAAAGCAACTTGATCACCGGCCTGCTCCCCTGTCTATTTGGCAATGCCGAAAGCCCTGGTCTCGCGAATCACTGTAACCCGAATCTGTCCGGGATAGGTCAGTTCTCGCTCGATTCTTGAAGCGATATCACGGGAGAGAACAACCGCATCCTCATCACTGATATCTTCATGGTTGACCATCACCCGAACATCGCGTCCAGCCTGAATAGCAAAGGTTTTTTCCACCCCTTTGAAAGAGTTGCCGATCTCCTCAAGAGCCTCAAGGCGCTTGATATAAGCATCCAGCATCTCTTTGCGGGCGCCCGGTCGGGCCCCGGAGAGGGCATCGGCAGCCTGCACCAGCACATCGAGAGGATGCTTGATCTCAACATCACCGTGATGCGCTTCGATAGCCTGAACAATCTCCGGCGCCTCACCGTGACGTCGGGCAAAATCGGCCCCGATAACCGCATGTGACCCGTCAATTTCATGATCCATGGCCTTACCGATATCATGCAGAAGACCGGCCCGGCGTGCCATTTTATTGGAGAGCTTGAGCTCGTCGGCCATCATCCCGCAGATAAAGGCAACCTCCAGAGAGTGCTCATAGATGTTCTGAGTATAACTCGTACGGTATTTCAAGCGCCCGATCATCCGGATCAGCTCCGGGTTCATCCCGTGAATGCCCAGATCAAAAATTGCTTTTTCTCCGGCCTCTTTTATGCTCAGATCAATTTCACCCTGAACCTTGCTGACAATCTCTTCGATCCGCGCCGGGTGAATGCGGCCGTCACTGATCAGACGCTCCAGAGCATTCTTTGCCACCGCCCGCCGTACCGGATCAAATGATGAAATAATAACCGCTTCGGGCGTATCGTCGATAATCAGATCAACCCCGGTTGCCGCCTCGATCGCACGAATATTACGACCTTCACGACCGATAATCCGCCCTTTCATTTCGTCACCCGGCAGGCTCACAACCGATACCGTCCGCTCGGTGGCATAGTCGCCGGCATAGCGCTGCACCGCCTGAGCGATAATCTTTACCGCCCGCTTCTCCGCAGTCTCTTTGGCTTCATCCTCAATCTGCTTGACCCGTTTCGCCGATTCATGCTTGGCGGCATCTTCCATCATCTTCATCAGCGTATCTTTGGCTTCGCTTTGGGTCAGACCGGCGATCGCTTCAAGCTTCTCCTTCTCTTCCTGCAGAATCTCGACAACCTCTTTCTCCTTGGCCTGAACATTTTTGTCCCGCTGTGTCAGACTCTGCTCACGGCGGCTGAGATCTTCCTCTTTCTTGTCCAGATTATCGGTCCGTCTCTCCAGGCTTTCCTCTTTTCCCAGGAGACGTTTTTCCAGTGCCTGCATCTCCTTGCGACGCTCGACCATATCCGCTTCAAAATCAGACTTGGCCTTTAAAACCACATCCTTGGCCTGCAGGGTCGCCTCTTTACGCAAGAGATCAGCTTCCTTACGGGCTTCATTTATCAGTAAATCGGCCTCCTTTCGGGAGACATCATTACTCTTTTCCGAAACCTTACGATAGACCAGAAAGCCCACGGCCATGGCCACCAGCGCGACAATGACATTTGCAAGTATCGACTCCATACCAAAAAACTCCTCTTTATAGCTGCCGGCAGAAAGGCGTTCGAAAAAAGCCGTCGGCAAACAGCTTTCCGTCATTGACGACAGAAAATTATCCTCTCTGTGAGACAGAGAGGCTTATAGCTCAACCCGGAAATAGAAAAACGAAGAGATAAAAAGAAAAGAGAAGAACAGAAGAGCAGATAAAGAAGTGCCCGGAAAGAGCTGTCTGCCCAGCAACAAAAGATTGTCAGTCCCGACCACCGGGCCCACCGGAAAGGGGACCGGCCTTAAAACCTGAGACCTATTTAAAATCAGCTTTCAGCAATAACAGTTAAAGTTTACGACCAAGCAGCAATGCCGATCCTGGATCATCAAGGGTTCTGAAAATTTTTTTCGAGAAAACACCTAAACAGCATCTCGTTAATAATTGACCACTCAAAAATAACAGCATCAGTACAAAACTTTTAACCTGATTATATGCAGCTGAGTAAAAGACTTTTTGCGCATTCGCACCTCCTGACGCGGCATCTCATCAAAGGTACAGTTCTTCAATTCTCTGATATATATCTCAATCGGAGACCGGGACAGATTAGCCTGCTGCCCGGTAGTCCGCTTAATGCTCATAATGCAGACCGTCAGGCTGTGCGGAACACACAACCTGACGGCACCCCTGAAAGACTCCCTGCGGAAACCCGTTCAGGTCCCCCCCAAATTACCGTGTAGGTGCTTTCTTTGAACCTTAAATCTTAATATTGACAGTCGTCAAGCCATAAGGACTATCCCCAAAGGGCAGTACACACCGGCATTAAGCGGCTATCTATAAGTTAAAAGGTGTTGGCTCAAAAAAATGTTCACTTATCACGAATAACACAGGGGAGCAAACTATATATTACCTTAACCAGCAACAATACTCTATTTTTTAAAAACCAACCGAGGCGATCTCGTCCAGAAGAAGCTTAGATCTCTCTTTTATTTCACTGAGACTTTGCTGACATGTAAGACATTCATCCACAAAATTCAATAAAGCCAACATCAGCAATCTAATCTCTGTTACCCCGCCGGCCTGCTGCAGGCCGCTCTGTCGATCAAGTTCATCAAGCTTGCTGTTAACAAGCTCAACCACCTGCTGCACCCGTTGATTATCAGCCTCCGTACGAAAGGGGTACTTTTTTCCACGAATGGTTATCGTAATACTGGTTTTTTCAGCGGTCATGCATTCCCGGCAATACCTGTTCACTGCCGAATCCTGCAGTCTCTTCCGGCAGATAACTGTCAATCTGCTGCAGCAATTCCGCCATCTTGACATCTACCGCTTCAAACACATCTTCCTGACTACTCACTCTGGCCTCAAGTTCGGCCAGGGCCTGGGCCTGTTTTTCAACCTTTTCCTGTAAACGGTTACGCTCCTCCAGCACCTCCCGATAACGCTGGCCTAGAGCCTGCGTTCTTTTTTCCAGACGAGCAAAGATTTCAAGACCATTTTCCATATAAATTCATCCTGCTTTTCACGCTGTCCGCGATTTAAACATTATAAACTACAATAAGCAGTAAGCGCCGCCAAAAGCTCTACAGACCTAACTGACTCTCGATCTCACTTATGCGCGCCTCAAGCTGCCGACGTTCAGCTGCCCCCGTCACCAGGAGCTCTCTCTTTTTCAGCTGCAGAAGCTGCATTTCCAGTGAATAATCGCGGCAACCATAACGTTGCGGCTGTTCCCCGGTTCGATATCCTGTTGCGTCCGCCAAGCGTAGCCCCCCCCTAAGCTGCACTTTTTCAACCATCATGTTTAAAACGTACCATACGGATATTTCGACTGTCAATGTTTTTTGCGAAAAAAACCTCTCGCAGCCCACAAAATATACACGGGCCGGCGGGCCACGACAAAACACCAGTAACAGCACCCGCTAACGCGGGCGTTGGCGGCAAACCGGGACTCGGATCGGAAGGTTTCAGGCTCTTTCTCTAAGCGCAATTAACCGGCAGGGCAAAAACGGCTCAGCCGGACCGCAACTTGCCCTGAAAACTCCCGTGCTCTTGCTGATAACGCTCAAGATGCTGCAGAACCTGCAACTTATTGCGGGCCCACTCCGGGCCGACAAAAATATCACGGTAGCCCTCGGCCGTCAATCTCTGCACGACCACCTCCGGCGGCAGACGCTCGAGAAAGGCGGCAACCCGGCTGACATACTCTCCCCTCTCCAGCAGAGAAAACGGCTGCGCCTGAAATTCCCGGTACAACGGGGTCCCTTCAAGCAGAAGAAGCGAGTGAATTTTGATCCCCTGAAGCGGCAGACCAGCAACAAAATCTGCGGTCTGCAGAACCATCTCACGATTTTCCCAGGGCAGCCCGATTATCACATGGACACAGAGTTTGATGCCGCTGCCGGCAAGCATTGCGACAGCCGCATTAAACTCCGCCAGCGTGTGCCCCCGGTTGATTCTCAGCAGACTCTCCGCATGCATCGACTGCAAACCATACTCAACCCAGACATCATAATCAGCCGTAAAGGATGAGAGCAGATCAACCACCTCCGCCCGCATGGCATCAGGCCGGGTTCCAATCGAAAGGCCCACGACCTCATCCACCGACAGCGCTTCTGCGTAGAGCTCTCGCAGGCGGGACAACTCCGCATAAGTATTGGTAAAGGTCTGAAAATAAGCGACAAAGCGAGTCGCCTTGCGCAACCTTTTATAAAGCCGCTTGCCCTCTTCGAGTTGAGCGCGCACGCTCGGCAACTCACCCTGCCGACGTAATTGCGAACCCCGCCCGTCGCAATAACTGCACCCTCCCAGGCCACGAGTACCATCACGGTTGGCGCAGGTAAACCCGGCATCAATCTGAATCTTGTAAACCCGCTCGGCGAAGTTATTCCGATAATAACTCTTCAGGTCGTAATAGGGTTTGCCCATCACCCACAATGGATGCAGCGGTTTTCGGCCGAATATTTTCTGCAATCTACAACCCCCTCCTGCTCTCATACAACCCGGGCCGGGCATCATCCTTACGTGCAGCAGAAAATAGATGGCCGGCTGCGACCCTTCCCGACAAAGAGTAACTCTCAGTGCGCGGCTAAAGCCTGAGCCAGCATCTCGGCTGCAATATAGCTCGAACTTATTGTCCGTTTTTCACCATGCACTAAAACCAGAGCGACCGCAAGCGCACAGTCAGTTTTTAAATTGCGGCCGAAACCGGCAAACCATTCACAGCGCCGGTCGCAGCCCGCCATATCGAGAGTGCCGGTTTTCCCTCCGACATCCCAACCGCGACTGGCAATTTTTCTTTTAATATGGCGAAAAGATTTACTGGCAGTGCCGTATTTGACCGTCGCCCGCATCATGGCCACAAGTTCAGCGCAGGCCTTTTTATCAACCAGCTGAAACTCGGCCGGACAATCCTGATGGTAAAACAATTCAGCCCCATCTCCCGACAGCACCCGATTAATAACAAAAGGCTGCTGCAGGGCTCCGGGAGCCAGGGGGGCGCCGGCAATCAGCGCCGCGTGCAGCGGCGAAAGGGTTGTTGTGTTAATAAAACCACTCGCGGTCTCGGCCCGGCGAAAGGCAGTATCCGAAGCCTGCACCACACTTGCAGCAACCGACAGATCAAAATTAAGCGGACGGTTAAAATCAAAAACCTCGGCCAGCTCCAGAAGTTCATGATCGGGGAAATAGTCTATGCCTAATTTACCAAACACCGGATTGACACTCCGGGCGAAGGCTTTTTCCAGTGAGATCTCGGTCGACTGACAGCGATAGCGCGACTTGCCTAAACCCAGCTGGTACTTGTAAAGCGTATGCGGTCGGCCGACTACCGGAAAAACCGTGTGCCGGGTCACGCCATCTCTTTCCAGAACCCCGTAAGCCGTCACAATTTTAAATAACGAGGCCGCCGGGAAGGAGGCATCCAGGCAGAGATTGACTGACTCCTGGGGCAGTATGCTCCCGTTTTCATCTTCATGCCGATAGTGCGCCATCGCCACTATCGCCCCGCTTCGCAGATCAAGCAGCACTCCGGCTCCAATCTGCGGCTGATAGCGCTTTAACATTTTCAGCAGACTGAACTGCAGGGCGGCATCAATAGTTGTAAAAACCGACAGCGGCGAACCGGTTTCCCGGGCCCTGCTGATTACCGGTTCAACCGGCAGCGTCGAAAAATAGTTGTCGGGCAAAAGGGAGTCGAGCTCACTGCATTCGAGAGCCTGCTGCCAGGCCGAAGCCCTCACCGGCGAAAAAGAGTCTTTGGCAACCAGTAACGGTACCGACTTATATTGCCGGCCGGAAAAGATAAAAACCAGCCCCAGTAGCAGCCCCAGAACAGCTCCGCCAAGTAAAAGCCCCCCCCGGAGACCGTCGCTGCGGCTGAGACGCGCCCACCAGATCAACCATCGATTATTACGCAAAAGAGTTCAAATCCCGTAATTTTCCGCAGCCGCCGCATTTGTGACCTGGCCACAGACAAACATAAAAAAACGCCCTCGAACCAGAGAGACCGGGCCAGAGGGCAGATTTTCGCCAACATACTTTCACATAAACTGCACAATCATTGCCTCTCGGCCTTATTCTCCGAACCGGCGCCGACGGAAAAACTCTTGACAACCGAGTCGACCCGCCAGGCCGGCAGCCAGAAGGGTTCCTGAACTTGAGAGGAGAGCGCCGGATATTTGTTATCTTCAGCTGCCAGCAAGACCAGGGAGAAGGCTTCGCCCGCACCCCGGGCTTCAACCCGATAGAGGGGATTAGTGAAAGACTGCGCCTGGCTATCTTCGATAAAACTTTCGCACTGGAGATCACTTAAGGTTTTAAGCAGTCGGGTGACCAGCGCCGGATCAAGGGGGCCGCCATCTTCCCGCTGCCAACTGGCTGTCGGCGCCGAAGACGACTCTGTTTTCTCCGCATCAGCGGCGGGCAAGGCTTTTACCTTGACCAGTTTCACACGCTGAAGCCCCCCTGCAGCCGGCTGCTCCAGCACAATCTCATCAATGCCGGCCAGCTTTTCTGGGCTGATTGCGAGAACTTTTTTGTCACGAAGCTCATTGACGGTAGTAAAGAAATTGCTCTGCAGATTGCCCAGAGCCTGATAAACGTTAGCATCATTGTGCAAGCGGACATAGGTCTGCCGCAGAGAAGAACTGTTCTTGCCGACCTCTATCTCCCGCAGCAGCTGTGCACCATTATAAAGTCTGACGGCAAGGGCTTTTTCCGGGGTCAGCTCATAGATCTGATAATTTCCCTTATCCGAAATCAAAGCCGTAAGGTTGAGATTTCTGACCTCGTCGATCATCTTTTCCACGCGGGCTTGATTCGCCGGATAGGCCTGTTTGCCCAGCACCCATTTCCCGTCACGCAAATTGAGCTCAACCTGTTCTCCGGCTTTTTCGATAAACAGCCGGTCCACAGCTTTATCAAGCTGTGCAAGTTTTGGTAATTGATAGTTGGTCCGCCCTTTTTTCTGGTAGAAGAGCAGGGCTCCGAGAGCAACAATAACAATAACTAGCAGAAAATACTCTTTTTTCATAACTTTACCATCCGGTTATTAATGACATATTATTAAGCGGCCGGGGAGATCGGACCTACACTTTCGCGGCAAACATCTGTCTGAGCTTGCGCCGCCGGGCTCCGCGCCGCATCCAGGCAACCAGTCCGGCCAGAATAACCAGCAGCGGCAGCCCCACCAGATTGGCCCCCTTGATCAGACTGCGGCTTTCCGGAGCGATATCGACCAGCGGATTAAAACTCTGGGTTTTGCTGCGCAGTACGGCCAGATCCTGACGGTCATTGAGATAATCGAGCATATTCATGAGGAGCTGGGCATTAGGCGTTGCCCCCCCCTCATCGACGATATTATCGCGCAGGATATCGGCGCTGCCCACCACGATGAGCCGCCCGGGCTTACCTTTATCAAGGCGCCCGCCGCGGCTTTCGAGCCCGCCTTCGCCAACCAGTGCAGCCAGCGGTTTACCCTCAGCCGCAGCCTTCTCTTTTGACTCCTCAGCGGCGCCCTCAGCTTCATCGGCGACAGCTTTTTCCGGCAGGGGAAGACCGGCAAAAGAGCTCGTAAAAGAACCTTCGAGCAGATAAGCCAGAACCTGCCGGGCAAACCTGGAACTTTCGACCGGAGGCTGCATCTGCATGGGATTCAAGTTGATATGATCCGCCATCAGCCAGGAGCGCTCCGACGAGGAAAAAAGCTCGGAGGCTCTAATTTGAGCCGCCGTCAGCTTGTCCTGGGAAAGCGTCAACGGCGCCGCCTTGATCATCACCAGCCCCTTGATATTCTTAATAAAGGGGAAATCTTTATTGATGTTGCGGTTCTCAAGCAGCGGAGCGAAATAGATGGCGCGCTCTCCCCCGCCCTGCGCCTGGGGCAGCTGCTGTTTGAAACACTCCTGATCCATGACATAAGCCTTGCCGACATTTACCCCGTAATGGGCCAGCAATTTCTCCAGACCGGTAGCCACCGGCACATAACTGGGCCCCTGGCCCATCATCATCATATTCTGCGGCGGCATTTTTTCCTGAAAAGGGTCATAGAAAAGGGCGAGATTGTTTCCCTGCAGAAGAAACTGATCCAAAAGATAGAGCTCATAATCGCTGAATTTTTCCGTGGGCCGCGCCACAATCAGGGTTCTGATGCCGGCCAGGGAAGCGGCATCATCCAGAGTCACCAGCTCCGGCGCGTACTCCTGACTCAAAAGGCTATTAAAATTATTGGCCGCGTCGCCTTGCGGCTGTCCCGGCATCGACATTCCCGCCGCCAGAGGTAAACAGCCATGTCCACTTAAATATCCGATTTTTTCATTGATACCGACAACATCCTCAATCGCCCCATTCAGCATTACTTCCAGCTCTTCCGGCGAAGTCAGCATATAGCGCGTACCGAAAATCGGCACCTTGACCGCCGAAATCAGATGCAGATCCTGACGTCTGTCGGCAAAAGATATCGTCAGACCGGCATAACCGTGATCGCCCGGTATAAGCTGGCCCTGACGATTGGTAAAATCCTTCCATTTAAGCTCCATGATCTGACCCGCCAGCGCTTTTTTCGCGGCGTCAGCATCTTTCGCCGGATCGTAAAAAGTGAACTCCAGCCGGTTATAGAGCTGGCGGTTGAGACGTTCAACCAGGGCGCGGACAGACTCCGGCAGCGTCTCCAACTTATCAAGGTTCAGATAGGGCCCGACCTGCTCCAGTGATGAGGAGAGAAAAAGCTCGACCTTGACCTTTTCCGGCAAAGCCAGAAAGCGGCTGATCTTGTTATTCATGCGCCGGATGGCCGTTGTCAGCTTGTATTCAAGTCCATCGGTCGTGGAGACAGCCGGAATCGTTTCGACCAGATCGCCATGGATAATGACCAGCCCCATATAAGCTTTCTGGAATTTCACCTCATCCTGTTCAATGGCCCGGATCTGCACCGGCTGAATTCCGTAGCTGCGGGCCATCTCCTGGTTTCTGGCCGCCGCCTCATCTTCACCGCCGGTATTATAAAACTGATAGTTGAAATATTTATTCCCGGCCAGAGCATATTCTTCAAGCAGATCGTGGACATAACGTTCAACCCCGTTGTAGGGGGCGGGCAGATTGGGGGAAAAGAAAACCTTGAACGTCAGCGGTTCCGAAAGGGTTGCAACCACCACTTTGCTGACCGGCGACAGTGAATAGATCCGATTGGCCGTCAGATCAAAACGGCCAAAGAGTGTAACCCCGACCAGATTGATCAGCACCACCACGACCACATAGAGCAGAAATTTACCATAGCGGCCGAAATGACCGCTTTTTACCATACGATTATCCGTCTTCACGGCAAAACCTCCTACCTCTTCTCTTTCAGCACAAAGCTGGTAGCGTAAAGGGCCAGAAATATTATACTTAAGAAATAGAGCAGATCCCGGGTATCGACAATGCCGCGTGAGATATTCTGAAAATGGGTGGTCGATCCAAGATAAGCGACAACCGAGAGAATACTTTCCGGCACAAAGAAGAGCATCCGATCAAAAATCGTCAGCATAAAGCAGAGCGCCATGCCGAGAATAAAGGCAATAATCTGGTTCTTGGTCAGTGAAGAGGCAAAAAGACCGATCCCGGCATAAGCCCCGGCCAGCAGCAGAGACCCGAAATAGCCTCCGCATACCGGCCCCCAGTCAAGATCACCAAGCAGGGCGGCACTGAAGGCATAAGCGATTGTCGGCAGGAGCATCAGGGCGATAAAAAGCAAAGAGGCCAGAAATTTTCCCACAACTATTGAAGAATCGGTAACCGGCAGCGTCGAGAGCAGCTCAAATGAACCAGTGTTGAGCTCCTCGGAAAAAAGCCGCATTGTCACCGCTGGAACAATGAAGGCGAAGATAATCGGCAACTGACTGAAAAAATTTCTCAGTTCGGCCTGATTGTAAAGAAAAAAAGTCGAAAAGAAAAACCACCCCGAAAGCAGCAGAAAAGTCGTAATCACAATATAAGCGATCGGCGAGAAGAAAAAACCGCGCAACTCCTTCCTGAAAACCGTGACAGCACCACTCATAATCAATTCTCCCGTGTCAGCTGAGCAAAAACATTTTCCAGGGTTTCAGTCCGCCGGTGAAAATCAAGCAGATCCCAGCCCGCTTCCCGAATTACCCGGAAGAGTGCCGGCCTGATATCCTCATCTTCCTTACTGAAAACAGCCAGTTTAAGCAGACCGTCTTCAACCTCAAGCAACTCTTCCAGACGCTCCACCCCGGCCACCCGCCCCAGGGCCGCCGCAACCTCTACCCGATCAGCACTTTGCAGCGTTACATCCACGACTGCCCCGCCGCCAAACTCACGGGCCAGACGTTCGGTCGCCCCATCGGCGACAATCACACCGCGATTGATGATCACCACCCGATCACAGGTCGCCTCCGCCTCACTCAGAATATGGGTCGAAAAAACCACGGTCTTCTCTTTGCCGATCTCTTTGATCAACTGTCTGATCTCAATGATCTGATTCGGATCAAGACCCGAGGTCGGCTCATCCAGCACTAAAATTTCGGGATCACCCATCATCGCATGAGCCAGGCCGACCCGCTGCTTATAACCTTTGGAAAGTTCGTGAATCGCTTTATGCACCACCTCTTTAAGACCACAAAGCTCGACCAGCCGGGCAATGCGCTCAACTCTCGGTCCGCCGTCCAACCCCCGCATGGCCGCCACATAAGCCAGATAATCATAAACCAGCATATCCCCGTAAAGCGGCGCCGACTCCGGCAGATAGCCGATCATATTCTTGATCTTGAGCGGATGATCGAGAATATTATAGTTTTCGACCTTGATCGTTCCCGCTGAAGGCTGCAGAAAACAGGTCAGAATCCGCATAGTTGTCGTTTTTCCGGCACCATTGGGACCCAGAAGACCTAAAATTTCACCTTTATTTATGGTGAAATCAAGCTCTTTCAGAGCCTGAAAACCCCCATAAAACTTGTTTAAACCCTGTACTTCAATCACGTTGAAAATCCCCCTTACTAAAAGTCAAAAACAACTGATCAGCGCCAGGACAATCCGGCCAGATAACCGCAAGTCGGAATATCGGGTCATATTCATGCACTTTTTACACTTGATTTCGCCAGGCAGACAAAATAATCGAGGTCTCCGCAAGCTGAACGGAAACCCCTTGACCAACCTTTGCAACTCTTTTCAAAATCTAAGCAAGCATGCGAATACTAAACTAAAAAAGATAAAAGTCAAGACCCTTTGCGCAAGAAAAACATTAAATTTTTGTAACGATTCAGCCGTTTTTTACTCTCACGCCGGCACTTCCGACACTGCCGCCCTCAGACCGGAAGATCCTCGGAAACCGCCGGGTCTGACTCCTTCAGTCCCAGCAGCCGGGCCGCCTCAGCCGGCGGCAGGTCCTCGACATCCTTAAGCCGACGCTCCATCGCCCGCGTGCGAACCCCGGTCAAAGCGATGGTACCGGAGGCCGTATCAAGCTGCTTTTTAACTTTGGCCAGAATCTCGGCAAATTTGCCGAACTCGGTTTTCACGGCCGCCAGCACTGACCAGACCTCGCTCGAACGCTTTTCGATGGCCAGGGTGCGAAAACCCATACGCAGACTGTTGAGAATCGCGGCCAGAGTCGTGGGACCGGCCACGACAACCCGATATTTATGCTGTAAGCTCTCGACCATTCCCGGCTGCCGCAAGACTTCCGCATAGAGGCCCTCGGTCGGCAGAAACATGATGGCGAAATCGGTCGTCTGCGGCGGGTCTATATATTTTTCGGCAATATCCTGAGCTGAGCGCTGGATCGAGCGCTGTAGAGCCGCCGTGGCTCGGGCGACAATCGAGGCATCGCCGATTTCCGCCCCGTCCACCAGCCGCTGATAATCTTCCTGAGGAAATTTAGCATCAATCGGCAGCCAGATTGAGGCTAACTCGCCCGGCCCCGGCAAGCGCACCGCATACTCGACCATAACATTGGACCCGGCTTTAGGCTGCACATTGCGGGCAAACTGTTCCGGAGTCAGGATCTGTTCCAGGATATCACCCAACTGAAACTCCCCCCAGGTGCCCCGTGCCTTGACATTGGTCAGCATCCGTTTCAGATCACCAACCCCGGTCGCCAGGTTCTGCATATCCCCCAGCCCCCGCTGCACCGCTTCGAGCCGCTCACTGACCAGTTTAAACGATTCCCCGAGCCGTTTTTCCAGGGTACTCTGCAGCTTTTCATCCACCGTCTGCCGCATCTGCTCGAGTTTTTTCTCATTATTTTCCTGAAGCAGCTGCAACTGACCGGCGACACTCTCGCGCAATTTTTCAAAACGAACTTCATTAGCTTCCGTGATCAGGTGCACCCTTTTCTCAAGTGCCGTCAAGCCCTCCTGCTGGTCTTTGCCAACCTGACTGATAATCCTGACCAGACTGACGCTGGCCTCCCTCTGAGCCGCCGCCAGTTCTTCCCGCAGACGTCGCGACTCTTCGGCAACTTCATTCCGGCTCAGACGAAACTCAGCCTGCAGCCGCGCTGCAATATCAATGCGCTCAAGAGCTGTAAGCCGACGCAGGATGAGGCCCAGCAGAACCAGACTGATCCCCGACAGAAAAAGCACCAGCCAGCCTCTGATCTCAATCACATCCATGCGGCCTCCCGCACAGGCAAAAACAAGAAACCTGAACTCATTGCTTATAGTGGATCACGGTTTACAGTTCGGCGGGCGTGGACCCCGCAGCGCAAGCGGCGGAAAGTTGTCTCAAGAAATTCAACCCCGAGCAGCACCATGACAATCACGATCGTCACCATCAGGGCTGAACTGAGACGGCCGACCCCGATAGTCGCCCCGATACCGGCTAATGTCCAGATGATCGCGGCGGTGGTTACGCCGGTCACAGCCCCCTCTTTGGCAATAATAACGCCCGCACCCAGAAAACCAACCCCGGTTACGATCTGCCCGAGAACCCGTGTGGGATCAATGGCGTTACCGGGGCAGACTGCACTTAAGCCGGTAAAAACGCAAGTCCCCAGACAGATCAGGATACAGGTTCTGATACCTGCCGGTTTTCCCCGCAGCTGTCTTTCAAAACCAATAATCGCCCCGCAGACCAGCGCCATACCGATCCGCAACCAGAAAGCCCGGGAAGAGGGATCAAGAAAATCCGCATACATCATAATTTTTACGTAAACACCTCAGCTTGAATTCGCCCCGCCTGATTTGATTTTATCGCGCCTTGCCACTTGAGTGTGAAACGCCGGAGCTTACGCCGACGCTACGACAACAAGGCATCGAGTTTGCCGGCGGCATCCAGAGCATAGAGATCATCGCAGCCGCCGACATGGAGATCGCCGATAAATATCTGAGGCACGGTGCGCCGCCCTCCGCTGCGCCTTTGCGCTTCTGCGACCAGAGCCGGGTCGCGGCTGATGTCAATCTCCTCGTAAGCTGCACCTTTGGCTGACAACAGCTTTTTGGCTTTGATACAGTAAGGACATACCGGGGTACTGTAGATAACAATTTTTTCCATTGCATTCTCCAAACAGGACTAACGTTAAAGGGTTTTCTCGACTTCAGCAACAAAGCGCCGCCAGTGTCCGGTAAATTTTTCCGGCGGCAGACTGTCCATCGTCCGCAACTCAAAAGTCGGACCTTTCAGATTAAGACGAACATCGGTAAAAATCGTTGTCAGATGAACCAGGAAATCAGCGAAAGAGTGCTTTTTCAGCTCGGCAAAAGGAATCCGCCGCCTCAAATCAAGCGCTGCCAGGGCGTGTCTGACCAGATGGCTCAGCAAAACTTCGGCACTCTCCGGCGCTCCGATCTCGGGCATCCGGCAGCGGCTGGGCTCGGTCTCATCCCAGATGGCCCGACGTGAGGCCGACATGGCAAAGTCCGGGTCGTGCGCCATTTTTTGCAAGAGCAGAAAAAGCGGCACCATCTCATTTAAGGCCCGAATTCTTACGTGGAGCTGAATCGAAGCCGTCCCCTTCATCATTTCGCGGCCGCGACCACCGTTATCGGTAAACAGATTATGCATATCCTGATAACGCCGACCCTCAAGACAGAGTGGTGCCAGAGTCCTGCCGGCACGATAACCGAGAGCCTGATATTTTATGCCGAAGGACTCTTCAAGAACTTGATTGGTCACTGCAATATGATCAAGAAGGGCGGCAAAGCCGGCCTCATCCGCCCCGAAAAGAGGAGGCGAACCATATTCCAGCTGACCTCCGGGCTCAAAACTGACATCCAGCCCATTCAAGCTCCGCAAAGTTCCATCCGGCTGACGTTTGAAACCGAGTTCCGGCAGAGCTCTCTTGAGCGTTGCAACTTTGGCCGGCGTCATTCTGACAGAGGGCAGAAACTCATATTCAAAACCATAGGTTAACGGCCCGGGAACCACTCTGCGCACCAGATGGGCGAAAAGTAGCTCCGTATATTCCTGGACCAGAGGGGCAAAGGACAAACGTCGATTTTCAGTCACAGCAGAACTCCTCATACCATAAGGTAAAAACCAGTACCGCAAAAAGACGGTCGGCACCCGAAACCAGGGTCGCCGGACCGACACCCGCGGTTGTCACCTGACTCAACAACGCTTGGCTCATCTTCGGGTCAAGCACTCCGTGCCGTTTAATCATACCGCCAGCAAGTGCTTCAGAAACCACCTCGGGCCAGCATTTCCGGTCGCTGAGCCAGGACGCCAGCGGAGAGGTAAAGGGCTGTTTACGACGCCAGGCGCTCTCTTCATCGAGCAGTCCGTAACGGGAAAAAGTTCGCCGACAGATAAATTTCTCGCATCCCCGCTCAAGATTTATTTTATATTCGACCGGCAAACGGGCCGCGAACTCCGCCAGACGATAGTCGAGAAACGGGGTTCGGGTTTCCAGGGAGTGGCGCATCGCCAGCTTGTCAAGCCGCAAAATCACATAATCGGGCAAACGGCAACGGCTCTCAATCGCCAGCGCCGCATTAAGGGGATGTTCCCGGCCGCTCAGCTGCGGGGCCGCTCCAAGGCTTTGCAGATCAGCAACCCTGATCTCCTTGCAACCCAGAAGACGCGCCAGTTCCGGCTCGCTGAAAAGCGCTTCGCTCTGAATATAACGCTGCAGAGGATCAGCCGCCCGCGCCGCAGCATAATGTTCAAGTTCGGGATAACTGTGTTCAAGCTCAAGACGCCCGGCACGATCGGCCTTAAGATATTCAAGCGTTGCCATTTCCAGCAGAAATTTGCGATAGCCGGCAAAAACCTCATCGGCTCCCTCACCCGTCAGAACAGTTTTTACCTGCCGACTCGCCAGGCGGCAAACCTGATCGGTGGGCAGCACCGCCCCGAGAAAGATCGGTTCTTCAATGGCTTTAACCAGAGCGGGAAGCTCCGCCAGCATATTTTCCTGACAGAACATAACATGGTGCCGCGCCTTTTTAAAGCGCTCTCCAGCCGCGGCGAGAAAGTTCTGTACTGCCGGCAATTCATTATAAGCCGGATCACGGAAAGCGATAGTAAAGAGATCAAGCTCCGGTTGCAGATCGGCGGCGGCAGCGGCGACCGCGCAGGAATCGATACCGCCACTCAAAAAACTGCCGACCTCGACGTCGGAACGCAAACGCAGACGAACGGCATCAACAAAGAGAGCATAGAGCCGTTCTTCGGCCTCTGACAGGGAAAAGCTTTCCGGATTTTCACTTTCAGGCAGAAAGGAGTTCTGCCAATAGGATGCAATCTTATAAGTTCCGCTGACCAGATCATAGACCAGATAAGAACCTGGCGGCAGACGTTTAATTCCGGCAAAAGCTGTCTCCTCTCCCGGCACATAGCGATAGGTAAACAGCTCGGGAAAAGCCTCGCGTCTCAGGCCGGCGGGGCCGCCGGCCTGAAGCAGGGGCTTGATTTCCGAAGAGAACCAGAATTCACCGTCCACCTCACGATAGTAGAGCGGTTTGATTCCGAAACGATCGCGGAAAAGCAGCAGCCGGCGCTTTTCCGGATCAAAGAAAGCCCCGGCATACATGCCGTTAAAAGCCTGCAGAGCGACCTCCGGTGCAAACCGGCGCAACATCTGCAACGCCACCTCGGCATCACCTTTCGTCAACCAGGCAACATCATCAATCCCGCTCTTGAGCTCAAGATAGTTGTAGAGCTGACCATTAAAGATCAGCGTCGCCTGATCAGAGACTGAGCGCACCGGCTGCATGCCGGTTGCAAGATCAAGAATCGCGAGCCGGACAAAACCGAAACCTACCCGACGACAACCACATGCGTAAACTTCACTAGCTTCAGCATCAGGTCCGCGATGAGCCTGCACAGAACCCATCAGAGCCAGCTTTGCAAGCATTGCCGCAACATCCTGACGGGCTGAAATTACTCCGTGAATACCACACATTAAAAAGCACTTGCCTCCAGCAGCAAAACCATAACCAGTTCACCGTAGCGATTTTATAGTTAATTTGTCGGGTAAAGGCAAGAGTTAGCTGAGCATTCTTTCCGTCCGGCGGGCCAGCAATTGAACGATTTCGTCTTTATGACCGATAAACAGATCGACCAATTCCGGATCAAACTGCTTTCCCGCCCCCTGCTGCAATTCGGCAAAAGCCCTCTCCAGAGAGAGAGGTGAACGATAAGGACGTTGCGAAGTCATGGCATCAAAGGCATCAGCGACCCCGACAATGCGAGCCATCAAGGGGATTGCCGTACCTTTAAGACCATCCGGATAACCGGAACCGTCCCAATGCTCATGATGATGGTAGACTACTGCGGCAACAGCCAGTAAAGATCTGATCGGCGCAAGGATATTGCGACCTTTGACAGGATGCAAGCGCACCTCACGAAACTCACTCTCAGTCAGCTCCCGGGGAAAACCAAGAATCGTATCCGAAATACCGATCTTGCCGATATCATGTAAAATCGCCGCCTGCTGCAGCATCGCCTGTTCATCATTTGAAAACATAAGCTTGCGGGCAAGCACTGCGGCATAGAGAGAAACCTGGCGCGAGTGGCCGTGAGTATAGGAGTCTTTTGCCTCCAAAGCCTGAGCGAAGCTCTCCACAGTTTCAACATATTGCCGCTGCAGGTTATCATATAGATAGGTATTTTCAATGGCCGCTGCAGCTTTCGAAACCAGCATATAGAAAGAGCGCCGCAGCTTATCGGAAAAAATCAACCCCGGAGCGAAAGAGACCAGAAGCAGAACCCCAACCTGACGATTATGCGCTTTCAACGAAAAAACCATCATGGAACTGAAGCGATAAGGCGTGGGCGTCTCCTTGAGAACGGCTGAAAAAAGAGCGTCATCACCTTTAAAAATTTTACTGCTGTGACTGCTGAAAAAGCCCTCGGCCGCAACTGCCGACAGCTTTTTCGGCAGGGCTTTGAGCAGAGAGCGTGCCGACGCCGGCAGACGGCAGAGAAGCTGCCGACGCCAGAGCTTGAAATCAGCTTTGCCGCCGGCACAGGCGTCATCCAGATAGAGAGCCATAAAATCGGCCCGGGTAAAAGATGAGGCCGATTCAAACAGAACCTTAACGACCTCATCCAGGCCCAATTGCGCGCTGATCAGTTCACTAGCCTGATAAAGAGCCATCATCTCTTTCAGATTGACATTTTCGCGCTGCAGAAACTGTTTTTCCAGCGCTCTTCTGACAACGTTGCTGACATTATCAAGGTTGAACGGCTTGTCTATGTAGTCGTAAACCCCAAACTTAACCGCTTCAATCGCAGACTGCACTGAGGCGTAGGCGGTAATAACGATAATACCCGGAATCCTGGCGCGGTTTTTGACCAGCCGGATCAACTCCATACCGTCCATCACCGGCATGTTGATGTCGGTCAGCATCAAATCGAAATCTTTTGCCTCCATCAGGGCGAGAGCTTCAGCCCCGTTACCGGCATATTCCACCTGATAATCAAGCTCTCGCAGATAATCCACGAGAATCTCAACAATCCCGGCATCATCGTCAACCACCAGAATATTCATACTGCTGTTTGACCAACTATTTTCCATGGCAAATACTAACCTTTCAAGGACAGACACCTGTCATTATCGCGTCCGGATCGACAAACCACGGCGGCAATGGTGCTTCGACAACCCTGCCGTCAGCCAGGATCAGCTTTGCGCAATGCAGCTGAAAGCGGTTCGCTGAAATCGCCTCTGAGCCCTTTTCACGTTCAGCAGCACACGACTCACTCCCATAAAGCAGATCGCCTGCAAGGGGATGACCAACCGCAGCCAGATGAACCCTGAGCTGATGCATAACGCCACTGAACATCACCAGCCGAACCCGACTGACATCTCTTGCGGCATCGTAGAGCAACGGAAAAATCTCGGTGCGGGCCGCATAGATACCGCGACAGGGCTTTGCCGGCGGAGTTATCACCATGCGCCGGGAGTCCCGGCCATCGTGAGTCAGAGCTTTCTCCACCACCGTTGTCCCGGGAAAGCAGCCTGCAACCACGGCAACATACTCCTTACAGACCTGATGCCGGACAAACTGCTGACGGACAGCGTGCCAGGAGTCGTTATTACGCCCCACCAGAACTACCCCGGAGGTGCCGTAATCAAGACGGTTAAGAAGCCCGGGCTGCAGGGGGCCGAAGCCGCCGACCCCGGCCAGCTCGGGAAATGCGGCAATCAGACGATTGGCCAGGGTTCCGGTCTCAGTTCCGGTCAAAGGATGGGTATGGCAAGCGGCGGGCTTATTTACGGCCAGAAGGTTGTCGTCCTGATAGACAATCTCCAGAAGCGGTGAAACTTCCGGCCGTGGTTTTTCCGGAGCCAGCCGGGTCAACAGCTCAGCGGAAAAGGAGATAGTCTCTCCCGGCGACAGAGGCCTGCCTTTTGCGGCCCGGCGACCGCCGACAAAAATTTCACCGGCCAGCAGGGCCCGGCACCAGCCCCTGATTGAAACGGACGGATAACTTTCATGCAGAAAACGCTCAAGCCGAGCCACCGGCACCTTCGATGTGAGCTCAGTCTTCAATTATCAGAGATATTCGCGAATCAGGATTTCGGCAATCTGCACGGCGTTAAGAGCCGCACCTTTGCGAATATTATCGGCCACAACCCAAAGGTTGATACCGTTTTCAATCGATTCATCCTCACGGATGCGACCCACCAGCGTCGCATCCTGGCCGGCAGCGTCTATCGCTAAGGGATAGCGTTTTTGGGCGGGATCATCAACCAGCTCGACCCCGGGGGCTCTTTCCAGAAGCTCGCGCACCTCCGCCACTGAAATCTTCTCATCAGTCTCGACATTGATCGATTCGGAATGACCGTAAAAAACCGGCACGCGCACGGCCGTGGCCGTGACCCGGATATTGTCATCAGCAAATATTTTTTTGGTTTCGCGCACCATCTTCATCTCCTCCTTGGTGTAACCATTTTCCAGGAAGATATCGATCTGGGGCAGACAGTTGAAGGCAATCTGGTGGGGATAGACCTTGACCGGAATCTCCGGAGCCTGATTAAAGATAGCCAGAACCTGTTTTTCGAGCTCATCAATCGCCTTTTTCCCGGTCCCGGACACCGCCTGATAAGTGGAAACGACGATTCGGCGAATGCCGACGGCATCATAGATCGGCTTCAAGGCAACGACCATCTGAATCGTGGAACAGTTGGGATTGGCAATAATGCCGCGGGCGCGAAAATCGGCGATGGCACCGGAATTAACCTCGGGCACAACCAGGGGAACATCGGCCTCCATGCGAAAAGCGTTGGTATTATCAATGACCACTGCTCCGCTGGCTACCGCCGCCGGAGCAAAGGCTTCGCTGACTGAGCCTCCGGCCGAAAAGAGGGCGATATCAATCCCGGTAAAAGAGTCCTCGGTAAGCTCCTCAACCACATATTCTACCCCCTTGAATTCATAGGTCTGACCCACGGAGCGGGCCGAAGCCAGCAATTTCAGTTGCGCTACGGGAAAATCCCGGGCCTCAAGGGTTGCAATCATCTCATTGCCGACCGCCCCCGTAGCTCCGACGACGGCGACATTATATCCTGCTTTGTTCATCTAACATTCTCCGTTTAAATTATATTGTTTCGCTGGCTTTTTCCAGCCGTTTGCGCCAATACTCCATCAGGCCGCCATCATTTAACAGCTTCTGCATGAACTCGGGAATCGCCTGGGCCTTATATTGTTGACCGCTGGTCAGATCGTCGATGGTCCCGGCCGCGCAGTTGATGGCCACTTCATGACCGTCTTCGATGGCGGCGGCGGCTTCCGCCGATTCAAGAATCAAAAGCCCGGTATTAAAGGCGTTGCGATAAAAAATTCGGGCAAAGGTCGGAGCAATCACACAGGCCACCCCGGCCGCCTTGATCGCTATCGGCGCATGCTCACGCGAGGAACCGCAACCAAAATTTTTACCGGCCACAATAATATCACCAACCCTGACTTTCGCGGCAAAACCGCTGTCGGCATCCTCCATACAGTGTTTGGCCAGCTCCGCAGGATCCGAGGTATTGAGATAGCGGGCCGGAATAATGGCATCCGTATCAATATCATCGCCAAATTTCCAGGCTTTACCTTGTATAATATTCATTTCAAATCACCTCTTCCGGGGTCGCGATGCGGCCTAAAACGGCACTGGCGGCGGCCACTGCGGGATTGCTCAGATAGACTTCACTGTCAGGGTGACCCATACGACCGACGAAGTTGCGATTGGTCGTCGCCACGGCCCGTTCCCCGGCCGCGAGAATGCCCATATGGCCACCGAGACAGGGGCCGCAGGTCGGCGGTGAAATCAGGGCTTCAGCATCAAGAAAAATATCGGTCAAACCTTCCTTGATCATCTGCCGATAAACCTCCTGAGTGCCGGGAATAATCAGCAAACGCAGATAGGGTGCTGCTTTGCGCCCTTTAAGCAGGGATGCCGCCAGGCGGAAATCCTCAATCCGGCCATTAGTGCAGGAGCCGATCACAACCTGATCAATCGCAATCTTATCGGCGGCGGCCAGATCTACCGAACGACCTTTGTCGGGCAGCGGCGGATAGGCGACCTGCGGTCGGAGCGCCGTCACATCGATCTCAATCGTTCTGCAGTAGTGCGCGTCAGGGTCGCTGTGAAAAAGGGTATAGTCACGCCGGGCCCGGGGCCGGGCGTAGTCGAGTGTAATCTCATCCGGGGCCATGATACCATTTTTGGCCCCGGCCTCGATCGCCATATTCGCCATTGACATCCGCCCGTACATCGGCAGCGACGCGATGGTCTCACCCGTCATCTCCAAAGCCTGATAGAGGGCCCCGTCAACGGTTAAAAGGGCAATCGTATGCAGAATCAGATCCTTGCCCTCAACCCAGGGTGCCAGTTTGCCGTGATAGACAATCTTGATTGATTCCGGCACCTTGAACCAGACTTTACCGGTCGCCATCGCCGCCGCAAGATCGGTACTGCCGACCCCGGTGGCAAAAGCCCCCAAAGCCCCATAAGTACAGGTATGGGAATCGGCCCCGACAATCAGATCGCCGGGTAAAACCAACCCCTGCTCCGGCAGCAGCACATGCTCGATGCCGACGCGGCCGATCTCAAAATAGTTTTTCAGCCCCTGTTTGCGAGCAAAATCACGTAATATCTTGGCCTGTTCGGCCGATTTGATATCCTTGTTGGGGGTAAAATGGTCGGGGATTAAAAGCACCCGTTCATTGTCGAAAACTTTTTTTACCCCAAGTTTTTCAAATTCGGCAATCGCAATCGGTGCCGTCACATCATTCGCCAGGGCGATATCAACCCCGGCTTCAATCAACTGACCGGGCGTAACCCCGTCGAGACCGGCATGAAAGGCAAGAATTTTTTCAGTTATTGTCTGAGCCATAAAGCTTTCTCCTAAACCGTCACCTGAGGCCGGTTGCGTTTTTTATACTCGAGTTTATTGAGAGCGTTCATATAAGCTTTGGCGCTGGCCACGACGACACAGGTGTGAGCCCCCTGCCCCATAACCGTCAAACCTTCTTCCTTGATGCGCACGGTTACCTCGCCGAGCGCGTCCGCACCCCCTGTAATTGATTTAACCTCATAAGTCAAGAGACGGCTCCGGGTGTCGGTCAACTGCTTAATCGTCTTGAAAACCGCATCGATGGCCCCGTCACCGAACTTAGCTCCGTGCCGACTCTGACCATCGACTTCGATCTCTAATGTAGCACTCGGGGTCGCTACCGTACCACTGTTGACACTGACAAAATTGAGCTTGAAATAGTGAGGGATACGAATTATTTCATCGGCGATCAAGGCATCTATATCCTCATCAAAAACCTCTTTTTTCTTGTCGGCCAATTTTTTAAAGGCGACAAAGGCGGTTTCAACCTGCTGAGCATCAAGATCGTAACCAAGATCACTGATCTTCTCCACAAAAGCGTGGCGGCCGGAGTGTTTGCCCATAACCAGACTGCCCTGCGGCAATCCGATCGATTCCGGCGTCATAATCTCATAGGTCGCTTTATTTTTCAAAACCCCATCCTGATGAATCCCGGCTTCATGAGCAAAGGCATTAGCCCCGACAATCGCCTTGTTGGGCTGGACCCGAATACCGGTCACCTGACTGACCAGACGACTGGCGGGATAGATCTGCGTCGTCACAATGCCGGTCTCATAGGCCAGATTATCGGGCCGCGTCCGCAAAGCCATCACCAGCTCTTCCAGGGAAGCGTTACCGGCGCGCTCGCCGATACCGTTGATCGTACACTCAACCTGCCGGGCTCCGGCCTCGATCGCGGCAATCGAATTAGCCGTCGCCAGACCGAGATCGTTATGACAATGGACTGAGATAACCACGCCATCACCGCCATGGGGCAGGCGTTCCCGGATCGCATTGATCATTGAGAAATATTCGCGCGGCACGGTATAACCGACCGTATCCGGAATATTGATTGTTTTTGCCCCCGCCTTGATTACCTCGGTAAATATTTTAACCAGAAAGTCAAGATCGCTGCGGGTCGCATCTTCGGCCGAAAATTCGATATTCGAGGTCAGAGTGCGGGCGTAAGCGACGGCGGCGACGGCCTGCTCCAAAACTGCGGCCGGCGCCATATTCAATTTATGCTGCATATGAATCGGCGAGGTCGCGATAAAGGTGTGAATACGGGGGTCGGCCCCGCCCTTTAAAGCGGCCCAGGCGCGATCGATATCGGTGCGGCTGGCCCGAGCCAGTCCCGCCACCTGACAACCGCGAATTTTGTCACTGACCAGTTTGACTCCAGCGAAATCTCCTTCCGAAGCGATCGGAAAACCGGCTTCAATAACATCAACCCCGAGCTTTTCCAGCTGTCTGGCGAGGAGCAGCTTTTCATCAACGTTCATACTGGCCCCGGGGGACTGTTCACCATCTCTTAAAGTCGTGTCAAAAATTGTTATCCGTTCCATAATCTCCTCCGTACAATGTATTATCCCACAAAAAATCCCCCTGAATTCTTCAAGCGAACTCAGGGGGATTTATATTTTTCTTCGAAAAGTTTTAAGCGGATCGTCTTACTCTAATGCGCCACCCTCTCCTTCTCGACCCCTTGAGCCGGTTTTTTCAGGAGCCCGGTTAGTAGGAGCAGGGCCTTGACCGGACCGGAAAAAGCATAGATCACAGCCATCACAAAAAGTGAGATCTGAGGCTCGGCAGCAATGACAATAAAAACTACAGCCATCATGACCAGAGCAATAAACGGGGCGCGACCCTGGAAAATAGACTCTTTAAAAGCCGGATATTTGACGTTGCTGACCATCAGAAAGGCCAGGCCGTAACAGAGCAGGAGCAGAACCAGATTACGCTCGATGCCGGTCGCGCCCAGGTGATCGGCAATCAGCACCGTCGTCGCCGCCATACTGGCCGCCGCAGGTATCGGCAAACCGTTAAAACTGCCCTTGGGAGCCGACTCGGCCTGCACATTGTAACGAGCCAGGCGCAAAGCCCCGCAGGCAACAAAAAGAAAGGCGGCAAGCCAGCCGAAACGGCCGAAAGAGGAGAGACTCCACTGATAAATCAGCAGTGCCGGAGCGACGCCGAAAGAGACCAGATCGGCCAGCGAATCAAACTCCATACCGAAACGACTTGTGGCCTTCATCATGCGCGCCACCTTGCCGTCAAGGATATCAAAAACATTCGCCACAATGATCGCTGTCGCCGCAGTACCATAGTCACCTTTGATCGCCGAAATCATGGCAAAAAAACCACAAAACAGGTTACCCATGGTGAACAGGTTGGGCAGAAGATAAATCCCGCGTATCATGTTTCCCCCAAAGTCATTCGCAAATCCTTCATGAAATCTCTCTTTACAGCACTGCCGGCAACATTAGCATACTTAACCGACATTTGGCAAGTAAGCAATAATCGTCTCCCCGGCCTTGACATGCTGCCCCACCGAGATATCAATTTCACACTCCAGCGGCAGATAGAGATCAACCCGCGAGCCGAAACGAATCAGACCGAAACGCTCGCCTTTGGCCAAAGTATCATCCGGACCGACAAAACAGACAATCCGGCGGGCAATAAGACCGGCAATCTGCATAAAAGCGATCCGCCGCCCCTGCTCATCCTCCATGACCACCAGATTACGCTCATTCTCTTCCGCGGCTTTATCGAGATTGGCGGAAAAAAATTTGCCCGGCTTATAGTGAACTTCGAGAACCCGACCGGCGACCGGAGCGCGATTGACATGAACATTAAAAACCGACATGAAAATACTGACTTTAGTACTTTCATTCATACCCGAATGGAGCGGGCCCTCGACCTGGGTCACCGACAGGATGCGACCATCGGCCGGAGAAACAATAGTACCCTCGCGAAAGGGAGGATACCGTACCGGATCCCGAAAAAAAGAGCCGGTGAAAATCGCCAGCAGCAGGCAGAGCTTCCACAGCCAGCCCCAGCCCAGAAGAAAAAAGATAACGGCAGCCAGGCTGAGTCCCAGAACCCAGCGATGCCCCTCGGGATGCACCCTGTTCAGTAGCGGCAGATTACTCAGTTTCACAATATCTCTCCTAATTTTTATTTTTATCAACCAGCTTGGACTTACTGATCCAGCTCATCATGGAGCGCAGTTTTTCGCCGACCTGCTCAATTTCATGTTCCTCGCCGCGACGGGTCAGAGCATTAAAAACCGGCCGGTTAGCCTGATTTTCAAGAATCCATTCGCGGGCAAAGCTCCCATCCTGAATCTCTTCCAGAATCTCGGCCATCGCTTGACGACTCTCTTCATTGATCACGCGCGGCCCGCGGGTCAGATCACCGTACTGAGCCGTGTTGCTGATCGAATAGCGCATATTGCTGATACCGCCTTCGTAAATCAGATCGACAATCAGTTTAAGCTCATGCAGACATTCAAAATAGGCCATCTCCGGGGCATAGCCGGCATCGACCAGGGTTTCAAAACCCGCCTGAATCAATTCGGTAACGCCGCCGCAGAGGACCGCCTGCTCGCCGAAAAGATCGGTCTCGGTCTCCTCCCGGAAACTGGTTTCAATAACCCCGGCCCGACCGCCGCCGATGCCGCAGGCATAGGCCAGGGCCAGCTTACGGGTATCCGCAGCGGGATCCTGATGAACGGCAATCAGGGTCGGCACGCCCATTCCCTTGGTATATTCGTGCCGCACCAGATGACCCGGCCCTTTCGGAGCGGCCATAAAAACATTAACCCCGGCCGGCGGCACAATCTGACCATAATGAATATTGAAGCCGTGGGCAAAGGCCAGATAGTCGCCATCTTTGAGATTGGGTGCGATCTCCTCCCGATAAAGAGCCGCCTGCAGCTCATCAGGAACCAGAATCATAATGACCTGAGCCTGACGCACGGCCTCGGCCGTCGGCAACAGGGGCAGGCCCCCGCTTTCAGCCTTCCGCCACGAAGAACCTCCGGGACGTAAACCGACGACCACGTCAAAACCGCTCTCCTGCAGATTATGGGCATGAGCATGTCCCTGACTGCCATAGCCGATGATCGCAATTCTTTTTCCTTTTAATATCGACAGATCTGCATCTTTTTCATAATAGAGCTGCATATTTTCACCTCACCCTTTAAAAGTTAATATCTTTCCGATAAGCTATTATCACTTGCCGCATTCGCGGGCCAGGGCCACCAACCCCGTCCGCGACATTTCCTTAATCCCAAAGGGTCCCAAAACCTCTAACGCCGCTTCGATCTTGGCTCGTTCGCCGGTCATTTCCACAATCAGAGAACGGGGCCCCAGTTCTAAAACCCGGCCCTGGTAAATTTCAATCAGACTTAACAGTTCAACTCTTTTAGGACCGCCATTTATAGAAAATTTAAGCAATACCATCTCCCGCGCCATCTGTACCGCTTCGCTCAGTTCGACCACCTTGATCACATTGATCAGCTTATTGAGCTGTTTTGTGATCTGCTCAATAATATGATCGGCGCCCTCAGTCACAATCGTCATGCTGGAGACACTTGAATCTTCAGTTTCCGCCACAGTCAGGCTTTCGATATTAAAACCTCGCCCACTGAAAAGAGAAGCTATACGGGAGAGGACACCGAATTCATTCTCAACCAGAACATTGATAACATGTTTCATCGAAGCCCCTCCTAAACCAGCAGCATGTTGGAGATCGCCTCACCGGCGGGCACCATCGGATAAACATTTTCTTCGGCCGCCACCACAACATCAACCACCACCGGTCCCGGGTGGGAAAAAGCCTGCAGGAGAACGGGCTCAACTTCTGCCGGAGTTCGGGCTCTGAGACCTAGAGCACCGTAAGCTTCCGCCAGTTTCACGAAATCGGGAGCATGATTCATCTGCGTAGAGGAGTAATGCTTGGCAAAGAAAAGCTCCTGCCATTGCCGGACCATCCCGAGATAACCGTTATTAAGTATAATCACCTTGACCGGCAGATTGTACTGGACTACGGTCGCCAGTTCCTGGCTGTTCATCTGAATACTGCCGTCACCGGCAATATCGATCACCAGACGACCGGGGAACGCGACCTGGGCTCCCATGGCCGCCGGCAAACCGTAGCCCATGGTTCCGAGCCCACCGGAGGTCAGCCAGGTGCGAGGTCTGGTAAAAGTGAAAAACTGAGCCGCCCACATCTGGTTCTGGCCGACCTCGGTACTGATGATCGGATCCTGACCGCGCGTCAGCTGGCTGATTTTTTCGACTACAAACTGGGGTTTAATGACATCATCCTGCTCATAAGAGAGCCGATGCTGATCCCGCCAGTTGGCTATCTTTTTAAGCCACTCATCATGACCGGCGGCGCAGAGTTCGGCAGCTTCCGGCGAGCTTTTGACCACCGCCAGCATCTTTCGCAGCACATCTGAGAGATCACCGACAATCGGTATATCGACCGTCACATTTTTACTGATCGAAGTGGGATCAATATCGACATGAATAACCTTGGCATCCGGCGCAAATTTATCGATGCGGCCGGTTACCCGATCGTCAAAACGAGCCCCGAAGGCCACCAGCACATCACTCCCGGTAACCGCCATATTAGCCCGATAGGTACCATGCATGCCCAGCATGCCCAGCGAGAGATAATCATCTTCCGGAAACGCGCCAAGGCCCATCAGGGTTGTGGTTACCGGCATATTCAGACGACAGGCCAGCTCCGTCAGCTCACTGGCGGCATTGGCCAGAATAACCCCGCCGCCGACATAAAAAAGCGGACGCCGGGCTTTAAAGAGCACCTGCATGGCCCGCTGAATCTGTCCCGCATGCCCCGCATAGGTGGGATTATAACCTTTAAGCAAGGGCTGCACCGATTTTTTCTTGACCCACTGGCCCGCAATAATATCCTTCGGCAGATCAATTAAAACCGGTCCCGGCCGGCCGCTGCCGGCAATATGAAAAGCTTCATTAACAATCCGCTCCAGATCCTCGATCTTTTTAACCAGATAATTATGTTTGGTACAGGGCCGCGTAATCCCGACAATATCGGCCTCCTGAAAAGCATCATTACCAATCAACGGCGTCGGCACCTGCCCCGTAAAAACCACCAAGGGAATCGAATCCATATTGGCGGTCGCCAGCCCGGTTACCGTATTGGTCGCCCCGGGACCGGAAGTCACCAGAGCAACGCCGGTTTTGCCGGTGGCCCGCGCGTAACCATCGGCGGCATGCACTGCAGCCTGTTCATGACGCACAAGAATATGCCGGCATGAATAGTCCGGCAGGTGGTCATAAAGATTAATCACGGCCCCGCCGGGATAACCGAAAATCACCTCGACCCCCTGTTCCTGTAAAACTTCAAGAAGTATCTGGGCCCCGCTCAGCTTTCTCATCAGTACCTCCTTATCATGCCACACAACATGTGTCACCATACATGCTCAACTTCAGGCTGTCAACCTCTGGACGATCAGTCTGCAGAGAGTGTTGACGACGGTTATGGAGCCAGGGCAACACTCAGCAGGCCCGCCGTCTCCGGCAGACCCAGCATCAGATTCATATTCTGTACCGCCTGACCCGCGGCTCCCTTGACCAGATTGTCAATTGCCGAAAAAAGGATCAGACTGCGCTGTTCGGCGGCCAGAACATAGCCGATATCACAATAATTGCTGCCCCGCACCGCGTTAAGCGTCGGCAGTGTCCCGGCCGGCAGCAGACGCACAAACGTCTCCTCCCCATAAGCCCGGGCCAGAGCGGCTTCAATCTCCGCCCCGGTAACGGAACGCGCCAGCGGCACATAGATTGAAGAGAGAATACCCCGGCTCACCGGCAGAAGATGGGGCACAAACAGTAACTGCGGCGTCAGGCCCGAGGCCCGCTCAAGCTGTTCCACCATTTCAGGCTGATGCCGGTGGTTGCCGACCTTATAAGGCTTGAAGTTTTCATTGACCTCACAATAGAGCGACCCGAGACTGAGACCGCGACCTGCCCCGCTGGTGCCGGATTTGGCATCAACGACAATTGTGGACTCCGGAGCGACAAGACCAGAAACAAGAATCGGCGCCAACGGCAGGATCACACTGGTCGGATAACAGCCGGGGTTACCGACCACCCGGGCCCGGGGAATCTCGGCACGAAAAAGTTCGGGCAAACCATACACAGCCTGAGCCAGCAGTTCCGGAGCCGTATGCGGCTGGTACCAGCTTTCGTACAGCGCACGATCACTGAAACGATAATCGGCGCTCAAATCGATCACTCTTTTACCCGCCGCATGAAGCTCGGCAACCACCTCAATCGCCGCCTTATGCGGCAGAGCCGTGAACACCAGATCAGCCAGGCCGGCAATTTCCGCAACCTGATTATCCATAAAGGAGAGTTCGACGACTTGGCGCAGGGAGGGAAAAAGTTCGGCCACCGGCACACCGACGTGCTGACGCGAAGTCACCGCCGTCAGCTCGACATGCGGATGTCCGGCCAGAATCCGCATAAGCTCCATTCCAGTATAACCACTTGCTCCAATAATCGCGACTTTGGTCTTCATAAATTTTTCCTCCTCTCCAAACAAAAAAAGGGGAGGCCATTTTGCGGCCTCCCCGGGGTGTTGTTTTTGTCTCTCTCCAGAATCGATTAACGTTTTGAGAACTGGAAACGAGCCCGAGCACCACGCTGGCCGTATTTTTTGCGCTCCTTAATTCGCGCATCACGGGTTAGGTAACCCGCTTTCTTCAGCTGACCGCGTAGATCGGCATCAAATTCAAGCAGAGCTTTGCTGATGCCATGTTTTACCGCACCGGCCTGTCCGGCTATACCACCGCCCGAAACCTTTATCATAAGATCAAACTTGCTACCGCTGTCGGTCACGGCAAGCGGCTGAAAAACCATCTCGCGGGCTGTATCCATCGTAAAATAGTCCTCAACCGTACGCCCGTTCACCCTTATATCACCACTGCCTTCACGGAGCCAGACTTTAGCAATCGCCGCTTTTCTCTTGCCCGTCGCGTAAAACCTTGTCGCTGTCATATCAAAACCCTAAAAATTAATAACTGCTTTTAAAATTATTTTGTCACTGAAAAAAGTCAACGTCCGGCGCAGAAGCCTTGGCTGAGGCCGTGTTAAATCTTCCTGATTAAATCTTTCGGGGAGCCGGCTGCTGCGCCTGATGGGCATGCTCCGGCCCGGCATAGATCTTCAATTTCAGCAGCAATTGACGCCCCAGCT
The DNA here is from genome assembly GCA_016938065.1 of Deltaproteobacteria bacterium. GTDB lineage: Bacteria > Desulfobacterota > Anaeroferrophillalia > Anaeroferrophillales > Tharpellaceae > Tharpella. The sequence continues at coordinate 20,245 of JAFGVI010000066.1, read as the reverse complement.
TATTCTTCGGCAACATACCCTTGACTGCAGTATTGATAAGTTCCGTCGGATTTTTTTCAATCAACTCCGCTGCGGTGATCGCTTTAATCCCGCCGGGGTAGCCGGTATAGTGATAATAGGTTTTAGCATTGAGCTTATTGCCGGTCAAGCGGACATTGGCCGCATTGACGATCACAACATAATCTCCGGTATCGACATGCGGGGTAAAAATAGCTTTATCCTTACCCCGTAAAATCCTGGCGACCTCGCTCGCCAGACGCCCAAGAGCCTGACCCCGGGCATCAATCAGATGCCATTTTTGTTCAAACTGTCCAGGCTTTGCCACATAGGTCTTCATTATAATCTCTCCAAAAAAACATTCGGCCGTGACAACAGCCGAAATCAGCATCATACTTAAGCACTTGAACCCTGCCTGACAGGGCGGTAAAATTGAAGGGCAGACTTCTAATATAAGGGGCTCTCTTTGTCAAGCTATTTTTAAATATCTTTTCGCCTCAGGACTTAAATTCACGACGTCGCTCGGCAAAGAGTGCAAGCACCTGATCCAGATCGGAAAAAGTCAGGTCGGCACTGAGGGTTACCCGGAGCAGGGATTGCCCCGAGGGCACCGTCGGCGGACGAATCCCCTGAATGAAAACCCCGCGTTCGAGAAACCAGGCGCTCAGGGCCATGGTTCTCTGCGGATCACCGACCCGCACCGGAACAATCGGGGTCGGATCATCATTTACCGCTATCTCAAGATGCCTGAGGCCCTGCCGAAAATAGTCAGCTAAAGCTCTCAGGCGCAACACCATTTCCGGTTTTTCGACCAGTAGCTGCACCGCCGCCAGTGAGGCCCCCAGAGCCGCCGGCGGCAGAGCCGTCGTATAGATGAAGCTGCGCGCTTTATTGATTAAATAGTTGATAAAACGCGCATCGCCTGCAACATAGGCACCGCAGCTGCCGAGGGCCTTCCCCAAGGTTCCCATCTGCAGATCAATATCTTTATAATCAAGACAGAAATATTCTCCCGACCCCCGACCACAAAGTCCGAGAACGCCGGTTGCATGAGCATCGTCAACCATCAGAGCCGCATCATAACGACGGGCCAGAGCTGCTATCTCCGGCAAAGGGGCAAGATCACCATCCATACTAAAGACACTGTCGGTCACAATCAGCCGCCGCCGGAAGGATGCCGCTGTATTTTCAAGCAATTGCGCCAGATGGTCAACCTCGGCATGACGATAGATCTGCAGGCGGGCCCGGCTCAGACGACAGCCATCAACAATGCTGGCATGGTTAAGAGCATCACTGTAGATCACATCACCATCCCCGACCAGCGTCGTCAGAAGGGCCAGATTGGCGACATAACCGCTGTTAAAAACCAGCGCTTTCGGCGTTTTCTTGAAGGCGGCCAGAGCCTCCTCCAACTCCTCATGCAGACGCATGGTGCCGGAGATCAGACGAGAAGCCCCGGCCGAGCAACCATATTGATCGACTGCCGCCCGGGCTCCGGCCAGAAGCCGGGGATGATTGGCTAAACCAAGATAATTATTGGAACAAAGCAACAGAACCGGACGTCCATCAAGGGTCGTATGCGCCTGTTGCGCACCGGAAACAGTACGTAAAAAACGCAGCTGACCGACATCTGCCAAAGCGACCAGTTCGGCCGCCAGCGCAGCCGGCAGTGATTTATGCACGTCACTGCCGCTCATGCGCCTGCATCCTTATCAAAAAAAGCCCAGTCGGCAAGCAGCCGCCGGTCATCCTGCCACTGACGCCCACTGGTAGTCAGATAATTGCCGACCATCAGGCCGTTGGCGCCGGCCGCAAAAAGCAAGCCCTGAAAATCCCCGAAAGTACGCTGCCGCCCGCCGCAGATGCGAATGTCACAAGCCGGACAAACCAGACGAAACATGGCAATCGTCAGTAACGCCTGCAACGGGTTCAAACCGGCGGCGTCGGCCAGAGGGGTACCCGGTACCGGCTGCAGAAAGTTAAGCGGGATGGAATCAACCTGAAGTTCCCGCAGGGTCAGGGCCAGTTCTACCCGCTGAGCCCAGCTTTCACCGAGCCCCATTATCCCGCCGCTGCAGACGTAAAGACCGGCATCTTTAGCGGTTTTAACGGTGGCCACCGCTCTCTCATACGCATGGGAAGTACAGATTTGCGGAAAAAAACTTCGCGCGGTTTCAAGATTGTGATGGTAATGACGCAGGCCGGCTTTCCGATATGCCAGCGCCGCAGACTGATCAAGAAAACCCAGCGAAGCGCATGGCCCGATCTCCAGGCTGCCGATCTCCTGCACCATCTTTCTGATTTCGGCCTGTTCTTCAGGACAATCCAGCGCCGTGCCACTGGTCACTATCGAAAAATTGTGTACGCCGCAGGCGGCGGCAGCCCGCGCCCGCTCCATAAGTTCCGCAACGCCAATCAGCGGGAAAGTCTCGACCCCGGTATCGTAGGATATCGACTGAGCGCAGAAGGCACAATCTTCCGGACAGCGCCCCGATTTGGCGTTGGTAATCGCACAGAGCGCTATTTTTTTACCGCAATGCTGCCGTCTGACCCGATTGGTCAAAGAGAGAAGGGGAAAAATTGCAGACCCGTCCACTCCCCCCAGCCGCAAAGCCAGCTCTTCCCCGATCCCCGTGGCTTCATTAAGAAGTTCCGGCAGACGAAGCGTTAACTGCTCCAAAATCTGATCCGTTTGTTTTCTCAGCAAAAGATTTTCCTTTTAATAAATCAAGATATAAGTTACAGCTGGCCTCAACTATAATTACCTTACCTGAACCCGCAAGAGCCAGCTCTGTTTAAATTTTTCTGACAACCAAAGCAGACGACCGGATAAAGCATGGCATTCAATCGTAAAGACAGCTACTATCAACAGGCCAAACGCGAAGGTAAACGATCGCGGGCCGCCTATAAAATAGAAGAACTTGACCAGCGTTTCAAGGTCTTCAAAAAAGGTCAGAAAATCCTTGAGTTAGGAGCCGCTCCCGGTGGCTGGATGGAATATATCGCTCAACGGGTGGGCGTTTCCGGCATCGTTCTCGGCCTTGATCTGCTGGCCATCGCCCAACTCCCCTCGCCCCCCTGCAAAACCCTGATTGCCGACATTCTCGACCCGACCACCGGCGACCGCATAGATGCCCTGCTGCCTCCTCCTCTTGACGGCGCGGTCTCCGATCTGGCACCGAACCTGACCGGCATCAAAGCGACCGATCAGGCCAACTCGATTGCCATCCTGGAAAAAGCTCTCCTCCTCGTCAAAGAGCGTCTGGCCCCTGGCGGTTTCTTTATCTGCAAGGTTTTTCAGGGCGATGAGCTTAAATCATTTCAACTCCAGCTCAAAAGCTGTTTCAGCCAGGTCACCCTGGCCAAACCTAAATCCAGCCGCAGGACTTCGGCTGAAATCTATCTGGTCGCAACCGGCTATGACGGCAGCAGCAAGCGCCAGTAGAGGGCAATCAGCTGCGGCCCGTAAAACAGATAAAGCAGGCCGCCGGCAGCCAGAAAAGGCCCGAAGGCAATGGCGAATCTGCCATCCTTGCCCTGCCAGAATATCAGCCCCAGACCGATCACGGCGCCACTTAACGAACTGAGAAGTATTATCGGCAGCAGCGCCTTGTAACCCAGAAACGCGCCGAGCATGGCCAGCAGCTTAAGATCGCCCCCGCCCATACCTTCCCGACCGGTCGCATAGTAATAAACCGAGGCCACCAGCCACAGCGAAAACCAACCCAGAAACGCGCCGAGCCCCGACTCCCACCACGGCATCGGCCCCCACCACCAGGCCCCGGCCAGACCTAAAACAATCCCGGTAAGACTGAAACGATCTGGAATAATCTGATGTTCAAGGTCAATGAACGTGATCGGAATCAACAGAGAAATCAAAAGTAACGCGCCGATTAAAGCGGGAGAAAGACCAAAACGGCAGACAGCGGCCCCGAAAAGCAGGCCGGTCAAGGCCTCCACCAGAGGATATCGCAAAGCGACAGGCTGACGGCAAAAATAACAGCGGCCCCGCAAAAAAAGATAGGTCAGCAAGGGGATATTGAGCCAGAATGGAAGCCTGTGTCCGCAGACGGGACAATGGGACGGGGGCGAGACGACCGACATCTGCCGAGGTATACGATAGATGCAGACATTAAAAAAACTGCCGAAAATCAACCCCGTAACCAGCGCAATAAGAACCGACAAAAACTCAAGACCCAACAGAAAACACCGACATGTAAAATTTACAGAAACAGCTGACGCGGGCAGTGCCCCACCTTGGGTGTACACAACAGAACGTTTTCCGGTGTTTCAGACAGAAAACAATCCGCAAGGCCCTAAAAATTAGATAGTTGAATAAAAGCAAGTGATGTGTTATATTGCATCGTCCAGCAATTTGAGAACAGAGCCTGCCTGACAAAATGCATTTTTTTCAGAAATACCACTCAAATTTCAAGTGATACTGATTTTCAACTGCCCGGCCATATCATGCCGGCATCGTCTTTGCCAAGAAAAATAATCTCTAATGCGGGAGCGAGCCCCGCAAGCCAAGGAGCCTTTACGGTCCGCAAACAAGTACTCTTATCAGGACAAAACCGCGACACCTTCTTTTTTAAGCCCAAGAACGACAGACCAATGGAATTTGACTCACCATGGAAAAACGGATAAACAACGTCTTTAATATTGGGGATCTTGCGGTATATCCCGGACATGGCGTTGGCGAGATCAAGGCCATAGAACAACGTGAAGTCTGCGACGAAATTCAGAATTTCTATATTATGGTGATCCTTGATAGCAATATCACAATCATGATCCCCAAGAACAACACGGCCAACGTCGGCTTACGCCAGCTTGTCAACCAGGATGAGATCAAGAAGGTCTATACGACGCTGAAGCGCCGCCGTGTCAAGCTTTCACACCAGACCTGGAATAAACGCTACAAACAGTTTCACGACAAAATCAAACGCGGCTCACTCTTCGAAGTTGCCGAGGTCTTCCGTGACCTCAACCTGATCAGCGTCAACAAAGAGCTCTCCTTTGGCGAACGGAAAATGATGGAAACCGCCAAGCATCTGATTGTCTCCGAACTGGCTCTGGCCCGGGCCCTGCAGGAGAGCGATGTTGAAAAAGAGATCCAGGAACTTTTTACTGATCAGCAGAGCGACTCCTGACTAAAACCCTCACATCTTTGTAACGGAATAATCATTGCTCCTCATACGTGCATTCTTTACCCTGGCAGCGGCCCTGCTCTCCTTCCAGATTGCCAAAGCCCAGTTTAATCGCGTTGATTACGCCTGCGTTGCCTTTTTCATCTCCGGGGCCCTTGTCATCTACCTGTTTTACCTGATAAGCCGCCTCAAAAAAATCCCCCTGCGCACCCTGCTGGGTGGCTTCACAGGTATGGTTGTCGGCCTTTTCATAGCTAACCTTTTGCTGCGCGGGGCCCCCTTTGTCGACCTCTTTGACAATCCCAGGACCAACTTCACACTCTATCTGCTGGTTTACTCCCTTCTGGCCTATGTCGCCCTGGAAGTCGGCCTGAAAAAAGGGGATGAGTTCGATCTTATCCGGGCGCTGATCACCAAGAAACGGGCTGAGCAGGAAAAGATCGTCGACACCTCGGTCATTATAGACGGGCGGATTGCCGACGTCTGTGAGACCGGTTTCATTGAAGGCACCCTGATTATTCCGCAATTTGTGCTGCACGAACTGCAACTCATCTCCGACTCCGCCGACTCCCTGAAAAGGGTCCGAGGACGGCGCGGGCTTGACATCCTCAAGCGCATTCAGAATCAGGCCAAGGTGCAGATCATCATCACCGACGAAGACTTTCCCCGGATCAAAGAGGTCGATGCCAAGCTTGTCGCTCTGGCTAAAAAGCGAGATGCTCAGATTTTGACCAACGACTTCAATCTCAATAAAGTCGCGGACATTCAAGGGGTCGGGGTTTTAAATCTTAATCAGCTGGCCGAAGCCATGAAGCCGCTGGTTCTGCCGGGAGAGACGCTTGATGTCATGGTCTCCAAAGAGGGCAAGGAAGCAATGCAAGGGGTCGCCTATCTTGATGACGGTACCATGGTGGTGATCGATCAGGGCCTCAGTCTGCTGGGTGAAGCCGCCAAGGTAACCGTAACCAGCGTCCTGCAGACGACCGCCGGCCGCATGATTTTTGCGAGACGTCAAAATGGAGCGTAAAAATGGCCCGGGTTTTGCCTACGCAATTATTGTCGCGGCGGGCAGCGGCAGCCGCTGCCCGGGACCTAAAGCCAAACAATTTCTCGAACTTGGCGGCCAACCGCTCTTTCTCTGGAGCGTACAGACCTTTCAGGAGTGCCCGGCCATTGCCGGCATTATCCTTGTCGGCCCCAAAGACGACCCACAAGCCCGGCTCGAGATGCAGCGGACATCCGCAGGTTTCGACAAAGTCGTCAAGGTTGTAGCCGGCGGCGAAAGTCGCACAGCGTCGGTATGTAACGGGGTCGCCGCACTGGCGACCGCTTTTCCGGAAATTGCTGCAGCAGATCCGGTGCTGGTTCATGATGGGGTTCGCCCCCTGCTCACCAGCGAGCTGATTGTCAACGTTGCCGAACAGGTCGGTGCCCGGCAGATTGCCATTCCCACCACTACCCCGACCGCTACGGTAAAAAAAATTGTCGGCGCCATTATCAGCGAGACCATTCCCCGAGAAGAGCTCGGCCTCGCCCAGACCCCCCAGGGAATACCCTACGGTCTGCTGCGCCAGGCTCTCGACTACTGGCAGCAGCATCCGAAGATCGGAATAACCGATGAAAGTTCTCTGATTGAAAATCTACCTAAGGACATTCGCAAAGAAGTTATCATTTACAATGTCACAGGTGAGCCCACTAATCTCAAAGTAACCTTCCCGCATGAATTGCAACAGGCTGAATCACTGCTGCGCAACCGAATGCAATCGCAAAAAGTATTCAAACCACGACAGGCGACCGGTTTCGGCTATGATGTTCATGCCTTTGCCGCAGACCGGAAACTGATTCTGGGAGGCGTTGAAATTACAGGACATACCGGCCTTGCCGGACATTCCGATGCCGATGTCCTGATTCACGCTTTTGTCGATGCTCTGCTCGGAGCGGTCGGGGCTGGAGATATCGGCCGGCACTTTCCTGATCACGATCCCGCTTTTAAAAACCTGAGCAGTCTCTATTTTCTTGAACAGACACTGAAAATTGTCAGAGAGAGAGGCTTTAATCTGGAAGCTGCCGACATTACGGTTGTGGCCGAGCAACCGAAGCTTACCCCCCATATTCCTGCCATGCTTGTAAAGCTGCAGCAGGTCATCGGCTCACCCTGCCAGCTTAATATCAAAGCAACAACCAGCGAAGGCCTCGGCTTTACCGGCCGCAGGGAAGGAATTGCAGCTTACGCCGTGGCTACCGTTTTTGCGGACTGAAATTTCCGCTCTTTGCCATGATTAGCAAACCAGGATTTCCGCTACCAGACTTTCCCGCCCTCCGCCTTATCAACAGTGAGAGAGCCTGGCCTCTGGCCTTATGTCTGTCGCTGGCCCTGCACATGATTATTCTGCTCCCCCCCTCAATGTTTATCAGTCGACCAAAGATTACTCCAGGCGCCCTTATGGAAGTCCATCTGGTCGCTCCGCAGACGTCACCGCAGCCGCCGGCAAAACCGGATAAAATTCCTGACAAACCGGAATTTAAAGAGAAAATAAAAACCAAGATACGGAAGAAACCAGCGGCCTTGCAAAAGCCGAAAATTACACCCAAGGAGTCTCCCCTGGCTCGGCGGCCGAGTGTTCCGGTAAAAAAAGCGCCGCCCATTCAAGAAAAACTTGACGAAATCAAAGCAAGGCTGGAACAGCAGCGGGAAGCCGAAAAACTTAATGAAATTCGCCAGCGCCTCCACCAGGAGTTATCTCCCGCGGCTCAAGCCCGGCAGGCAAGCCTGACCCAGACCTATCAGATGCAGCTTAAAGCATGGCTGATGCGCAACTGGCACCTGCCGGAACATCTGCTCAACAGCGGCCTGGTCTCGATTGTCAGCCTGACCATTGACGCATCCGGCAAACTCCTCAAACAACAAGAAGAGAAACTTTCGGGTAACCCGATTTTTGATAATGCCATGCGTCAGGCCGTCATCAACGCCTGCCCTTTTCCACCCTTTCCGACGGAACTTGATCTTTCCCGGGAAGAGTTTGTCATAACCTTTGACCCCAATGATTTAAAAAAGTAAACATCAGGCTGCGAAACAGAAACAGTAATAAGAAAAAGAGAAGGCCTCAGACCATGACCCCAACCATGAAAAAAAATAAAAAATCAGCCGGCAAATTAACCGCTGCAACCTTAATCCTGCTACTTTGCCTTTTATGCGGCATCAACGGATCTGCCCGCCGGAGTGAAGCCCGCATCTACCTGGAGCTCGACTCCCCCAATATTCGGCGCATCCCCATGGCCATCGCCCCCTTACAACCCCTGTGCGGATGCCCGACTGACGAAGAGTGTGCCCTTATCGGACGCAAGATTCTGCTTGATGACCTTGAATTTTCCACCTTCTTTGAACTCCTCGACGACCAGACAAGCTATCTTGAAAAACCCGAAGCCTGCGCTCTCGGCAAGGAAAATTTCGACTTTAAAAACTGGTCTTTGATCGGGGCCGAATTGCTGATCAAGGCGGGCTACTCCCTGAGCGGTGACAAACTTGTGATTGAATGCCGTCTCTACGACACGCTGGCCGGCAAGATGATCGTCGGCAAACGCTATCGGGGACGGGGTAAAAACATCCGCCTGCTGTTCCATACATTTGCCAATCAGGTGGTCGAAAGCGTCACCGGCATGCCGGGAGAGTTCACCTCCAAAATAGCCTTCTGCGGCCGCCTGAAAAACGAAACGGCACAGGAGCTCTACAGTTGTGACTATGACGGGCATGAGCGCGTTCAAATCACCCGCAATCGCTCAATCAACATTTCACCGGCGTGGTCGCACGACACCAATAAACTGGTCTACACCTCGTACCGGAACGACAATCCCGATCTCTACCTGATCGACTTTGTGAAAGGCAAAGAGACCTGTCTGACCAAACGGCCGGGCCTTAATGCCGCTGCCGCCTGGTCGGCTGACGACCTTCACCTGACCCTCATGCAGCGCTATGACAACCATAGCGAGATCGCAATCATAAAGGCGGCAACCGGCGCACCGCTGCTGCGCCTGACCGACAGCAACGCCAATCAGGCTTCGCCCTGCTGGTCCCCGGATAACCATGAAATAGCTTTCGTCTCCGACCGCAACGGTACCCCGCAAATTTATATCACCACATCCCAGGGAGGTCGCTGGCGCCGGCTTACGACCAGAGAAAACTATAACGCAAACCCGGACTGGTCAGCCCACAACGATACACTTGTCTTCACTTCAAAAATTGATGGAGTTTTCCAGATCTGCACAATAAAGCCTGACGGCACAAACCTGCGTCAACTGACCTATGCGCAGAATGATTGTGAAGTCCCTTGCTGGTCGCCAAACGGGCGCCATATCCTTTTTACAAAAAAAGTTAAAGACATTCAGCAACTTATGGTTATGGATGACAAAGGACGCAATCTCAAACAACTGACCTATGACGCTCTCGACAAGAAGAATCCGGACTGGTCCGGTAATCGTTGACTATCCCTATTGAAGAGAGCTGGAGAATATGGCAGAATAACAAACCCTCTTTTTAATCCTGAGAAAGTTCATAAATATCTGTTAATAGCTTGATTTTTTGCGCTAAAGAAGATATGAAACCAGATTAGAATACATTAAATTATTTTAAACTGAGCAACCACTTTCAAAAAAACCTGTAAATCGAGCAAATAAAGGAGTCCTACAATCCTAGACAACATAGGTGTTGCAGTTTTCAAATTTATCAAAAACAACCAACTCAGCAATCAAAAAGGAGTCTCTCTAATGAAAGCGGCAAAAGTTATTCTGGCATTAATCCTGGCAGCAAGTTTGATGTTTACATTTACCAGCTGTACCTGCAAACCCGGTGATATTGAAGAGGAAAAAATTTCCCAGCCCGAAGCTATGGTTACACCGGCGGCAATTTCTTCAACCTCGGAAATCGTCAAACCGGCAATGGTCAGCAGCAGCGTGATCAAAGTGGGCAATCGCGTGGTCGATATCGGCGACAGAATCTATCCTATCTATTTTGATTTTGACAAATCAGAATTACGCAGCGACGCTCGTGACACCTTGAGTGAACTGGCCCAATGGCTGAAAAACAACCCATCCGTAGACATTCGGATTGACGGCAACTGTGACGAACGCGGTTCCAACGAATACAACCTGGCCCTGGGGGAAAATCGGGCGACAAGCGCGAAGACCTATCTAGTTTATTTAGGAATTTCACCTGATAGAATGGCGACGATGAGTTACGGCGAAGAGAAACCTTCATGCAGCGAAGCAAACGAAGGCTGCTGGAGCAAAAATCGGCGTGACGATTTTACAATCACCGGGAAATAGCCAGGAATTAAAGCTCATAATTGTAACTCCCGACAATCAAAAAGTTGCAGGGAGACAGTGATACATTTTTTCATCGTACCACTGTCTCCCTCTTACCTTACCAGCACAGCTGTAAAAAGTTTCATATAATTTATAACTGCATCGCTCCGCTCTCGCGGATAATGGTTGACTATAATGGAAAAACACAACTGGTTTGCCGTTACGCTGACCGTTATAGGACTGGCAGCAGGTTCGGGATGCATCAGCGGCAGCGGCCAGCTGCAGGAACAGCAGATCATCTCCCAACGCCTGGAGAGCCTGGAACAACAGCAGGCGGCCCTGACCCGGGAGAACGCAAACGCCCAGCAAAAGCTGGTCGCAGACACCAATATCCGCCTTGACAATCTCGAAAGAGAACTCAAACTTTTGAGCGAAGCCGTAGAAGACAGCATAACCCGCCCGGAAGAGATTCCTACTGCTGACAAACTTGAGTTAGAAAAGGTAATTACCCGCCTCGAAGAGCGCCTGCAAAAGCTGGAAAAGGGGGCTCAGCCTCAGGCAGACAATGCAGTACAGCCAACATCGTCATCACCACTAACCACGCCTGCCCCGCCAACGCCGCTCCAGCCGCAGGCACCCGGAGCGCGAGAAAAAGCCCTTTACGATGATGCTCTTGCCGAATTAAAACGCGGCAATGACCAGACTGCAAAAGAAAAATTCAATAATTTCATAGCTTCATTTCCCGACGGCAGTTATGCTGTCAACGCGCAGTTCTGGATTGGTGAATGTTTCTACAAAGCCAAGGATTACGCCGAAGCGATAATTAAGTACGATGACATTATAGCCAAGCACCCGGATCACCCCAAGGCCCCGAGCGCATTATTGAAGCAGGGGTTTTCCTTCATTCAACTTGGTGATCCGACGGATGGAAAATTGATTCTTGAAAAAGTGATTGCCAACTACCCGGAAAGCGATCAGGCAGAAATAGCCCGTCGAAAGCTGGCCACCCTTAAATAAACGCAGCCGCTTCGACAACATGGCACTTAAAATGCAAGAAAAAGCTTAATAACATTACCGTTCAAATAGCCTGACGTATATAACTTTACAAAGGTTTGCGCAAAGATTACTATCAGGTAATTAACCTCTTGAAATTAATCAAATATGTTATTTCGCAAGGACAAAACTCTGCTTGGCCTCAATATCGGCTCCGGCTATGTGAAAATGGTCGAACTCAAAGGTTCGGGAAGCGTTTTCACTCTCAACAATTTTGGCATGGCCGCGCTGCCGCCTGACGCTATCGTTGACGGCACCATTATGGATACGGCTGCCATCGTCAGCGCCCTGGTCAATCTTGCCGCAAACCTCAAAGTAAAAAAGAAAAGGATCTGCACCTCTATCTCCGGCCATTCAGTTATTGTCAAAAAAATCACCCTCCCGCTGATGGATGAGAACACCATTGAAGAGACCATCCACCAGGAAGCCACCCAGCACATCCCCTACGACATCAACGACGTTAACCTCGACTTTCAGATCCTGGGAACGAACCGCATAAATCCGGAAAATATGGATGTCATCTTGGTGGCGGTTAAAAAAGATACTATAAATGACTATCTTCTTCTGGTCGAAGAAGCTGGTTTTGTTCCAGTTGTGGTTGATGTAGATACCTTCGCCCTGGAAAACTCTTACGAATACAACTACGAAGGGGACACCAGCAAAATTGTCGCCCTGATTGATATAGGCGCCAATCTGACCTGTATCTCCATCCTCGATGACGGGGTCACCTGTTTTTCCCGCAACATTACTTCCGGCAGTCGCCTGATCACCGAACAGTTGCAAAAAAGATTATCTTTAAACTATGAAAATGCTGAACTTCTCAAGATGGGATGCGGCGACAGCAGTAAAACCGACGGACCTACCGCACTTGGGGCAATCAACGAAGCGGCCTTCTCTCTAGTCAATGAGATCGGCAAAGCTATTGATTTCTTTCACAACTCAGCCATGACTGAAGGCCGGGTCGAAAAAATAATTCTCAGCGGCGGCGGGGCTAAGACCCCGGGCATAGTCAATCTGATCTCAAAGAATACCGGTATTGAAACTGAAATTATCAATCCATTCAAAAATATTATCATTCCCGAAAAACAGTTCGATCTTGAGTATATCAAAACCATTGCCCCGATAGCTGCGGTCGCCACCGGACTGGCGCTGCGCAAAGATGAGGCTTTACGCTGATGATTCATATCAATCTGCTTCCAGCCCGGGCGGAACGTCGCAAGGAACTGATCCGCAAGCAACTCTCAGTTGCCGCACTGACCATAATCTTTACCGTTATTGCACTGGGACTTCTCTTTTATCGGGCCCAGACCAGACTCAAAAAGACCCAGAATAATCTGCAGCGAACCGAACAGAAAATCAAACAACTCGAACCGGTTATAGAAAAAATCGAGCTCTACAAACAGCAGAAAGAAGAGATCAGCAAAAAAATTGCTGTGATCATTGATCTTGACCGCTACCGCCTGGCTCCTGTCGTTATCCTTTCGGATCTTAATCGACTGCGACCGGAAAAACTCTGGTTTACAACACTTAAAGAGAGCAACCAGACGCTGACAATCAGCGGAGTGGCGATTGACAATGAAACAATCGTCAGTTTTCTCAATAATCTAAAACTTTCCACAGCTCTGAAAAAAGCTGACCTGACCCTGTTGCGCTCCCAAAAAATCCAGGATCTCAAATTAAAAGAGTTTACTATCAGCTGTCCCCTTGACCTGACTTCGCTGCCGGAGCTGTTGCAGAAAGCAGCAGAAGCGCCGGAAACAGTTCAACCGAAAAAAGTTGATCCTGCAGCAGTTAACCAAAAAACAACTAACCGGGCTGAGCAAGATGGCTGATATTAATTTTGATTTCCTGCACAGTTACTCACCCTTGAAAAAAGCGTTGCTGCTTTTACTTATAACTGCAACTATTGCGGGACTTTTTACCTATTTTATCTATATCCCGAAAATTAAAGAGATTGAAAAGGTTGAACGTAAACTTAAACAGGCTCAGGTGAAACTGCACCAGACCCAACAGATTGCCAACCAGCTGCCCGAATTTGAAGCCGAAATTCAAAAACTTAATATCGCCTTTAAAAAAGCCCTCAACAAGCTGCCAGACAATAAAGAGATTCCTGATCTTCTCTTAACCATTACCAAACTGGGCAAGGATGCGAAACTGGCCTTCAACCTTTTCCAGCCGCTGGCGAATCGCAGCAGGGATTTCTACGCTGAAGTCCCGATCGACATCGAAGTTCAGGGAAGCTACCATGCTGTCGGAAAATTTTTCAGCCAGATCTGCGCGATGCCCAGAATCGTAAATATTTTCGGCTATAATCTCGGCGGCTATGAAACCGTCGACGGCGAAGATTCACTTAAAACAAAATTTCAGGCGGTGACCTACACCTTTATCGACGCACCGCCGGTAAAAAAGGACATTCCGCAAAAAGGCAAAAAGCGATAACCGGGTTACCCGACTATATCAGTGCATCTGCGCAATCCGAATCTGCTTGAAAAACTGAGCCTGAAAAGATTATGAAAAATTATCCTGCATATTTATTCTCACGGGAAATGACACTGCTTTATCTGTGGGGGCTTATTTTATTACTGACTGCAATCGCAATCGCCGGCGCAGTTACAGTCTGCCGAGCCGCAGAACTCAGCCCCAAACCCGAAGCCCAGGCCCTGACTCCGGAGAAACTGGCCTCGCTGGAAAGCCGGAAAGAACTTTTCCATTATGATGCACTGGAACGGCCTGACCCCTTTCGCCCCTTTATAAATTTCTCTCAGATTGAACGTTCAATCCCGACCGATGCCACCAGAAGCCTCTCACCCCTGGAGAAATATGCACTAAATCAATTCAATCTGGTGGGCATAATTCTAGCTGGAGACAACAACAATTATGCTTTGGTCGAAGACCCGGATCACACCGGTTATACAGTCAGGGAGGGTGATAAAATCGGCAACCTGAGCGGCCAGGTACAATCCATAGAGAGCAACGCAGTTATTATTGAAGAACCCTATCTGGATATTTTCGATAAGCGGCAGGTTCGCACAATATCATTAAAATTACGGGAAATTGATGAAAGTGCCGACCTTGCGACCCAAATTAAATAATATTACCTGGAACCCTGTTGTAGTTTGCAATTAAATCAAAAATAAACGTTGCCAGAAAGTTAAGCCCCCAAATCTGTAATTTTCTCTAAAACGGGAAAGAAATAGTCTTAATAATTTCCGCTGGAGCTTAGATAAATGTATAGCATCAAAGCAAAAGAGCAAAAGAAACCGGCTTGGCTTCCCTTAGCCCTGATATTAATCCTGGCAGTTTTTTTTACCTCCCCGGCTGACGCTCAAAACCCCAAAAAATTGATCTCCCTCCAGGCTACAGCGCAGGACACTGGTGCAACTTTGATTTTCAGCAGCACTTCCGGCACCGAACTTGATTTTAACTTATTTACCCTGGAGGGGCCGCCCCGGATTGTTGTCGACTTTCCTGAGGCACAATTTATCAAAAATGATGTCGACGAGATAATTCAGAACAGCGGTTATTCGCAACTTCGCTCTCTGAATTACGACAATAAATCACGGATTGTCATCGACACAGAATACACGACCCTGCCGCCATTTACTCAGCAGTTAACCGGCCAGGAGCTTATAATTACTTTAAAGGAGGCTGTCCCGGGCAGCAGCAAAGCCGACCATCAGGAGCCTCCGCAAAAGGAAGTCAGCAAAGAGCCAACAAAATATAACCCGCCAAAACAGAACAACAAACCGATCACAGTCGATTTCAAAGGCACCGACATTCAGAACGTTTTCCGTTTTCTCGCCGAGATCAACCATCTTAATGTCGTTATGGGCGATGACGTCAACGGCACCGTCACTCTCAGACTGAAAAATGTTCCCTGGAAACAGGTGATGAGTATTGTCCTGAAAACCCATCAGCTGGGCATGGAAAGCGAAGGAAATGTAATACGGATTGCCCCAATTGAGGTTTTCACAAAAGAGCAACAAGCCCGCGAAGAGAAGATTCGAGCGCTGGCTGAAAGCAAAAAAAATAAGGAAGATATTCAGGATACGGTTTTAAAGATTCTTAAGGTAAATTTTGCCGATATTGCCGATGTTGCCAGTAAAATCGAAAATACTGTTATCAGCGACCGTGGTTCGGTCGAAACCGATCTTCGTACAAATTCACTGATAATAAGTGACATTCCTGACCGCATTAACCGGGCTGAAGCGTTACTGCGAGAACTGGACGAGCCTGTGCGCCAAGTAATGATCGAAGCTAAAATTGTTAAAGTTGAAAGCAAATCCGCCAGTGAACTAGGCGTTCAGTGGGGTGGAGCCTGGGGTAAAAGCAGCAACGATCGCTACTATGGGGTCTCAGGCAATAATACGCTTGGTGCAACCGGGTTACCTACGGTCAGTGACGGAGGAAGCATCCCTGACATAACCAGTTCATATGCCGTCAATTTACCAGCCACCGGATTGACAAGTGGCATCGGCTTGATTTTTGGGAAAATTGACAAATACAATCTCAATCTCAAACTTTCCGCCATGCAGGGTAGAGGTAGCGCTCACATTCTCTCGTCACCTAAGGTTCTGGCTCTCAATCAGCATTCCGCCAGAATTGGCCAGGGCCAGGAAATACCCTACCAGACAACCTCCCAGGAAGGCACAACCACCGAATTTAAAAAAGCTGAATTAAGCCTTGAGGTAACCCCGACTATCACAAATAATGCTATGGTCTCAATGGAGGTTATTGTCAGCAAGGATTCAAAGGGCGAAAATACAGCCGATGGTCCGGCCATCAACACTCAAACGATTACAACGTCCCTGCTGCTTAAGGATGGTGAAACTGCAGTAGTTGGGGGTATTATTGAAAGCAATAAAACAAGTTCAAACCAAGATGTTCCAGTTATCAGCAATATCCCATTATTGGGCTGGCTCTTTAAACATAATTACAAAGATACTGACCAGACCGAGCTCATGATTTTTATCACGCCGCGGATTATCAAGTAGGGATTTCAGTCTAAAAAAATGACGAAAAAAGAAAAAGGGGGCGCAACTTCCAGTCGAAGATGCGCCCCCTTTTTATTTTCTCTAACTTCTGCAGGTAGTGCCATTGAGAAGAGATCATTCAGAACTTTAAGGATAACCCTGGAATCAATCGGTACCAGTTATATTTATCTCCCTGTTACCAGCTGAAACCAAGAGGACTGCCCACAACTAAAATAAATCAGTGGCTACCCCTGTCCCTGATTTGAAAAAGGTACTGAAAAACGCTAAAAATAACACTTCCGAAACCTCTAATGGCGCTCTAAGTGGCTCCATTACCGATCATGGGTGGCTCTTTTAAGGCGATCATTGACTCCATTGTCGTAGTATAAATATTACAGGGGGTACTGAGAACTTTGTGCTATCACTACTCCGCGTAATTCAACCAGGGGTGTCCACGATTTAACCTGGATTTTCTATTCTATCGAGACTATATCAATTTTCCAATTGGCATTATAAGTTTTAACTTCCATATAATATTCACCTGCATCAGGTTGATATGCCGAACTATTACCTGCTGCATCTTGAGAGTAACTAGCTACATAATCGCCATCGGCTTCGTACAGATTAATATACATCCTATCAGTAGCTTCCCACTGTAACTCCCAAGGGCCATCAGTTTTAAATGGTCTTGTCGTCATATCGTTACTCCCAGAAAAACTGGCAACAATAACATCTTGAGCAACCTGATCACCTGTATCAACAGGGTCAGCTGGATCGTCTTCTTCGAACAACTTACACAACCACTCCCCAGATGAACCTTCCCTTAATCCACATACCGGTGTAAAATCTTCAAGAATTTCACCATTGCACTCACATGTATAAAAACCTAAAAATTCATCGGCAGGCAAATACTTGATCCAATATTTATAGTTATAAGCACCAATGTTGAATGTTATAAAATAGTACGAAGAGTCCTCAGAATAATCAATTTTCAAATTTTTGTACTGAGGATTCCACTTTGCACTTATGCTACCATCGCCAGGTTCAGTGATAACGAGTTTTGCAGGATGAAGTTTAAACTCACCCAGATACATTGATTTGACCTGCCAGGTTCCCGCCAGAGAGTGAATATTGAGACTCTGCATCTCCAGCAGGCCTTTATTGAAATTAAAAGAAGTACCGGTGGCGGAGTTATTAATATAGGTCGCTATATACAAAGTTCCGTTTAGAAATTTGAAATCTGAAGCATTACTGAATACCTCATTATCAGGTTTGGTTATGATTATATTACCAAATTTGAAATCATTGGCGCCAGTATCAATATTTTGCCCCTGACAGAGGCTGCAACCTAAAGGACGCAGGTCTACTTGGCTTAAATCCAATTTCAGACCAGGGGACGCGCTATCTAGATATGCGAGATTCTGCCAACCAAATAGAGCTCCGTAAGGAAATAGCTGCAACGTGCCATTTTTTGTTAAAGCATAGATTTTATCAGTCGAAAGCGGATCATGGGAAAATAGCACAAAGAGCTGACCCGGCTGATTGGTCGAGGCACTGATCTCCATCTTATAATCTATGTCCGCCGTAAAACTGTCGATTTCAGAAACCACAAAGTCGGCATTAGCGGTGCCATTAAGAAGCACAGTGTACATCCCCAACAAGTTAACATCTGTCACTGTGTCGGCAGCCTCAGTCACAGGTCCAACACTGAAATTCAGCTTATCCTGGAAAGCACCGGAAGCGGTCGGTTTAAATGTGACCTGAAATACCCGTTTGCCCCCTGCAGATCTTATAATATCCCCGACTTTAAGACCTTCTGTACTAAAAGCTACGGTCTTTATGACATCTAGCGACTTAACCTCAAGATCAAGACCTGAACTATTGTTAATCGTCACATTAAAAACCGTGCTGCTGCCAATCTCACTGGCCGGGAAGTCGAGAACTTCAGGCGTAACATCAAGATAAATGCCGGTGCCCTGCAGGGTAATCTCCTGCGGCGGCAGATCGTGATCAAAAAGGACGCGCAGGTTGCTGCTGAAATCGCCTAAGGCATCGGGAGCAAAGGTAATAACTGCCACTTTACTCATACCTTCTGCCAGAGATCCACTGGTAAGCCCGCTGACAACAAACCGGCTGTCCGGCGGATCGACCGCGATAATATTGAAATCTACATTACCTGTGTTAGTTATAATCAGAGTTTCTGTTCTGGTCGTGCCCAATGCGACCCGACCAAAAGAGAAGGCCTGGGGTTCAACCGTAACTGCCGGTACGGAAAGGTCAATGCCGGAACCGCTCAAATTAATGTCGGAAGTAACCACTCCGTGGTCATACAAAACCCGCATAGCCGCACTGTAATTTTTAGCGAACAGAGGCGTGAAAACAACCAGGGCATCAAGCACTCCATAGGCTGGGATTGTATTCGGAATACCTTCTACGGAAAAGACACCCGCAGGAAGATCAACGGCTGTGATTGTCACAGGGACACTGCCTTTGTTGATAAAGCGCAGGTTAGCACTCCGGCTTTCGCCGGTATTGCAATCGCCAAAGATTATGTCATCTTCCGAAACCTCTATGATATCAGTGACATCATAAACCCCGCTACCGCTGAGAACGATATTGGAGGTAGCCAGATTATGATCATAAAGTACCCGTAAATTTGCCGTATAGAACTGAGGTAAATCGGGTGTAAAAATGGCGACGGCATTCAAGGTGCTATATGCGGGAATGAGTGCCGGAATTCCAGCAACCGTAAAACCCGCATCTTCAGGCAGATCAATAGCTGTAATTTGAATATCTACGTTGCCCTTATTTGTAAAAACCAGGTTTGCGCTTAGGCGGTCTCCGACTGCGGCATTACCAAAATTAATGTTCCCCGGAGGTATAATTGATGCGATAACATTACCAACCCCAATTCCTGACAAACTGATCTCGGACGCCGACAGGCCGGAATCATAAAAAACCCTTAAAACTCCGGAATAAGAGCGCGGCTGCTCGGGAGAAAAAGTAACCAGAGCGACCAGATCTTCATCGGGTTTTATCGTACCGGAAAGACCTTTAACTGTAAAACCGCTGGTCGGAATATCGTAATCCACTATCGTAATATCAGTATTACCCGTATTGGAAAAAGTAAAGAGCATAGACTTACTTTCACCAAGAATGACACTGCCGTAGTCATTTGATCTTGGATTTACGCTAAGACCCGGAACCAGCACGACTTTATTACCTACACCAATTAAATTGATTTCCGAGGCACCAACTCCAGAATCATAAAAAACCCGGAAAACGCCGGAATAAGAACGGGACACCGATGGCGTAAAAGTTACAAAAACGGTTGCAACTTCACCGGTTTTTATAATTGCAGGAAGATTGTTAACCGTAAATCCGGAAGTTGGAATATCTGTGCCGATAATATTAAGGTCGGCATTGCCGGTGTTGGCAAAAGTAAAAATCATCGATTTACTTTCACCCAAATTTACACTGCCGAAATCGCCTGAGCCGGGGCTGACCGTTATTCCCGGCGCCACAGGCTCATGACTGCCGATGCCGATCAAATTAATCTCTGAAGGCTCTACTCCATAATTATAAAAAACCCGAAAAACTCCAGAGTATGAGCGAAGCTCATCCGGCGTAAAAGTCACGAGAACGGAAACACTTTTCCCGGCTTTAATAGTACCGGGGAGGCCGCTGATTGTAAAACCGGAAGCCGGAAGATCAGTTCCTTCAATATCGATATCAACGTTACCGGTATTGGTAAAAGTAAAAATCATCGATTTACTT
>JAFGVI010000004.1 GCA_016938065.1 Deltaproteobacteria bacterium | reverse complement strand
TTTTTTCTCAGTCATTTTAGACAAAAAATCTTTTTCCGATATGACGCCGGTCACAGCGCCCTGTTCATTGAGTACCGGAACACCGGAAATGTCGTGATCCCGCATCTGGACAGCGATCTCCAAAAGCGGGGCATCTTCAAGGACGGAAATAACCTTTCGAGTCATCACATGCTCTGCCAGAATGGCTGTCTTAATTCGGTTAACCGCATGATCAAAAGCGATCCGGTATACCGCTATAAAGTCAGACGGCGTAATATCCAGATATCCGGGAATTTCCTTCATCGCCTCCAGTACATCCTGGTCTGTGATGGTCTGAACGCATTCATTGATACGGCTGAAGTTCATATTTCTCCTTTCGTTGTTTTTGCTTAACGTTTCTGGCCTTTGTTGTTAAAATATGGATAATTACGGCCGGTAATGCATTGACATAGATCAAGTTTTTACAAAAAAAGCCAAAACTTGATCTATGTCAATGAAACAAACTGTGATTTTGGTTAAGAAAGGTTAGCGCCAATAAATTAACGCAGGGGTAACAAATGAAAACACCACCATTATTACAATACCTTCGCCAATTTACCATGTCTTCCTCTTGAGTGATTATAATCATGCAAACGAATCACTCAGGAGGAAGACATGGACATCATCATGAGCCTACTTTTTTGTTTAAGCCCTTGTCTCGACTACACTACGCTGCGCCGTCTGGCGGTTATTGTTACAGCAATTCTGAGCATGCCGGACAGAGTAACTATGCTTGGCATGTCGCGCTGGACAGATAAAGGGGGCAGTTACCGAACCGTCCAACGATTTTTCAAAACCAATATTGACTGGGCGAAACTCCAGTGGTTTTTCATCCGCGTTCATTTAAAAGATGCCCCCGGCATCATACTCTTGACCGGTGACGAGGTGGTTACGCCAAAATCCGGCAAACAGACTTACGGTCTCGGACGATTTTTTTCTTCCATCTACAACAAGCCGATACCGGGCCTATGTCATCTGCAGCTATCACTTACGTCTGTTGAGGAACAAAAGTCTTATCCACTGATAACTCAGCCGATGAAGCAACCGGAAAAAGCTAAATCGAAAAAATTCAAGGGCAAAGGCAAAAAAAACAAGGGTGGACGTCCCAAAGGCAGCCTTAATAAAAACCGCCGCAACGTAGAATTCACCGAAACCCAGAACATGTTGCTGGTAAACATCAAAAAAGCGCTCACCTTGATTGGTGATACACTGAAATTATCGTACTTCGTCTATGACGGCGCACTGGGGAACAATTCCGGAGTTCAATTAGTCCGGCAGTGCAATCTGCATCTCATCTCCAAGTTGCGGTACGATTCCGCACTCTTTTTTCCGTATGACGGCCCTTATTCCGGCAAAGGTTCCTATAAGAAATACGGAGATAAACTGGATTATGCCAATATTCCTAAACGCTGCCTCAAGTCATCGACTGTGGAAGATGGCATTCGTACAGACGTATATCAAATGATAATGCGTCACAAGAAATTTGCCGATTTGCTGGGCGTAGTTATCATTCTCAAAACCAACTTAAAAACCCTCAAAACGGCCCGCGTTGTGCTCTTCAGTTCCAACCTGGAACTGGCTTCGGACAAGCTGATCAAGTACTATAGCCTGCGCTTTCAAATCGAGTTCAATTTCCGCGATGCGAAGCAGTATTGGGGTCTCGATGATTTCATGAATATTAAAGAGCAGCAAGTCTGCAATGCCGCCAACCTCGCTTTTTTCATGGTAAACCTCTCTCATATCCTGAGGCATCGGCCTAACTTCTCTGGTATGAGTATCATTGACTTGAAAGCCTGGTTCCGGGCCGGAAAATACGTGCGAGAAACATTAAAACTGCTTCCGCAAATCCCAGAAGGGGTTTCTATTCAGTCCATCTCTGAGAAGGTAGCCGCTCTTGGGCGAGTTAACGAACTCGAACGTGTTGTTTAATGGCGAAGGTATTGTATTTAAAAACAGTATTTAATAGCAGAAGTATTGTGGGGGCAATTCAAATTCCCACTGTGGACTACATCAATATCAAAATGTTCACCATGTGGAATTTAGCCCCGGAACTATTCTTGATAATCTTGACCATCAAGCTTCTGAAAAACAAAGGCTGGTCCTATACACAACACGCATATGAATGCTTAGGTTCCGGATTTCAGACCACTGCAATCTCTGGGGGTAGACCCTCAATTGTTTTCATGGCCCTTAAACTGCAGGCAAGTCACATGCGATTACGCTGAGCGGGGTTGTTATTCGGGCTGGTTTGGTTTATATAATTCATCAATATTTAAAATGAGGTTGATTATATAGCAAGCGGCGTCAGGAAAAAATGGAAATTCTAATATCTGAGTTATGCCAATCTATAGGGGTATCCCGTACAACCATAGAGCGCTGGATCCGTCAGGGAAAATTGCCTGTGTCCAAAAAGGGAAGAACCTACAGCTTTCATGCCAGGGATTTGAAAAATTGGGCTGAAAAAAACCATATTGCCCTTAACCTGGAGCCCCGCCCGGCCCAGGGACCTGAAACCAAAGTGGAGGTCTCTTTATCCACTGCTCTTGAAACCGGCGGCGTGTATCATGATATTGACACAGGGTCTGATGTGCCGTCCGTAATCAACGCATGCGTTGAACGAATTGAGGCGATTCCGGATGAGTTTAAAACGGACCTTGTCCAGCAGCTTGTTCAAAGAGAAGAAGCACTATCCACAGGAATCGGCGGCGGCATTGCCATTCCCCATCCAAGAACGCCCCTTGAATATCTCGAACAACCTATGGTCTCAGCCTGCTTCCTTAAAAACCCCGTGGATTATCATGCATTGGACAAGAAGCCTGTCTCTATCCTGTTTTTTATCCTGTTTCCAGAATTGAAGTTTCACCTTCATCTGCTCTCCTCTCTTGCTTTGTATTTACGGAACAAGCAGTTCAGTGAATTTTTAAAAACCTGCCCGGAACAATCCGAGTTGATTGAAAAAATTGATGCCCTTCACCTAGCCGACAAGACGTAAGCAATTACCCGGACTCACCATGCGCACAATTAAACAACTCTATAACATTTGTTATGCAAAGTTTTTTATTTTTGATGACCGGCTGGTGCTGATGACTGCCGGCGCAATTGTCGGTATTTTTGCAGGTCTTGCAGCCGTGGCATTAAGACTGTCCCTGGCATCGGTTCTTGAATATCTTGCCCCGTACCGCCAGTATGCCTGGGCATTTATTCTACCGGGCATCGGTGCCATGCTCTCATTTTTATTTCTTGACAAGGTTGTGCGGGAAGGTGCAGGCCATGGCGTGCCGGAAGTCATATATGCCGTATCCAGACGGGGAGGCCTTTTAAGGCTTCGCTCCACCTTTTCCAGGCTTATCTCCAGTTTTTTAACCATTGCCAGCGGCGGGTCTGCAGGTCCTGAGGCCCCGGTTGTCATGAGCGGGTCTGCCATAGGCTCCAATATTGCTAAATTTCTGGACCTGAATGACCGGCAGCGCATGACATTGGTCGGTTGCGGCACGGCAGGTGCCATTGCATCCATCTTTCACGCCCCTGTAGCCGGACTCATTTTTTCCGTTGAGATTATTCTTGGGGAGTGGAAATTTGTCAATATCATCCCAATTACCATTGCGGCTGTAGCCGGCGCACAGATCAATGAAGCCATCATCCCTGCAAAAGAGCTTTTCCAGCATCACCCCTTCAGTTTTTTTACGGGAGATATCCTGGGCAGCATCGGGCTGGCCCTGTTCACCGCGTTGATCTCCGTGATCTTTACATGGACGCTCAGAAAAGTCGGTGCTTTGGCCAAACGAACACCTGTATCTCCCTGGCTTCGCGCCATGATCGGCGGCTGCACAGTGGGTACCATAGGAATTTTCATGCCCATGGTTCTGGGTGAGGGGTATCATCCGATCATGGAAATGGTGAGCGGCACTTTTCCCATGACATTCTGGCTCGTATTCATCGGTCTTTTTCTGAAGATATTTGTCACATCCATGACCCTTGGCTGGGGAGGTTCCGGCGGTATTTTTGCGCCCTGCCTGGTTATCGGCAGCCTTACCGGGGTAGTGTTTCACAAAGCCATGATCTTTGTTTTCCCCAATGCCGCAGTAACCTCAGAAGGCGCTTATGCCCTTTTAGGTATGACCGGTATCATGGCCGGGGTTATGCAGGCGCCATTGACCAGTATTTTTCTGATTGCAGAAATTACCGGCGGCTACGAGGCCGTTTTGCT
>JAFGVI010000065.1 GCA_016938065.1 Deltaproteobacteria bacterium | reverse complement strand
TCATGGTCGGGATGAGAGGATTTGAACCTCCGACCCCTGCGTCCCGAACGCAGTGCTCTACCGGGCTGAGCCACATCCCGAATGAAATTGATGGGCTCGCTTTTAAATGATTGGGCTTGTAAAGTCAAGGGGAAAATGGCTTGCGTCGGTGCCAGAAAGGGCTTGACTCAGTCTCGTAAAGATGTCAAAAGGCCCAAGTCTTTTTTCTGGCAGATGGGTGGCGAGCCCCTCTTCTGGCCTTGGTAGATAACTGAAACTGAATTTATTATTTAAGTATTTAAGTTAAGGATTTAAATCAAATGAGCAGAAAATATTGCGCTTCTTTGGCCGCGGCCTACCGCAGCCATGTTTGCGGGGCCTTACGGGCGGCTGATATCGGCAGCCGGGTGAAATTGTCGGGTTGGGTGCAGAACTGGCGTGATCATGGTGGGGTGGTCTTTATCGACCTGCGCGATCGTTACGGTCTGACCCAGGTTGTTTTCAATCCGGAAACCGCACCCGAGGCCCATGCGGGAGCCCATGCCATTCGCAGTGAATTTGTTCTGCAGGTCGAGGGTGAGGTCGTCGCCCGTCCTGCGGGCACGGTCAATGCCAATATGGCCACCGGTGAAATTGAGGTTCTGGTTGATCGGGTAAAAGTGTTGAATAAGGCCAGAACAACCCCTTTCATGATCGATGATATCAGCGAAATCGGAGAAAATGTTCGCCTGCAGTACCGTTATCTTGACCTGCGGCGCCAGCCCATGCAGGAGGCTATTATCGCCCGTCATCGGGTGACCAAGATCGTGCGTGATTATCTTGATGATAACGCTTTTCTCGAGATCGAGACGCCGATGCTGACGAAAAGCACTCCGGAAGGGGCGCGTGACTATCTTGTGCCGAGCCGCACCAATCCCGGTTCTTTCTTTGCTCTGCCGCAATCCCCGCAGCTTTTTAAACAGCTGCTGATGGTTGCCGGTTTTGACCGCTATTTTCAGATCGTCAAATGTTTCCGTGACGAAGATCTGCGGGCTGACCGGCAGCCGGAATTTACCCAGATCGATATGGAGTTTTCCTTTGTCGAGCGTGACGATATCATCACTCTGGTTGAAGGGATGATCGCCGCCATTTTTAAAGAAATTAAAGGATTTGACAGTGACCTGCCTTTCCCTCGAATCTCATACACCGAGGCTATTGAAAAATATGGTCTCGATGCTCCCGATATCCGTTTTGCCCTGCCTCTGGTTGATCTCTGCGGCGTCTTTGCCGGCTCTGAATTTAAAGTGTTCCGTTCCGTGCTCGACAGCCAAGGGATTATCAAAGGTTTAAATCTTAAAGGCGGGGCTCGACTTTCGCGTAAGGAGATCGACGATCTTCTGGCGGTGGTACAGATCTACGGTGCTAAGGGCCTGGCCTGGATCAAGGTGAATGCGGACGGCTGGCAGTCACCGATCGTCAAATTTTTTGCTGAAACCGAAGTTGCCGCCCTGGGCCGGGAAATGGCGGCCGAAGTCGGTGACCTGCTGTTGTTTGTGGCCGATAAAGCGGAGATCACCAATGAATCCCTGGGTCGTCTGCGTCTCCATTTGGGCGAAAAAATGGGGCTTATTGATGCGGCGCAGATCTCCTTCTGCTGGGTGGTCGATTTTCCCATGTTTGCCTGGGATGAGCAGGAGAAACGCCATGTCGCGATTCATCATCCCTTTACCGCGCCCCTGGATGAGGATCTTGATAAACTTCAGAGCGAGCCTCTGGCGGTCAAAGCCAAGGCCTATGATCTAGTCCTGAACGGGGTTGAGCTTGGCGGCGGCAGTATCAGAATTCACGATGCCGACACGCAGGCCAAAGTTTTTCAGCTTTTAAATATTGCCGATGAAGAGGCCCGGGAAAAGTTTGGTTTTCTGCTTGATGCGTTAAGTTTCGGGGCGCCGCCGCATGGCGGTATCGCTTTTGGTCTCGATCGTATGATGATGCTTTTGCTGGGGCGTCAGTCTATTCGTGAAGTTATTGCTTTTCCCAAGACTCAGAAAGCGACCTGTCTTCTGAGTGGAGCGCCCAATACCGTCAGCGCACGGCAGTTGCGCGATCTGGCAATTAAAAAAGCCTAACTTTACTTGTTGCCCGGTGCAACGGCATTGATCTGTTGTTATAGATAAGGAGGAAAATCATATGGCAAGCGCAAAACTTCAAGGCGAGTATATAACCTTTAAGAATGGTGAGTACCGGATTCCCGATCAGCCCATTATCGGGGCGCTCGCCGGAGATGGCATTGGTCCCGATATCTGGAGCGCGACCCGAATGGTCCTTGATGCCGCTGTCGCAAAAGCTTATGCCGGCCGCAGAGCTATCTGCTGGCAGCCGCTGGCTGCCGGTGAAGCCGCTTTCGCCGAAACCGGCTCCTATCTTCCGGATGAGACCCTGGCCGCGATCAGAAAACAGCTGATTGCCATCAAGGGTCCTCTTTCAACCCCCATCGGGGGCGGCATCCGCAGTCTTAACGTGGCGCTGCGTCACTATTTTGATCTCTATGCCTGCATCCGGCCGGTGCGTTACTATGACGGGGTACCTAATCCCATGAAACGACCGGGCGATCTTGATGTAGTGATTTTTCGTGAGAATACCGAGGATGTCTATGCCGGCATGGAGTGGCCGGCCGGTTCCGTTGAAGCTGAAGAACTGGGGGCTTATCTGCGGGAGAAGCTCAAGGTCAAACTGCGTCCCGGTTCAGCTTTAGGGATTAAACCGATGAGCCCGGAAGGGAGTAAACGTCTGATCCGCATGGCGGTTCAGTATGCGATCGACAATAAGCGCCGGGTTGTAACCATGGTCCATAAAGGGAACATCATGAAGTTCACCGAAGGGGCCTTCTGCCAGTGGGGTTATGAGATGGCAAAGGCTGAATTTCCCGATCAGGTGATAACCGAAGAGGAGTTGACTAACCGTTATCAGGGGCAACTGCCTTCGGGGAAGATTCTGCTTAATGACCGTATTGCCGATGCCATGTTTCAGCAGCTGCTCCTGCGCCCGGCTGAATATGAGGTTCTGGCTACGCCTAATCTGAATGGTGATTATCTCTCCGATGCCTGTGCGGCTCAGGTCGGGGGGCTGGGGATCGCCCCCGGTGCCAATGTCGGTGACGGGATTGCCATCTTCGAGGCGACTCACGGCACCGCTCCCAAATATGCCGGGCTTGACAAGGTTAATCCCGGTTCACTGATTCTTTCCGGCAAGATGATGCTCGATTTCATGGGCTGGAAGGAAGCCGGCGAGCTGGTGGAAAAAGCTTTGCAGAAAGTAATTCTCGGCCGTCAGGTGACCTACGATCTCGCCCGGCAGATGGACGGCGGCGAAGAGGTCAGCTGCAGTGCCTTTGCCCGTTTGATCGTCAAAGCTATTTAGCGCGGGCGTCGCTCGTGAAACAGCACTCTTAATGCAGAGCTATCGTCGTCTTCTCAGGTACCTGGTTCCCCTCTGGCCGCAGCTGCTGATATCGGTTTTCAGTATGATTGCCTTCGGCATGCTGACGTCGGCTGTCGCTTTTCTGGTTAAGCCGGCTCTGGATGATATTTTTATCAGCAAAAATGTCATCATGCTTAAACTGCTGCCGCTGGCTCTGATCCTGATCTTTGTCTTGAAGGGGGCGGCCAACTTTTTCCAGACCTACTATACCGGTTATGTCGGCAGTCGGATTATTACCGACATCCGGGAAGAGGTTTACGCTCACATTCAGAAATTGTCGCTGTCGTTTTTTTCCGCGATTCCAAGCGGGACCCTGACTTCCCGGATCATTTATGACGTGGCGATGATTCAGAGCGCGGTTTCAAACGTCATTGCCGGTTTGTTAAAAGACCTGGTTACCGCCCTGGGGCTGATTGCGGTTCTCATCTATCGCGACTGGCAGCTCTCCGTCATCGTCATGGTGCTCTTTCCTCTCTTTTTTTTCCCGATTTTTAAATACAGCCGGAAACTGCGGCGTTTCAGTAAAAAAAGTCAGGTTCAGGTTGGTGAGATCACGTCATTTCTGCAGGAGAGCTTTACCGGGATCCGTATTATCAAGGCTTTTCTCATGGAGGATTATAATATTAAAGAGTTCCGCCGGATTAATGAAAGGCTGCTCACCTTAATCCTGCGGCGTCTGAAAATCAAAGCGCTGACCGTGCCGATTTCGGAAACCGCCGGGGGCCTGGCGGCGGCGGCGGTCATCTGGTATGGCGGCAGTCAGGTGGTTCAGGGCAGCTCGACGCCGGGTAATTTCTTCTCCTTTATGACCGCCCTTTTCATGCTGTACGGGCCGGTTCGCAGTCTCAATCGCAGTAATAATCAGATTCAGGAAGCGGTGGCTGCCGGAAAACGGGTTTTTGAGATGCTCGATACCGAGCCGCAGATTACCGATCTGCCTAAGGCTGTGGAACTTCCGCCTCTGCGCGAAGAGATCTGTTATGAAAAGGTTCACTTTTCCTACAATAACGAAGCTGAGGTGATCCGGGGGCTCTCATTACGGATCAATAAGGGAGAGATGGTGGCCATTGTCGGCCGCAGCGGCAGCGGTAAATCGACCCTGCTGAACCTGCTGCCGCGTTTTTATGAGGTTGACAGCGGGCGCATCACCATCGATAAGCTTGATATTCGCGAGGTGACGCAGAAATCTTTACGCAATACCATTGCCATAGTTTCCCAGCACACTATTCTTTTTAATGACACCGTGCGGAATAATATCGCTTATGGTCGCAGTGATGTGAGTCCGGAGGAGATCGTTTCGGCCGCGCATTCGGCTAATGCCCATGAGTTTATAGACAATCTGCCGGATAAGTATGATACGGTTATCGGTGAAAACGGCATCCGGCTTTCCGGAGGACAGCAGCAGAGGCTGTCAATCGCGCGGGCTCTTCTGAAGAACTCGCCGATTCTGATTCTTGACGAGGCCACTTCTTCGCTCGATACCGAGTCCGAGCGAGCCGTACAGGAAGCGATCTTGCGCCTGATGGAAAATCGTACTTCCCTGGTTATCGCTCATCGGCTTTCCACGATAGTTAACGCGGATCGTATCGTGGTTATGGAAAACGGTGAGATTGTCGAGGAGGGGAGTCATCATGAGCTGCTCGCAAAGGGTGGTGAATATGCCAGACTTTACGCTATGCAGTTTCATGAAGAGTGATGCTGCTTTATGAGGCTGCGAAATTTTATCTGTCGCGATGGGTTCTGGAACAGCGGCTCGACGGATAATAATATTTGTGCGGCCGCTGTTGCTTTAAGTGTGTTGTTCTCCCTCTGGGTCTCTTTCTATGGGGGGATAATTAACCTTGATGGCATCCTCTATGTGAGCGTGGCGGAGCGTCTGGCCCACGGTGATCTCAACGGAGCGAGCCGGCTTTACAACTGGTTTTTTTATTCCCTGTGCATTGCCGGAGTGAGCAAGGTTTCAGGCTTAGCCCTTGAGACTTCAGCTTATCTCCTGACCGCTTTTTTTTCAGCTCTCTTAACCTGCGCTTTTCTGGCCTGCGTCCGGGTTCTGGGCGGGGATCGAAAAACCCTCCTCTGGGCGGCCTTTGTCATTGTCCTCCATCCGGTATTTATGTCTGCCCGTTCCGAAATCATACGTGATCACGGGTACTGGTCATTTTACCTTTTCTCTATACTGTTTTTCCTGCGCTTTTATGAGAAACAAACCTGGTGCCAGGCCTTGCTCTGGGGCGGGAGTATGGTGCTGGCTACCCTGTTTCGCATTGAGGGACTCCTATTCCTTTTACTGCTGCCGACGGTCTTTTTATTTAGAGGGGAGTTTGTCTGGTCAAGGAGGATCTCATGCTTTATTCGGGCCCATATGGTCAGTCTGTTCTTATTACTGATCGTTGCTGTCATTAAAATATCCGACCCCTCTTTCGATCTATTGCAACATGGGCGTCTGGGCGATGCTTTTGTTTGGGGAGAAAAATTATATTTCGCTTTTACCGGAGGGCTTGCCGGAAAGGCAGCTGTTCTTGAGAAATTGGTACTTAATCCTTATTCCGAAAAGTACGCCATGCCGGTTCTGGTGATGATCCCATTCATGATTCTGGCGCATAAGCTGGTGCTGACTCTGACCCCGTTATATACTTGTCTCCTGGCCTGGCATCCGCTGCGCTCTGCTCGATTTTTAAATAGAGTACAGGTTCCGGTACTTGTCTGGCTGGCCCTCCTTAATGTCGTGATGCTTATCGCCATTCTCTTTGCTGATTATTTTATGCCGAGACGGTTTGTCTTTCCCTTAGGACTCATTCTGCTTTTACCGCTGCCTTTCATTCTTAACCGGCACTTTACAAGATGGAGTGCGGCAAAACGTAACTCGGTGAAAATCGGCTGGTTGATTTATCCGGTTTTTATGGTACTGCTGCTTCAGTCTCTGGATGGATTGGTAACCATGCCCGGATCTTCCAGCTCTTATATTAAGGATGCCGGGCTCTGGCTGAAACAGAATATTTCGGCTCAGGCCACTCTTTACAGCAACAATCCTAAAATTTATTATTATAGTGGCCATATGGCCGGGTATTGGGAAAATCGCCCGGCCCGGATTGATCTTTCTTCGGAACTGCTTGAAAAAAAACCGTGGCAGAGCAAAGCTTATATTGCTTTGTGGAGCAGTCATCATTCTGCCCGGAGAGCTGATGATGTTACCTCTGCCGTCGGGTCTCAGCCGATAAAAACTTTCCGTAATAGTCGTAATGATGCAGTTCTTATCTATGCCGCAAGATAGGTTTAGGGCCGAAGTGATGCAGGAGAACCTTTTTTAAGATGCCGCGGCAGATTCTATTTATTGCGAAAGGTTTTGATGATCCTTCAACGCGTTATCGAGCTTTACAATACGACCATCTTTTTGCGGCTCATGGCTGGCAGCTTTCGTGTCTGGTTGATCGAGGTTCCTGGTTGCAGCGCTGGGCGATTTTGCAGAAGGCGCGCAAAGCCGATGCGGTGGTCATTGTCCGCAGAACCTACAGCTATCCTTTTTTATTACTCCTGCGTTTAGTGGCCCGCCATCTGGTGTTTGACTTTGATGATGCGGTTTTCTGCAAAAGTAACGGAGGGCCATCAAGGCGCCGCTATAAAGGTTTCATTCGCACTGTTTCCCGTTGCGATCAGGTGTGGGCCGGTAATAATTATCTTGCGGCTGAGGCCCGACGCTGCAATCAGCAGGTTATTGTGGTGCCGACCTCGGTTTTTCCCGCATCCTATGAAAAATCGGTCGAAAAAAAGGATAAAGGTCTGGAGTTGGTATGGATCGGCAGTCAATCGACCAGAAAACATCTGCTCACCATCATTCCGCTACTTGAAGATCTGGCTCAAACAGTTTCCGGTCTGCGTCTGAAAATTATTGCTGATTTTACTCTGCAGAGTGACCGGCTTGAGGTTGCTGCGGTGGCCTGGTCGGAAGCCGTTGAGGCTCAGGAATTGCTGTCGGCCGATATCGGCCTTGCCCCTCTGCCTGACAATGCCTATACCAGAGGAAAATGTGCTTTGAAGGTGTTGCAGTATATGGCGGCGGAGCTGCCTGTGATCTCTTCTGCCGTTGGTGTCAATAAGGAAGTGGTGGTTGATGGTGCGACTGGTTATGTCGCGGAGAATGACTGGGACTGGAGTCAGGCCGTTATCCGTTTAGCCAAAAAGAAGTCTCTGCGCCAGACCATGGGGCGGGCCGGTCGTGAACAATTTTTACAAAATTTCAGTGCTCCGCTAGTTTTTCAGAAAATTCTGGCGTCACTTGAGCGGGGTCTGGGTGGAGGTGCAAAGTGAACCCATCTGATAATGGCCATGAGATTAAAGAGTGCTGTCCTCTGTGCCGGCAGCCAGGTCGTTACGCTTTTACGGGAAGAGACCTCATGCATAAGCTGCCGGGCCAATATATCTATGCCGAATGTATAGCCTGTGGTGCAGTTTACCAGACACCCCGGCCGGATCCGGAACAGATTGTATCATTTTATCCGGCGCATTATGATTGTTATCAACCCGGCAAAGAGAAAGAGAAAAATTTTCTCGAAAAGGGGGTGCTGCACAGTTGTTATGGTTATCGGCACCTGCCCCGAACTCTTCCGCAATGGTTGGCTGAAGCCGCGGGCCGCTTTTTTTATCGTGAAGCGATTCCTTTTTATGAGAATGGCCGACTGCTGGACATCGGTTGTGGAGGAGGGAAATATCTTCTGGCGATGCAGCGTTTAGGCTGGCGCGCCGAGGGTGTCGAGTTTAATGCCGGCGCCGTGCAAACCTGTCGGCAGTCCGGCCTTGACGTTTTTCTTGGTGAACTGCATGATGCCCGATTTGCGGACAACAGTTTTTCCGTGGTCACGGCCCGTCACGTTTTGGAGCATGTTGCGGAGCCTGTAGCTTTTGTTGCCGAGATCTTCAGGATTTTGGCCCCGGGCGGGTTGATGGTTCTGAAAACGCCCAACAGTAAGGCGCTGGCCAGAAAATGGTTTGGGAGTAAATGGTTTCCCAATGAAGTGCCCCGCCATCTGATTCTTTACTCTCCGGAAAATCTGCGCGCACTTTCCGAGCAGCAGGGGTTCATTGCAAAACAATGTCTGACGACATCATCGCCGAAGTGGATTTTGAACAGCTGGGATTACGTTCAGGATAACCATAAAAAACCTTCCCGTAAACGAAAAATATGTCGTCTGCTGGCCCGTCTCTATGTGGCTGCCGCCACTGTCACAGGGCGCGGAGATGAGATCAGTATGGTTTTTGCTAAACCACGGTCTTGATTGTAATGGGTGTTGATCAGAGAAATACCGGCAATGATAATTGTAGTCCCAGGCCGGCATAAGAGGTATCAGCTGCGTGGATCTGGCTTTCTGTTTGATAAAATATTTTCCTTTTGGTGGCTTGCAGCGGGATTTTCTGCGCATTGCCGAGCTCTGTCACGGCAAAGGGCATCAGATTGATGTCTACACCCCGGAGTGGCTTGGCGACGTTCCCGCCTGGCTGCAGCTCAACCTGCTCAAAGTTGATGGTTTCACCAATCATGCCCGGCGCCTCTCCTTTTCCCGTAAACTGGCTCAGGCGGTGGCTCTGAAAAAATATGATGCCGTGGTGGGGTTCAGTAAAATGCCGGGACTTGATCTCTATTATGCCGCGGACAGTTGTTTTGCCGCCAAGATTGAGAAACGGAACTTCTGCTATCGCCACAGCGCCCGTTGTCGAACCTATCTGGATCTTGAGAGAGCGGTTTTCGAGCGAAAATCACCGACGCTGATTTTGATGTTATCGGAAAACGAGAAACATCTCTATCAGAAATATTTTCAGACTCAGGAGGAACGTTTGCTTCTGTTACCTCCAGGGATTAGTCGAGATCGGTTGCGGCCGCCGGATGCGGCCCGGTTGAGAGAGGAGCTGCGGGCTGAACTCGGGATCGGTGAGGCAGATTACATGGTCTTGATGGTTGGCTCCGGCTTTAAGACTAAAGGTGCTGATCGGGCCCTGCGCGCCTTGGCGGCGTTACCCGAGGCCCTGCGCGCCAAGAGTTTTCTGGTTGTCATCGGTAAGGATAATTTTGCGCCATTCCGGCAGATGGCAAAACGTTTGAGGGTCTCTGAAAAGGTTCTTTTCTTTGATGGACGCTCCGATATTATCCGTTTTCTGGTAGCCGCCGAGGTGCTCATTCACCCGGCCTATAAGGAGAATACCGGTACCGTTCTGCTTGAAGCAATGGCCGCGCAGTTGCCGGTGCTGACAACCGAGGTCTGTGGTTACAGCGGTCATATCAAAAACGCTAATGCCGGAGTGGTACTCTCCTCGCCCTTTAGGCAGACAGAGCTGAACGACGTCCTGGCAGATATGCTGGTTTCTGCGTATCGGAAAAACTGGATGACAAATGCGGCGGATTATGTAAGGCGGGTCGATCTTTTCAGTATGCCCGAGAAAGCAGCGGAGGTCATTATTAATGTTGCAGAAGCAAGAGGTTGATGGTTACTATGCCCAATAGTCGCTGGGGTAAATTGCTGGAAATGCGTCGCGCCGCCGTTGCGGAAACCCCATATTTTTTTGTTTACGGCAGTCTCCTGCAGCGCTACAAAAATTTCAACCGCTTTCTGCGTCGACGGGTAAAGACCATTCAACCAGCTTACTGTCAGGGTTTTCTTTATCATTTGCCGATCGGCTTTCCCGGATTGATCGCACTCGATGATTGCCAGGATCTGGTGGTGGGGGAGCTGATGAGTTTTGTTAATCCGGTCAAGGTTATGCGGGCCCTTGATCAGCTTGAGGGCTACTATCCCGACGACAGTCGAAGAAGTGTTTATATCCGTAAAAAAATGACGGTGATTGTCGAACTTGATGCCGCTAAACGCGAATTCGATGAGGTTGAAGCCTGGGTCTATACTTATCCGCACGACCACCTTGCGCCTGAGCATCAGAAAGAATTTTTCATCTCCTGCGGCAATTGGAAACTGCTCTGCGAACAGCCTCCGGTTCGGGAGCCGGGCCGGATCAGGACGGTGTTCAATAAGTTAAGGCGTTCTCCAGACCTTAAACATATTCATATTGAACCGGTGATGTGCATGGATGAAGAGATGCATGCACACTGGTCCAAATCTACCGCCTGCGCCAGATTTTGTAAAAATCCCGAATGGTGCCGGGAAAATCGTCGTAAAATGCGGGGAAATTTTATCTGAAGATTGCACTGGAATTCTTCCGGATATACGGCTGTTGATTCGGTAGAGGTCGGTTTGTTCAGTTGAGCAGCTTCTGGCGACAGTTGAGAATTTCCGTCAGCTCTTTTGTATAGTCGGCGAGAAAGGCGGCAGTGTGGGCCCCCTCTTTCTGTAAACCGGTCTCCACATTTTTTACAAAACTGTTCAGGGCAGAGTTTGCTAGCGGTGTTGGCTTCTCGGCCCAGGCCTGTAAGGCGGGTATCTGTTCGTGGCAGTTGCGTCCGATATGGTAAGCATACTGGAAACCTTTGAGGGCCAGGATGACGGGCAGATAATCATAGTTTCGCTGATTTTTTTGCCAGAGTCGTAAAAAAGCATATTCAAACACATCCTTTTTGACACTTTCCGCTAGTGAGAGGTGGCGTCGGCGTTTAATCACCCGGTGAAACTCCTTTTGCGCAAAACGTTTTTCCTGCAGGCGGCCCGCCTCGTCGTATCCGAAATCTCCGCCCAGTAAAAGCAGGCAGAGCAGATCAGCAAGTTCTGGTCTGATTGTTCCTGTCTCTCGTCTTTCAATATTTATGTGCAGGCTGTGTGGCTTGATTTCACTGATGAAATCCATACTTTCGCAGATCATCTGATTGGCGATTGCCGGATCGGTAGTCAGCGGCAGGGTATAGGTGCGTGGATAATCGACTCTGACCATGGAATATTCAAAAAAACCGCCGTAACGTGAGAGCGACAACAGGCGGCGGCCATGTTCATGCGTGTCGACGTAGCCGCCCAGGCGCCAGGTTGCATCTTCAAGATGGAAGCTGCTGTAATATTCCATGTTGTGGAACGGATCTTTTTTGATCAGTTCCGCCGGAGTATTTTTGTCGATCGCCAGCCGACCCAGATTGCTGAACTCAAGTTCAACTCCGATCGGGGTTGTCCCGGGCAGGGAGAGCTTGTTGACGGCGGTAAGCTCCTGCATCATCTCCTCACGGTTGTAGATTTTCCGCGCCAGCCCAAAACTAAGCAGACAGTAGATAAAATGATGGCGAACCGATTCGGCAATGACCTGCGCGACAGTTTGTTTGAGGGTGTTTTCCCAGATCCGGCGATGACGGTTGAGCCAGCGCAGGACAACCAGGTTGACCGGAGTTTCCCAGTAACATGATGGTGAAGGCGGGGGCAGGGGGAGTTCCTGCTTGCGGCCGGCAAGCTGAACCAGAAAACCGAAAAGATAGTGGCGGAAGGCTATTTTAAGATAAGCTGCGACAAGTTCCCGGCGGCGCCAGAGCAAACGGCCGATGGTTCTTTTCTTATGCAGAAAATCGCCGGCCGTAACCTGATCCGCTCTGAACCCGGAGTCTGGGGGGCTGTTCTTCAGGAGCTGAAAACGCCGCAGGTAGCTGACCCCGACAAATTCACGCTGAAGCATCAGGCGAGCGACCGGAGAGAGGTTGTCGTAAAGCTTCCGGTAGGGAGTGGCATTGTACTCTTTTGGAAAAAACAGAGCCATTTGCATTCCTGCTGTTTTGAAAATATGTATACATTATACCATAAACCGGATGCCCGTCAATACCTCATTTTATAAATATGAGATGCGGCTGAAGATTTGCGTTGACATTTTTAAACAACCATTTTAAATGGCCGTTTTCGGAGGCATCTGTCCCAGGCCGGGTTTCGGGGCGAGAGCTTCTCTTTTTAACCAATGATGATTGTCATAGAGATCTGATGTCTGTAGAGGAAGATAAAAAGGATACGCGGCAGCGTCTGCTCGAAAGTGCTGCGATCATCTTTACCGAGAAAGGGTATGCCAATACTTCAGTGGCTGAGATCTGCGAGCGGGCCGGGGCGAACATCGCTGCAGTCAACTACTATTTTCGTTCCAAAGATGCCCTTTATCGAGAGGTTCTGGAGTTTACCATTGAACAGGCGGAGAAAACCTATCCCTTTACTTTGCTGGCAGAAGAGCCTGCGGAGGAGCGTCTCTACCATTTTATTTTGGCCCTTTTGCAGAGGATTTTGAGCGCAGAGATGGCCGGTAATTTTTACGTTCTGGTGGCCAAGGAGATGGCGGAACCGACGCTTGCCAGCGGCGAGATCGTCAGTCAGAGCATCGCCCGTCACCAGAGTCTCATGCGAGAGGTAATCAGGGAAATCTGCCATGCGGAAGTAGATGATGATCTCCTTCTGCGTTTGCATTTCAGCGTCTTGAGTCAATGTCTTTTCATCAGTTACAATGAGAAGGGACGCCGGCATCATCTGCAGAGGAACCCGATTCAATTTAAGGATGCAGAAGTTTTCGCCCGGCACATTGCCGATTTTTCCCTGGCCGGGATGCGGCGCTGCTGTTCATTGTCGGGGTTGTCCTGATGGGTGGTGCAGCCGGGATTGGGTATCTTTTCCGGTTCTGTCGGGTTGTGGGTGGAAGTGTTTTAAAAAGTCTGAGTCTGCGAGGGCATTTATTTTGAGAACGTTTTTTTCAGGCTTGATGTTTTTATTGGGGTTGGCGCTTGCCTCCTGTGCGGGGCTTAAGCCCGATATCAGCGCTTCGCTGCCGAAAGATTTTCCCTCCGTTTTTTCTCTCTACTCCGAGGCTGACAGCCATGCTGAGGCCTGGTGGAAATCTTTGCAGAGTCATGAGCTTGACCTTCTCATGGAGAAATCTCTGCCGGAAAATTTTACGGTTCTGCAGGCCCGAGCCCGCCTAGAGCAGGCGCGCTGCACAGCCCTTAAAGCAGGGGCCTATGATTATCCCGAAGTAACTTTTTCCGTCAGTGCTGTCCGGCAGGAACTGCATGAAAAAGGTGAGGCTCAGGTCTCTGCTGAGCAGTGGTCGTCCGGCTTTGACGCGGCCTATGAGGTCGATCTCTGGGGTCGGGTACAAGCCTTGAAAGGGAGTGAGGCGGAGAAATATGCCGCCTCGAAAGAGGATGTCAAAGCGGCGCTGATGAGTCTCAGCGAGGCGGTGGCGCAGAGCTGGATTGAGTTGATTGATAACCGTGCTCATCAGGATCTGCTGCTCAAGCAGCTGGCGCTGCAGGAAAAATTACTTAAACTGATTATTGTCAGGTTTCCCCTGGCCCGGGCCACGGCACTGGATATCTATCAACAGCAGCAGATTGTCGAGAAATTACGGGCGGCATTGATTCCGATGGTCCGAAATCAGGAGATTATCAAACGCCGGCTGGCATTGCTGGCCGGCCGCAGTTCGCTTGCGGATGAGATGCTTGAGGCCCGTTCCTTTCCTGAACTTACGTCCCAACCGGTTTTAGGTCTGCCCGCCGATTTGATCGCGGCGAGACCGGATGTTCAGGCTGCCGGCCGGCGGCTGCATGCGGGTGAGTGGGAGGTGGCAGCGGCCCGGGCGGATCGTCTGCCGGCTTTAAGATTGACGGCATCGGCCAAGCTTTCGGCCGATAGTTTAAGTTCTATTTTTGATAACTGGATTCTTAATCTGGCGGCTAATCTGGCCGGCCCGGTTTTTGATGGCGGTCGCCGTCGGGCCGAGGTTGCGAGAGTGCGGGCCGTGGTGGCAGAGCGCCTGGCTCTGTATCGGGAAACGGTGCTTACGGCCCTGGCTGAGGTTGAGGATGCTCTGACCCGGGAAGCCGAGGCTGCGGCGACGCTGGATTCGCTTGAAAAGCAGCTTGAGCTCTCCCGCCAGACCCTGCGTGAGGCCCGGCGGCGTTATCTGAACGGGAGCAGTGATTTTATTAACGTTTTGAACGAAGAACTCAATACCCTGCAGTTTGAACATGATATTATCAGTCAGGAGAAACAGCTGCGCCTGGCGCGGATAAGTCTGCATGTTGCTTTAGGGGGATCATGGGTGGACGAATTGAACAATGCAGGTTCAGCTCTTAAGGAAGGTACAGCGCATGGCGAAAATTAATAATCCCAATTTGGCAAATGATACCGAGTTGCCCCGGCGCTCGCTGCGGCAGCGTTTGCTGGCCTTGGGTCTTATTGTCCTGCTTCTGGCAAGTGGTGTGCTGCTCAGTCGATATATTATCAAGACCCGGCCTCAGGTCAAACGCAATCCCCCAAAAAAGATTGAGACTCTGGTGCGGGCGATGACTGTCGTCCCCGGTTCGGCTCAGGTTACCATCAGGGCTTTGGGTCAGGTGGTTGCCGCGCGCGAGATAACCCTGCAGGCCCGGGTGTCCGGTCAGGTGGTTTATCTGCATCCGGCTTTTATTCCCGGCGGAATTATCGCTGAAGATGAAATTATGCTGAAACTTGATGACACCGATTATCAACTCAATCTGCGTCAGCAGGAGGATGCTCTGGCCCTGGCGCAGGCTGACCTGCGCATTGAAGAGGGGAGTCAGACGGTGGCCCGCAAAGAGTGGGAACTGATTACCGCTCTGACCGATGATGTTGATGTTTCAAGTCGTGATCTGGCTTTGCGCAAGCCCCAGCTGGCCAAAGCCGAGGCTTTGATCAAGTCGGCGCAAACGGCTCTGGAGCGAGCCCGGATCGATCTTGAGCGGACGGTTATTCGGGCCCCTTTCAATCTGGTGGTGCGGGCTGAAAATATTGATCTCGGCTCAGAGGTTTCGACCTCGGCCGCTCTTGCAACCCTGGCGGCGACCGATGTGTTCTGGGCTGAGATCGCGGTGGCGGCGGATAAACTGGCCTGGTTTACGCTGCCTGACGGGCGAAAAGAAGGTTCTCCGGTATTGATTCGCGCCGGCGAAAATGCGCCTTATCAGGGTCGCATCATTTCGTTGGCACCCGATCTTGATAAAGATGGTCTCATGGCCCGGATTCTGGTTGCGATAGATGATCCACTAGGTTTACAGAGTGAGCGGCGGCCCTTGCTTTTAGGCGGTTTTATCCAGGCCGAAATCGCCGGGCGAAGCCTCGAAAATGTTTATCAGATTCCCCGGTCAGCTCTGCATGAGAACGATATGGTCATGCTGGCCGATTCGGAGAATCGTTTGCAGCTACAAAAGGTAAGCGTCGTCTGGAAAGGGGTGGACACGGTTTTTGTCAGTCAGGGTTTGACGCCTCAGGCTCGGGTTGTGGTTTCCAGCCTGGCGGCGCCGATCAGCGGCATGCCGCTCAAGGTCGAGGTTCACTGATGGATCAGCAATACAGCCTGCTGTCGAGCCGGGGCACAATGCTTTCTGAAAAAGGGCCGATTCACTGGATGGTGGGCAATCCGGTTGCCGCCAACCTCCTGATGCTCTTTCTGCTGGTGGGTGGTTTATTCTGGGGCACTCAGATTAAGCAGGAGGTTTTTCCGGAATTTACTCTGGATCAGGTGGTGGTTTCGGTGGTCTATCCCGGTGCCAGCCCGGAAGAGGTGGCCGATGGGATTATTTTGCCGATTGAAGAAGCGATTGCTAATGTTGACGGCATCAAGGAGGTTGTCTCAATTGCCAATGAGGGCAGCGGGACGGTTCGGGTTGAAGCCCAGACCGGCACCGATCTGCAGCGTCTGGCCACTGATATCAAGAATGAGGTCGACCGGATTTATGCCTTTCCCGAGGATGCCGAAGAGCCTCTGGTAACCATTCCCTCGCACAAGCGGCAAGTTATTACCGTGCTGGTCTACGGGCAGCAGGAACCTAAAGTCCTGCGCGAAGTAACTGAAATGATTCGCGACCAGCTGTTACAGGACCCCGGCATCACGCAGGTCGAGCTTCTCGGGGAACGGCCCCTGGAGATGAGTATTGAGGTCTCACAGGCCCTTTTGCAGTCTTATAATCTGAAACTTTCGGATATCGCCTCAAAGGTCAATGGGGCGGCTCAGGATATTCCCGGGGGGACGATTAAAACCGAGGGCGGCGATATTCTTGTGCGCATGACCGAGCGTAAGGATTATAAAAACGAGTTTTCCAAAATTCCGATTATCAGCGGTGCCAACGGCACGATTGTTACTTTAGGTGAGATTGCTGAAATTCGGGATGATTTTGAGGACACCGACAAGTATCTTTTTTATAACGACCAGCCGGCGCTGGGCATTGATGTTTACAGGATCGGTGACCAGACCCCGATTGAGGTCGCCGATGCCGTTTTCCGGCAGATCGGCAGACTGCGGCAGAGCTTGCCGCAAGGTGTCAGTATCGATACCGTCGATGATAATTCGGAAAATTTCCGGCAGAGGATTTCTCTGCTGGTCAAAAACGGCTGTTTTGGCCTGTGTCTGGTGTTTATTCTGCTGGCGATCTTTCTGGAGATGCGGCTCGCCTTCTGGGTCACGATGGGGATCCCGGTCTCATTTTTAGGTTCGCTGCTCTTTATTCCGCTTTTCGGGGTCAGCATCAATATGGTTTCCCTTTTCGCCTTCATTGTTGCCCTCGGCATTGTGGTCGATGATGCCATTGTGGTCGGCGAGAATGTCTACAGTTACAAACAGAAAGGCTACAGCTCCTTTGCCGCCGCGGTCGCGGGGGTCAAAGAGGTGGCCGTGCCGGTGACCTTCAGTGTGCTGACCAATATCGTTACCTTTTTGCCGCTCTATTTTGTCCCCGGGGTACTGGGCAAGATTTTTCGGACGATTCCGGTGGTGGTCGCCTGTGTTTTTTCGATCTCCCTGATTGAAGCTCTGTTTGTTCTGCCGGCCCATATCGGTCATCAGAAACCGACCCGCAATCCTCTGCTGCTTTTTTTCAGCCGTCAGCAGCAGAAAATTTCCGGAGCCATAGCCTCCCTGATCAAAAATGTCTATGGCCCCTTAATTGAACTCTCTTTACGTTTTCGCTATGTCACCATGGTGGTGGGTATTGTGGTCTTAATGATTACCATCGCCTATGTCAAGAGCGGACGTATGGGCATGACTCTGTTCCCCAAGGTTGAATCGGACTATGCTTATGCTCAGGCGACCCTGCCGGTCGGGGTTTCGGTCGCCGAGACCCTGGCGGTCAGCCGGAAGCTTTCCCAGAGTGCCAACTCTCTGCTGGACGAAATAGGCCGGGAAAAACAGCTTAAAGGGATACTGACCTATGTCGATCGCAATACGACCTGGATCAAGGTGCATATGATTCCTCCCGAGGAGCGCCAGGTCAATACCGGCGATTTTACGCAGCGCTGGCGGAGTCTGGTCGGCGGAATAACCGGGGTTGAAAATCTTCAGTTTCAGGCCGACCGGGGCGGTCCCGGTTCGGGAGCGGCTCTGACGGTTGAGCTCCAGCACCGTGATACCGAGGTGCTGGCGGCTGCCAGCGCTGAACTGGCTGAAGCCTTAACCTCGTTTCCTCTGGTATCCGATGTCGATGACGGCTTTACCCCGGGTAAGGATCAGTTTGACTTTACCCTGAAGGCGGCCGGCTATCGTCTCGGGCTCGATCCCCTGGAGGTCGCCCGGCAGATTCGTAACGCCTATTATGGCTTTGAGGTTTTTCGCCAGCTGCGCGGGCGTAATGAGATTAAAATCATGGTACGCACCGTCGAGGAGGAGAGAGAAGCGGAATATTATCTTGAAGAGATGTTGATCTCGACGCCCAAAGGGGTTAAGGTGCCGCTTCTCGATATTGTTGACATAAAAAAGGGCAAGGCCTTCACCACTATTGAGCGGCGTGACGGCCGCCGCATTGTCAATGTGACCTGTGATGTGACCCCGCAAAGTCAGGCCGATATGGTGGGTGCGGTTCTGAAAAAGGATATACTGCCGCGTCTGCAGGAGAAATATCAAGGTTTAAATTACAGCTTTGCCGGTAAACAGTCGGATCGGATGGAGAGTATGGCAGCCTTGGGCAAGGGGATGGTGGTTGCTCTGATGCTCGTTTATCTGCTTTTGGCAATCCCTTTTCGCAGCTACATTCAGCCGGCGATCATCATGGTCAGCATTCCTTTCGGGATAGTCGGAGCGATTTTCGGTCATCTGCTGATGGGATACAGTTTGAGTATTCTCAGCATGTTCGGCATTGTTGCCCTCTCCGGAGTGGTGGTCAACGACGCTCTGGTGCTGATTGATTTTGCCAATCATCAGGTGTTGGAGGGGGCGACTCCTTATGCCGCGATTATCAATGCCGGGATTCAGCGTTTCCGGCCCATTCTTCTGACCACGCTGACCACTTTTTTGGGATTGATGCCGATGATCTTTGAGACCTCAAGGCAGGCTCGATTCCTGATTCCCATGGCGATTTCGTTAGGTTTCGGCATTCTCTTTTCCACCCTGATTGTTCTGGTTATGGTGCCGGCCCTTTTTATTATTTATGAGGATGTCAAAGGTCTCTGGTGCGGTTTGTGGGGTTGAGGATAGAGAGAAATGAGAAAGGTTAAAGTTGACGAAGCTCTTGGCTTGGCCATTGCCCACGACATGACGGAAGTCAATGTCGCAAAAAAGAT
The DNA here is from genome assembly GCA_016938065.1 of Deltaproteobacteria bacterium. Lineage (GTDB taxonomy): Bacteria > Desulfobacterota > Anaeroferrophillalia > Anaeroferrophillales > Tharpellaceae > Tharpella. The sequence goes on along the minus strand of JAFGVI010000065.1, from coordinate 8,638 downwards.
CAAGCAGGTGGCTTTTAAAAAGAGGCATGTTATTCAGGCCGGTGATATCGAAAAGCTGAAATCACTGGGTCGGGAAAACATCTTTGTCTTCGACGAGGTTGAAGATGAGGTGCATGAGGATGAGGCGGCGCTGCTGCTGGCACCGTTGCTGGCGGGGGCAAATATTTATCATGATCAGGAGCCGCGTGAAGGAAAAATAAGTTTTTATGCCGCCATTGACGGTCTCTTCAAACTTGACGCCGAAAAAATTATTGCCATCAACCGGCTCGGGATTCCTTCACTGCCGACGATTCATAATAATTTTGTCGTTAAAAAAGGTAGGCAGGTTGCCGCATTTCGCATTATTCCACTGACCTGTAAAGCGGAAATTATTCAGGCGTGCCGGGATATTCTGTCCCGGGAGAACCCTGGTGGTGATTCGTTTAAAGGTTCGGCTCTGTCGGTGATGCCCTTGACGAAACGCACCGCCGCGCTGATTGTTACCGGCAATGAGGTCTACAGCGGTCGGATTGAGGATAAGTTTACAGCTGTTATCGAAAAAAAACTGAAAGCTTTCGGGGTAGAACTGAGCGCCAGAACAATCATGCCGGATGACAGGGAGAGTATAAAGGAACAAATAAGTCTTTTTGCCGAGAGCGCGGATTTGCTGATTCTCACCGGCGGCACCTCGGTCGATCCTGATGATGCCACCAAAGCCGCAATGGCTGATGCCGGGGTTGCACTGTTGCAGGCCGGTAATCCGCTCCAGCCCGGCAATAATTTTACGCTCGGTTATCTGGGCAACAAACCGGTCTGTGCGGTTCCGGCCGCGGCACTCTTCTTTAAGATTACCGCCTTTGACATCTTTCTCCCCCGACTGCTTGCGGCGGACCAGATTACGTCTGATGAACTGGCAGCTATGAGTATCGGCGGTCTCTGCCACTTCTGCGAAGTCTGCCGCTATCCGATCTGTCCTTTTGGTCGCTCTATCTGAACCATACCGGCGGAAAACTCTTCAAGTTTGAGCTGCTAAGGTTGATAGTTTTTTCAGTGGCTGCCGGCCTCTTCGCCCCAGATCTCCTGCAGGCTCTGGTCGCGACCGCAGCGGTGGCGGTAGAATTTGTAGCGCAGCGGATTTTTTTTGTAATAATTCTGATGGTACTCTTCGGCCGGGTAAAAGGTTGCGGCGGCGGTGATCTCAGTCATGATGGGCACGCCTTTAAAGCGGGTTCGAGCGAGTTTTTCCCGGCTTTCCAGAGCCTCTTTTTTCTGCTCCGGGCTGTGGTAGAAGATAGCGCTGCGATATTGATTGCCCCAGTCGCAGAATTGGCGATCCTTGACCGTTGGATCGATATTGTGCCAGAAAATTTCCAGAAGTTGGCGGTAGCTGATTTTCTGCGGATCATAGATAACCTGTACCGCTTCGGCATGTCCGGTCCAGCCGGCCGAAACTTCCTTGTAGGTCGGGTCGGGCTCATTTCCGCCGGTGTAGCCTGAGGTGGTCGAAATAACCCCTTCAAGTTGATCGAAAGGTTTCTCCATACACCAGAAACAGCCCCCGGCAAAGGTGGCGGTGGCGGTTTTTATCTCTTCCGCAAGGTTTTCATTGGTTGTGATTGTCATCAACAGCACCATAAATAAAGAGCTAACAATAGTTTTCATTTTTTAGCTTATGTCCCCGGGAAATGCTCTGAAGCTGGTCTCTGCTGGCTTAGAACTCACCTGCAGGTCTGGTGATTGCGTTCAGGTTCATTTTCTCTTTTAAGGATAAAATCAGGGGTTTGCTCTCTTCCCGGTTTTGAAATAAACCGACTCGAACCAGGTACCAGGTCTTGTCTCCGGCTCCTTTTAGGGTGATTATCTTTGAATCATAACCATTGATAGTAAGTTCTTTGTCGGCTTCGTCGGCGTATGCTTGATTCTGGTAAGCCCCAACCTGTACTTCGAATTTTCCCTTTAATTGGGTTTCTGGAGTTGCAGGGATTGCGGTTTCAGGTGTTGGAAGAGTTTTCATTCGGGATTCAGGAGCGATTTTTTTATTTTCATTTTTATCAATTTTTATCCTGGTCTGTTTAATATCTTCCAGTTGTTTGGCATTTTCTTGAGCGTGGTTTGACAAAATGGCTTTTTCGAAAGCCGTCTTTGCTTCTCCGGAGCGCTTCATTTTCATCAGGATATCGCCTTTGAAACAGAGGGCCAGATGAAAGTCTGGTTTTAACTCCAGGGCTCGCGATACATCTTGCAGAGCATTCTCGTTTTGCTGGAGTTCAGAGTAGCAGAGAGCCCGGTTGAAAAAGAGAAATGATTCTTCTGGGGTTTGAATGAGCTCTTGGGTATAATTCTCAATGGCTTTCTCATACTCTTTTTTGCAGAACCAGGCGACACCTAGATTGCTGTGGATGCCTTTTAAAGAAGGGCTGATAGCTTTTGCCTTTTCAAAATCCTGGATAGCAGAATCATATTGTTTAAGTTTCATGAATGCAACCCCTCGATTTTTATAAACATAAGCGTTGCCGGGATCTATTTCAATAAACAGAGTGAATCTGTCAATAGACTTCTGGAACTCCTCATTTACCAAAGCCTCCACCCCTTTTTCAAAAAGGACAGCTTTAGATTGTGCAAATACGGGGTTACAGAAGAAAATTAACAACAAAACAAGAAATACTTTTTTTTTCAACTAAAATACTCCTTTTGGGGTACTGTTTTGCTGAGAGTGCTGGCTTATGGGGTCTCAGATTGTAATATATCTAAAATTCTTTCTCCAGCATAAGCATGGCGCCAACCTTGTAATAAAGGGATGTCGCAGTTTTTTTTATCAGTGGTCTGAAGAAGTTTTTCTACCTCTTTGCGATTGGCAATCAGGGCGTGATCGATGAAGTTATTTTTGCAGAGACCTGAAATTAAATCAAGAATTTTACGACTTTGGGATGAGAACTTCTGGTTTTGGGACTTTCTTTGTGATAACGGATGATTTTCCGGAGAAAGCTGTAAGCTTTTTTCTATTACTGCCAGCAGCTGTACGCCGTAACGCTTTACGGCTCTGGGCGAGAGACCGCAATCTTCTTTCAATTTAGCAACGTTTGCGGGCTGTCGAGTTGCTAGGGTTATCAGTGGTTCATCTGGAAGTATATGGCGGCGGGGGCGGTTGCGGCGGCGGGCCTCTTTTTCACGCCAGGCTGCAAGCTCGCGCAAAACCGCCAGCTGACTTCGCGAGAGGCGGCTGCAGCCTTTAACCTTGCTGTAGACTTCATCGATTGGCGGGTCGTCATAGTTCTCTGGAATATCATAGATTTTCATCTCTTCCACGAGCCAATCCCGGCGACCAAGGGCGTCGGCGCGGGAAATTATTTCATCTCTGAGTCGGGGCAGGAAGATAACATCCTTTAGGGCGTATTGGCACTGTTTTTCAGTTAACGGCCTCTGCAGCCAGTTGCTTCTGGTCTCTTCCTTGGTTAAAATCTCGCCGGTAAATTCCCGGCAGGCATCGAGCAGCGAAATGCTCGCGGAGGGGCCGACAAACCCGGCCGCCAGACGGGTGTCGAAGATATTCTTCGGATAGAAGCCGGTCGCGAGGCGAAGGATCGTAAGATCCTGTTTGGCATCATGAATAATTTTTTCGATTTCGGGATCGGCCAGAATCCGGCCCAGCGGCGCAAGCTGGTCGCTTAAGGCGGGAATGTCAAGGAGCCAGGCGTTGTTCTGGTCGATGGCCAGCTGGACAATGCCGAGTTCGGGATAGAACGTTCTCTCCCAGAAAAATTCCGTATCAACCGCGACCCGTCCGGCCTCGACTATCTCAGCACATATATCTGCAAGAGCTTTGCCTGAGTCGATCAGTTTGTGACAATTGCCTGCGGTTTTGCTCATCGGTTGACTTTTCCTTGTCCAGCAGATTAAGTAAGGTTGTTTGCCTCTTTATAGGGGACTTTCTGCGAAATTTCCAGTTGTTTATTAATGTTTTACGCAGAACCGTCGGTTAAGTTTTGCGAGGCCGGAGGATGATTTTGGTGGATATAAACTTAGGCTCTTTTCTCCCTGCGACGGCCGCCGAATGTTCCTTGCGGGGTTGGGATGCGGTCGATATTGTCCTGGTCAGCGGGGATGCTTATGTGGACCACCCCTCTTTCGGGGTGGCGCTGATCGGGCGCTGGCTCGAAGCTCATGGTTTTCGGGTGGCGATTTTGGCCCAGCCGGATTATCGTCAGGGTTGCGCAGATTTTAAACGTTTCGGTCGGCCCCGGCTTTTTTTCGGGATTACGGCCGGTAACCTTGATTCCATCGTCGCCAACTATACCGGCAACGGCAAGCTGCGCGAGGACGATCCCTTTTCACCCGACGGCAACCCTTATTTTTCCGACAAACGTCAGAAAAGTGAGCGGCGGCGCCCGGATCGGGCGACGCTGATTTATGCCAATCACGCTCAGGCCGCCTGGCCGGGGGTGCCGGTTATTCTTGGTGGTCTCGAAGCTTCCTTAAGGCGCTTTATTCATTATGACTATCGTCAGGAGAAGTTGCGCAGCTCAATCCTGGCCGATGCCAAGGCCGATCTGCTGGTTTACGGTATGGGTGAGCGGGCGGTTCTGGAGATTGCCCGGCGTCTGGATCAGGGGCAAGACATTACCGGGATTGCGGGAACCTGTGAATTTCTACGGCCGTTAAGCGGAAGAGAATTAATCGAGGCGGGCAGCGGTTCCTGTTTGCCGGGCTGGTCTGAAATCGCGGCCGATCCGAAAAAGTTCATGCTGGCCGAACTTAAAATCGATGAACGGGCACGGCTGGCCGCACAAAGTTCAGAGACTCTGCTGCAGGAGCAGAAGAGCGGCTGGATCAAGGAGAATCCACCGGCCGCTTCGTTAACCCCGGTCGAACTCGACCGGCTTTATGAGCTTCCCTTTGCTCGCCGTCCTCATCCGCGAACGGCTCGCGTCCCGGCCTTTACCATGATCCGTGATTCACTGACCATTGTTCGGGGCTGCAGCGGCAACTGCTCTTTTTGCGCGCTGACGCGGCATCAGGGGGCCAGGGTTGTCAGCCGCAGTAAAAATTCAATCGTCAGAGAAGCCCGCATTGTCGCGGCTCAGGCCGGTTTCTCCGGCATCATCAGTGACCTCGGCGGACCCACCGCCAATCTCTATGCTACCAGTTGCGCCGGTTCACAATCCTGCCGGCGGCATGATTGTCTCTATCCGCAGATCTGTCCTTATCTTAAGGTCGATGAGAAAGCTTTTATTTCTCTGCTTGCAGAGGTGACTGAAATTTCCGGGGTTAAAAAAGTTCTGGTCTCCTCCGGACTGCGTCTTGCTCTGCTTCGGCGTACACCCAAACTGCTGGCGTGTCTCATTGCCCGGCATCTGCCCGGGGTGATGAAGATTGCTCCGGAGCACAGTGACCCGGAAGTGCTGCGGCTGATGCATAAAAACGATGCGCTCGAACTTAATCCTTTTCTGAAAGAGTGCCGACAGCTGGCGCAAAAAGCCGGGGTTAAAGTTGAATTTACTCCGTATCTGATCGCCTCACATCCCGGTTCAACGGTTAAGGCGATGCGGGAGCTGGCCCAAACTCTCCTCAGCAACGGTCTCAAAGCCCGGCAATATCAGGATTTTACGCCGACCCCGGGAACCCTGTCAACGGCTATGTATGTGACGGGGCTTGATCGGGATACTTTGGTTCCGATTCATGTTGCCAACGGGGCATCTGAACGTAGCCGACAACGTCAGGAGCTTGAAAAAGTCAGCGGTCGGATTCCGTTCGAGTTGCGAAATTATCGTAGTGCGCCCAAACCTTCTGCAATCAAGGGGAAAGCCGGATCAAAGAAGCCGAAGAGAGTTACATAGCTTGTTTGTCAGAAACTATTTCGCAATTTTCATACCTGGGTAACTTGAAGCTGAGTGGTTGCGTTTAGTTTTCATACGTCGGGCAGGTTTCTTGCTTCAACTGTTTATCTCTTTTATGTCGCTACTTTAAGCCAGGTGGGAAAGCTGAAAAAGTGAAGGTTCAATTATTTTGTATTCTCCTGTGGTTACTGATGCAGGCTATTGTACTCCTGTTCGGTGGAGTTGCTGGCGGTCAAGATTTGGATCGGGAGGACTTTACGGTCAGATGTCTCGAGGTGATCGAAAAAGATGAGCGTGGTGTTGCGCTTAATTATCCTCGCGCAATTTTTTATGATCCTTTTGATGATGAAACCTATGTGGTCGGTTCAGGAGAAAATGAAATAATAGTTTTCACTCATGATTTTTATCCTGTTATTTCGGCCGGGCACGGGCGGGGTTTGAAAGGAGTACGTAGCGGAGCTGTTACCGAAGATAATCTTTTCTTTTGTCTCGGCTCCGGCGCTGCGGAGAGGAATAACTTTCTGCTTAGGTATGATCGGGCCTTGCTGCCTGTCAATAAGGTCGAGCTTAAAGGCTTTCCCGGGGAATCCGATTTTAAACCCGAAAGAGTAGTTGTCAGGGACGGTTTTTTTTATGTTATTGGAACGGGGAATCAGGGTTTGTTGAAGTTTGCTGAAAGTGGAATTTTTATTGACAGCATCATTCCTCATGAAGAGGTTTTGGGGGTTAAAGAGGAAGCTCCGATTAAATCTCTGGTTATTGATAAGGATGGTCGACTATTCCTGCTCAGCGAAGTTATGGGAAGGGTTTACGTCTATTCTCAGTCAGGGAAATTATTGTTCAAGTTTGGCATCAAAGGGGGCTCTTCAGGGAAGTTGTCACGCCCGCGAGCCATAGCCTTAGATGAAAACATGGGCCTGGTCTTCGTCGTTGATTACATGAGACATGCAGTCAATGTTTACTCGCTTGATGGCAAATATCTTTTTGAGTTTGGCGGTAAAGGGGATGGGCGGGGGTGGTTTGCATTTCCTTCCGATATTTGTTTAGATGGCCGCGACCGTCTCTGGGTGGCAGATACATTTAACAGCCGGGTTCAGGTTTTTAAGGTTTCTCGACTTAACTCGGCTAATGAAAAAGTGATGTCGAAAATTGAAGGCACGAATGAGGCTGCTGTGCAGTCGGGCTCAGGTGCCAAAGTAGAGATCAAGGAAAATCTGCCGAAGAGTGAGATCCCGTTGCGAAGAGAAAAAATTGAAGAGAGTAATTTGTAATTTGCGGGTGAGTTATTTGACCTTTTCCAGTTCTGGGTTAGAAGCCACTCCCAAAGGGTCATATCACCCCATAGCAGGCAAAGTTTTTTGGCATAAAGGACTGCCCGTAAGTTAAATTTAAAAACTATTCAGTTTGTTCGGAATATTTGCAGTGGACTTATTTTTTTACAATCAAACCTCCGGAGAAAGATTAAATTTTTCTAAATTGCCGGTTAAGTTAGGTTTTCAGAATAAGGTAGAGCCTTAAAGCTATGCCTGCCCCGGATTAGATCAGATTAAACGGCACAATCATTGCTGGTTACCCATGCCCAAGTTGAAGGATTAATTTCAACGGTTTTTTGGGGGATGGTTCTATCTAATTGAAATTTAAAAAAGGGGCTCGGGTGTTATGTATTGCAAGATTAAATACTTGTTGGTTGCTGTTGGTTTTGTGATGTTTTTTTCGAGAAGTACGCTGTTTGCTGCAGAATCTGCCCTAAATGAAAAGTTAGATAACCGCGACTGTGTTAAATGTCATATCAGTGTCGTTCAGGACATTAAAAACAGTGGGGCACGCCATCTTACTGACGTAACTTGTCTTGATTGCCATCAGGAGCACCCGCCTGCAGGTACTAATGCAATTCCACTATGTTCTCAATGTCATGATCCGCAAGTAAAAAAACATTTTACCGTTGACAATTGTATTGCTTGTCATTATCCACATTATCCATTACGGATGGATATTAGTAGTGTTAAAGCTGATCTTAAAACAGTGTGTCTGAGTTGTCACCAGCAGCAGGGGGACGAGCTGACAAAATATCCGAGTAAACATTCGGACATGAGTTGCGCGCAATGTCATCCAAAGCATGCTACATTTAAAGATTGCCTGGCTTGTCATCAAGGTCATGGTGATGTCAAAATGACATATCAGGACTGCTTACGTTGTCATCAGCCGCATATGCCGGCAGTAGTTCGCTATGATACATCAATTCCTTCATCGTATTGTGGTAGCTGTCATAACAAGGAATCAGGCATGCTGGCTGAAAACCACACCAAACACCACGATCTTTCCTGTGTCTACTGTCACAAAAATCAACACAAAGTCGTACCAGAATGTGAGATCTGTCACGGCCAGCCTCATGGCGAAGGCATGCATAAGAAGTTTCCGAATTGTATAGATTGCCATGTTGACGCCCATGCTTTGTTTAAAGATTAGTAACAGATTTTTATAACGTTTTTTTGGAGGGATACATGAAGAAATTGCGGTGGCGGTGGCAGAAGCCGTTGATAGTGTTCGTTCTGGTTGTTTTTTATGGCTGTGTCGCAGCTCAGGAGACTCGTAAGGGGGCAACCCCTCAGGTGGTTGAGGTTGGCACTGCTCAAGCAGCTAAAGGTGCAGTCGCCGGGGCTGCCGGCGGGGTTGAGGCGGCGGCAGTAACGGGGGCGGCTGTCTATCAACAACAGGTTGCGCCGATGACAACTTTAGCCTGTGCTCAGTGTCATGAGCCGGTGTTCAATAATATCAGGGATAATGGTGGTAAACATCAGATTGATTGTCGCGAATGTCATGAAGAG
>JAFGVI010000064.1 GCA_016938065.1 Deltaproteobacteria bacterium | reverse complement strand
TGGTGGTAAACATCAGATTGATTGTCGCGAATGTCATGAAGAGTTTCACATGTTTCGTCCCGGAAAAAAATGGCAGGAAGTCGTGCCCAAATGTGCAACCTGTCACGGTGAAATACATGGTGACGCTTTTTTAGCCTGTCTTTCCTGTCATGCTGATGCGCATGCCCCGATTGCCAGCCTGGTTAATCTTAAAGAGCTGGAGAAGGGTTGCGTTAGTTGCCACGCCGACCAGAAAAATGAGGTCGTGAAATATAAGAGTGCGCATACAACTGTCAGTTGCAGTAAATGTCACCACACAAAACATGGCTACAAGCCCGATTGTCGTGAATGTCATGCACAGCCCCATACTGCATATGTTGATAATGCGACCTGCATGGTCTGCCATCCGGTTCATTCTCCAAAAGAGATTAAATATCCCGCAACTACGGGTAACGCAGTTTGTGCCGGTTGCCACCAGGTCGTCAATCAGCATCTCGAATCGAGTCATCGCAAGCATTCCAAACTGACTTGTGTTTTCTGTCATGCTGACCGCCATGCTTATGTGCCGGAATGTACCAAGTGTCATGCGGCCCCACATTCCGCAGAGATGCTAAAACGTTTTGATAACAAATGTATTGAGTGTCATGGTGAGCCACATGCTTTGATACTGCCGGGCCATAAAGATTAAAGGTGGTCCGTGATCTTTCCATAAAAGCCCCGATCCATACCATTGGACGGGGCTTTTTTTATAATTAAATTATAAAAAATAATCCGAGTGTTTTTTGCCTTGAGCTCCCTCTCCCTTCAGAAGATTATCTGTTGTCTGATATTTTCAGTTCTGCTCTGGATAGCTGTTTCTATCTCTTCTGAGGTGTGGGCTAAGCCTTTTGCGGCAAACGCCAACTGGCGTTACGATCACGCTGATAACGATGGTGAGACGAGTTGGTCTTTCGATCAGAACTATAATCTTTCGCTGATGAAAGAGCTAAGCTCGGGGCTCGATTTCAGCAGTTCAATCCGTTACAGTCAGGATAGTTCAAGTGCCGATGATGATGGTAGCCGGATTAATCCATCACTAAGCCTTAATCTGCGTAATGATCTTTTTTCATCAGTCCTGGGAGCGACCTTCAGTCGCCTGGAAAAACAGGATGAACCAACCAATGATTCCTGGAGCTGGAATGCGAGCTGGCTCAGTCAGTGGGATGAGGTGTGGCCTGCACTGAGATTTAACTTCAGTGAGAGTTATCGTCAGGATGATGCAACTCCCCGGCAGATAGATTCCCAATCACGTCAATTTAACAGCGGCATCAGTTATAGCTGGCGCTTTCTTGAAAGCTCATATGATTTTAACTATGCAGCCGCGAAGGATAATATTCGTACGACTGCGACTGACAGTGAGCGTCATTCGGCCAACCTTAAACTGGAAGAGAGCTGGGATTTTTGGGGGCAGCTTGTTACTTTCAGTGTCGGCGAGCGCGTAAGTTATAACCTGACTCAGGACAGTTCAAAAGTTGGAGCCGGTAACGACTATTTTATCAGAGATTATAATGTCAAAGGTTTTTATGCTCTTGACAGCACGCCGGAGGAAGGTGAGCTGGATGCCAATCCGGCTTTGACCGATGGCAACCTGTACACGTCCGCAGGTATAGATATTGCTAGTTCACTGAATGCGCACAATATCGGTTTTCGGCCTGATAGTTTTCCGGTTAATCGGGTCAGACTCTATTTTACGACTGAGTTAACCCCGGCTCAGCAACAGCAATTGGCCTGGGATTTGTACGAAAGTGATGATGGTAAAGAGTGGCGGAAAAATTTCATCGCTCCGTTTATTCGTTACGAATATGATCCGCTTAACTTTATTACCGTAGCTGTTGTAGATTTGCCGGTTTTTATCGGTCGGCGTGATTATGCAAAGCTTGTAGTATCTTCCTTATCAACGCTCTTTGAAACAATCTCGATTTCAGAACTTGAAGCCGGTGAACAGCGCACGGCCGAGAGTGATACGGTGACAACGGAGTCAACCTTTATCAACAGTGAATCCAGGGCATCACTGATTGTCCGGCCTCTGGATGGCTGGACGGTAAGTTCCAACGTTTTGTATCGTTATGCCAGTAATGATCCGGGAACCGTCAACCATGAGGTTAACGCATCGCTTTCCAGTGACTATTATTGGAATCGTTATTTCAGTTTTACGTTGGGGGTTAATGAAAATCGGGATTGGAGTGATGATGTCGAAGATGTCGAGGAGAGTAATCGCTCTTATAGTCTCATTCTAAGGTCTTTTCCTCTTGATACACTCGATGCGACTTTAAGTTTTATGCGCTCCGAGCAATACGAAGATGGAGAGTTGATTGAGACTTCAGATAGTATTAATGCTTATTTGACGGCTCGGTTGTATCCCGATGTCACCGCCTCTTTTACGGCCGGATGGAGCAGCAGCGATGATGGTTCTGATTTTACCTGGCGCTGTGACAGTACAATCAGACTGACCCAGAGAATGAATCTTGAACTTTACTGTGATAACCAGACCGTCTATGGGGGCAGTTTTAATTTTCGTCCGTCCGATGTTCTGGCCCTGTCCAGCAGTTTTGAGCGCGATGACGACAGTGATAGAAACACCTTCAGTACCTCGGTCTCCTGGATAACCAGTGAAACTATTCGAACTTCACTGGCCTATTTTTGGGATGATTCACCGGAGGGCAGCGATCACGGAATTCAGGGCTCGGTCAGTTGGGAGCTTAGTTCCCTCTTTACCCTGCGGAGCGATATAAGTTATCTCTTAAGTCGAGGCAGTGATGAAAATTCGGACTCACTCTTCTGGAGTCTGCAACTGAATATGCGCTGGTAGATAAATTTCAATTGGATTAGTAGTTATGTTGACTTGTATGAGAAATTTCCGCGTAAGAAATCTTGGGTTGAGAATTGGGGTTCTGTTTTTCTTAATGATGCTCATTTCCAGTTGTGCAGCCAAGCGCGATTTTTTTCTTGATGAAAATGTTGAGATTAATCTGCTCCGGCGGATTGCCGTCTTGCCTTTTGCTAACCATACGCAGACTAAATTTGTTGAAAGTCGCTTGCGCGACGTTATAACGACAGAGATTTTGAGTCGCGGGATTTTTGACATTGTGGCTGATGGCGATATCCGGCGTTTTCTCAAAAGTGAAGTCAGCGGGAATCCGGAGGCGGTCGATACTGCAGTGGCTCGAAAAATGGGCCGCGAGCTTGAGGTTGAGGCTTTTATGACGGGAGCGGTTGATATCTATGATGAGAATCGTAACGGCTCTTACACTTATCCGGTTGTGGCGGTGACCTTGTGTCTGCTTGATGTGCGTAATAATAAAATTATCTGGCAGGCGAGTGCCAGCGAGAGCGGCTACGGTACCTGGTCGCGGGTTTTTGGGTTTGCCAGCGATGATTTTAACCAGGTTAGTTTTCGCCTGGCGCAGAAGGTTCTTGCATCCTTGATTCAGGAGTAAGATTATGCGATCTTTTCTGGTTTTTCTGAGCAGTCTGCTTGTTTTTTGTGGCGTTGCTTGTGATTGTCGGGCGCTGACGGTTGCCCTTCTTCCGTTTGCCGATATCTCCAGCGACTATAACGGGGTTGACCTTGCCGCAACCGATACTTTTCATGAGCTTTTAGAAATTGAGGGCTTAACCCTGATTGATGGGCCAGTTGTGCGTCGCTTTATGGCGCAATATCGTTTGCGCCGGGCCGGTTCTCTGGATTCATTCACGGCCCGAAAAATTGGTCGCGAACTTGAAGCCGATCTTGTGTTGATTGTAACGCTGTGCGAGTCGGGTGGGGTTGAAAAAGGACGTTTCGGGATCCTGGTGACGGCTCTTGAGACGGTTGGCGGTGAGGTTGTCTGGACCAGTCAGCAGAGCTCCAGTCTTTTTGAAGAGACGGCTCTGTTAGGTATCGGAACTCCTCGCGATGGCTCTGAATTAAAGATTCGTTTGATGCAGACCGCGGCCCGGCGCACAGCTCAGGCCTTGCCTGAACTGGAGCTGTTCGCAGCTGCTGAGCGAGGCCCCTTCAGGCTCGTTGATATCGAGATTTCACCCGAATATACGCAGGGTTTGTCAACGGTCGAGTGCTTTTTAAAAATTGAAGCGCTGGCAGATATGCCCGAGAAGGTCGAACTTTCAAGTGAGGGTGGTCCTATTGTTTTAATTCCCGGAAAAGCCGCCGGCGAGTATCACGGTAGTTGGACGGCCCCATCTAAAGATGGAGAATATCCTGTTTCTCTGACTCTCACCAGTAAAACTATTGCGGCTCCGGTGCATCTGCAAAAGTTTGCCCGGTATACGGTTATCAATAAAGCTCCGCAGCTCACTATAGAACTTAAGCAGGGCATTACCTTGAATGAAGTGGCGGTATTTCGGGATCAGTTGTTGATTACCTCCAGTTTACAGCCCTCCCGTCCGGTTTCCCGGTGGCAGTTTATGGTTCTGCTTCCTGACGGCACCGTTCAGGTTAAAGATGAGCAGGACGGTGATTTGCCGCGAGATCTGCTCTGGCGCGGCTGCAACAGTAAGCGGCAGCGCTTGCAGGATGGGGAATACTCGTTGGCTTTAACGATCTGGGATGCTGCCGGCAATCAAACCCGGTCTGAAAAAAAGGTATCTCTGCGGACTGAATGTCAACCGGTTGAGGTCAAAACCGTAAAAAAAGGGGATAAAAATATTGTTCGTTTGTCAACCCCGGAAATCTCTTTGAATGGTTTGGGCTTGACCTGGAAACTGCATGTTTATTCTCCTGATGGGGCTCCGCTTCTCGAACAGTCAGGTTCGATGCTGCCGGCTGAAATTGAGCTGCCGGCAGGTATAGATGTCGATTTTCTTCTTTATTCTATTGATGTTCAGGATTTGATCGGCAACACTTTTTCTCTGGCGGAAAATCGTCTCTATATGCCGGATTCAGGTTTGCAGGTTGCCGGAGTCGAAAAGTGGAGCGAAGATTTTTAATGCTCTATAACCCCGAAAAGGCAATATTCAGTAATTGGGGGCTTCGGTTTTTTTGTCTGACTCTGGTGTTTATTTCGATATGTGCCTGTTCGGCGCCAAAGCGCACGATTACGCGTGTGGCAGGTAAAAATCCAGAACTAAATATTTGTCGGGTTGTTTTGTTGCCCTTTGTCAATGAGAGTCGATCACCCCAACTGAGTACTCAGGCCTATCGGATTTTCTTTTCCGAGATTGTCGGGAGCTCGCTTTTTCGGGTAGAGCCCGAAGGTGACCTTCAACTCTTTCTCTATCGTAACCGTATTCGACCGGATACGATCTGGAATCGGGATCTCTTTGTTGCGCTGGCGCAGCAGCTTGAGGTTGATGGTGTTGTAATCGCCTATATCAGGGAGTCCAATCTGGTGGCCGGTGCTTCGGGTTCGCGTAACGCTTATGTCTCTTTGCAGGTTGAACTGCACGATGCTCGCAGCGGTCGTCTGGTCCTCAGTAGTTTTCTCAGGCGCACGGGCGATGATTATACGAAGGTTCTTCATTTTGGCGTAGTTGATACAGTCAGCGGTCTTTTGCAGAAAATGGCCAAAGAAATTATAAACGAATGGCGGGAGAAAGGAGTTTCCGGGTGTCAGTAAAGGCTTTGGGTCGCTTTTTTAAAATAGTATGGTTACTTTTGTTGATGGTGTTGCTTTACGGTTTGCCGCTTGAGACTCAGGCCTTCTGGTTTGGTGCTGGAGAACCGCTTTTAAAGGTCAACGATAGCGCCTATGAGAGTTCGGATTTTCGCATCTGGTGGCAGGAGTGGCGGGAGCCGGAGAGCAAGCTTCCGAAAGAACTTACACCTTTTATTGAGTGGGTTCTTCTGGTTCAGGAAGCCCGCAAGATGGAGCTGGAAGAGAACCGCGAATATCGTCGTAAAGTTGAGATCTTTCTTAAATCAAGATCGTTGATGATGCTTAAACAGGAGGAAGTTGACAATCATCTTAAAGAGCCGGCCCGGGAAGTTTTGTGGGCCGATTATGAAAAACTTTATCAGCCAATTCTTGAGTTGAAGATCCTGCAGGTGGCAGAGCCGGCGGCAGCCGAAGAGATTCTTGATGCCTGTGTTAAGGGGGCCGAGCCGAAAGCGGCGGCGCTTGCTGCCGGTATTATCGAGCCCCGTTTCATATTAAGAAAAGGGGTGCGTCCCCATAGTGTGAGTGAAGATTTCAAGCCCCTCTTTACTGCATCGCCGGAAGAGGGCCGGTTCCACCTTGTAGCGGGGGGGGGCGGTTCCTTTATGGTGATCGAGGTAGTCGGTAAACAGGTCGCCTCCGATGAGGATTATGAGGCCCAGGTTGAAGGCTTGAGGAAAAATTATTTTCGCAATCTTGAACGGAAATTAAATGCGGCTTTACTTGACAAATTGCGGCAGAAATACAAACCTGTTATAGATGAAGAGGCTTGGGCAGCGATTGAAACTTTAAAAGCTGGTGATGCGGCTCTTAAAAAGACGGTAATCACAATCGCAGAGCTTGAGATTCCGGCCTGGCAGATTGTGCGGCTTATCGAGAATGAGCGTAAAATGTTCAGAGATCGCCAGGGGCAGGCGAGCATGACCATTGACAATATCAAAAAGCTGGTGCTCGACAATGTTCTGGCTCAGACTCTGGTCGGCCTTGAAGCTCACAATCGTCATTATGAAAAGATTTCTCCTTTCAAAGAGACCTACGACTTCTACTGCCAGCGCCGTTTGATCAAGGAGTTGGAGAATTCAGTTCTCTGGCCGCAGGTGGTAGTGAATGAAGCTGATATTAAAGCTGAATATGAGCGGATGGTAGACCATTTCAGCCAGTCAGATGAAGTTGAAGTGGCCTGGGTTGAGCTGGCCGATGAGCGTTTAAGCCAACTTATAACCGCGGAACTAAATCAGGGGCGAGATTTTTTTAAGGTTATGGAGCCCTATTTCCCGCAAGGGGTTGAGTATGCGAGAGAAAAAGAGGATCGTCTGCGGCCGGATTTACGTGACATTGTCAGTCGACTCGAACCTGGTCAGGTCAGTGCGCCAGAAAAAAAAGGTGAAAAAACTTTTTTTGTCAAGCTGATTCGTCGACTCGGGGGCCAGCATCTGCCTTTAACTGAAGTCTCGGAAATGTTGGCCGGGCGAATGCGGGAAGAGCGTTTTGTCAAGGCCCGTCGGGAGTTACTTGAAACTTTAAAGAGTCGTTCTCAAATTGTCGTTAAAGAGAGAACCTGGCGCAGACTCCGTCAGGAGTTACAGAAAGAAGCGCTTAATGCTGATAAGAAATCGCGTAAGGAAGGGGATGCTTCATGATGGCTGCCAAGAAAGAAAAATATTTAAAGAGTCAGGTTTTAAGTGCGAAAGTTGTGGTGCTCTTGCTGGCTTGTCTCTTTATACTTTTTTCCTGTACAACTCAGGAGCCCCGTAAGGTACATAAAGGCTGTCTCGATTGTCATCCGGAACTTGTTGAAAAATATGCGGCCGGCAAGGTTCACCAGCCGGTAAAAGAGGGAGAGTGTAAAAAATGTCATCGTCCGCATGGAATGGTCGGTGGCGTTTACCTGAGGACCCCGCAGCCGGGCCTCTGTTTTGAGTGTCATAAGTCGCTGGCCAAGGATTTATCCGGTTTGACGCGCGAGCAACTGCATCAACCTCTGACTAAAGGAGATTGTACCCTCTGTCATCAGCCTCACAACTCCAGTGCTGAATTTCTGCTCGATAAAGCGGCCTCAGAGAGCTGTTTTTCCTGTCATGATAAAACTCCCTTTCGTAAATCATTTCAGCACCGACCGCTGCTGGAAGGGGGCTGTCGCAGCTGTCACGATCCTCATGGTTCGACTCGGCCGCATCTCTTGATTGAAGCTGAAACTGATCTTTGTCGTCGTTGTCATGCTCTCGAAGAGCCGAAATTCAAAGCCCGGCATGGAAATTATCCGGTGAACAGCGCCTGTCTTACCTGTCACGACGTGCACTCGGCTGATAACGCGAACCTGTTACGTCCGGTGCTGCATCAGCCGGTCTCAGCCCTTGAGTGCCGGGAGTGTCATGCGGATGCATCCCCAACCCAGCCGTTTATGCTGAAAGCCGAAGGC
>JAFGVI010000063.1 GCA_016938065.1 Deltaproteobacteria bacterium | reverse complement strand
ATCAATTCCGTCACCGCAGATTTCGCTAGCGCCTGGATGAATAGCAAAATTCTGATCATTGCAATCTCCCTGGTTTTCAGTGTAGCCGTCACCATCTTTGTCTATAATATCAGCTCCTTCCTTTAAGGAAATAGCATTAATTCCAGCATAGTAGCTACCGTAGCTTTTGGTATTGCTATAGAGAGCGAATGCAGCAATTTCCTGAGATGATTCTATGTATATTTTTCCAGCAAGAGGCGCTGTGAAAAGATCAGCGAGAAGATATTGTTCGCTTCCATATTCTTTCAACATTTGTGTTTTGCGATCTACCTCGTTTCCTTGACAGTTGACGTAAATAAAAGTTACGGTTATTGCTTGATTATGAGGATTGCAGAGCAGAATAGTTGTAGACCAGACATTGTCTTGCGCTATATGTGGAATGACAAGATAATCACTAAGTTCTTTATTGAAAGGAATATCGGCCATCAACTCTGTTTCATCGCTGTTGCCAAGAAAAGCGAGACCGCTCAATGGTTGATGTGAATTAATATAAATCCATCCATTTTCATTTGTTGCCAAGGGTAATACCGGGAATGCAGTTTGGCCATCAGCTGCGAGTTCTATTTTTTGCTCGGAAATGATCTTACCTACCTTAGAATAGATGATTGTTATCAGAGACGCGGCTTGGATACTATTGTTGTTGCCTAGTCCCAAGCCTGTCCATTTCCCATTACTTGATGAAAAAGTAGGTATGTAATAGTTATATGAACCGGGCGTGTAAGACCGGTCAGAAATCTGAACAGAGCTCCAAGTTGATGTGGCTTTTCCGTAGTTGTCTGTTATTGTGCAATTGACATTATAACTGCCAGCTTTGGAGTATATATGTGAAGGGTTTGATAGTCCACTTGTTACCCCATCTCCAAAATCCCAGACGTAGTCTACTATATAGAGCCCATCGGTATTAGAGACATTGATGGTAAAATCAAAGCTGGTCACACCTTCAATCCCGCTGGCAGGGGAGCATGTAATGGTTGTTTTATTATCTTCAAAAATAGAGCGAACTGCCCTTACGTAACAGGCGTTGCTTTTATTTGTGACATCAACCCTTCCCCGAATAAAAGAGACAGTCCATGCGTTGCATGTTATCTTAGAGTCTGTAGTTGATGTCCAGAATTCAAAATCTTCAGTTTCTCTAAAGACCAAGTCGTTGATTGCTGGTGACCATTTAGTATAATCAACTAGTGATAGTAGTTCATTGCGATCCGGTAGACGCCAGTCTTGATGGCCAGCGAGTTCTAAATTATTACATTTTTTTAAAGCTTCTTCCCATGTTAAAGGGTTGCTTGATTCTTCATGTTTTGCAAATGGTACTAATTGCCACATTAGTCCGCTATCATTATCACTGATGGTGCCGTCGCCGTTATCGGTGTATGGGTTGGAAGAGCGGGCCTGGGAACCTCGTACGGCCCGAATATGGTAGTGGTAGCTTTTAGGTGCACCTTCAATGACTTTACCGTTGCTGAAGTCAACCCGCCAAGATTGTCCTGGATAATTATGCCTTACGGTGGATGTCCAGTAGTTTGAACTGTTGCTTAGAGAGTACAGGGAGTACGTTGCTGTTTGCGGGAAGTATGAAGTTTCAATGGCTAGATTACTCATGTTGCTATTTACCAGATAAGTTAACTCATGTACTGTGGGAAGTCTCCAGTCGTTGTATCCTCCATAGTTAGTCGCATTAAGTTCATCTATAAAATCTTCACTATCAGTTCCATCTCCTGGTGTTCCTTTTTCACCTCCATTCATAGAAGAATCACTATTATACCAAGTATATTCATTATCGGCATCATGGGGGTTACTATAATTATAGATATTGTCTCGGTTGTTTTTAACTTCCCAGATTAATCCAGTCACGTTATCCCGCACTATAGTGTCTCCATTAATATTTAATTTACTGTATGAACGAGATTTTTGATTAGCGGCATCTTGTCCAAAAAAATTCTCATCTGCTGAAGGGCAGGAAGATAGTTGCATATGGTTGTCATAGCATATTGTCTGACCAGTATCAGGTATGGCGAAGACAGGCGATGCCTGTCTTTTTGCAATGGAAGATCTTATATTGTTTACACCTTTCAAGAGCGAAGCCGGATCACTGTAAGAGTCCGCATTAATCCCGGCATAGTAACTGCCGCCGCTCCTAATGTTGCTGTAGAGGGCAAAAGCTCCAATTGGCTCGGTAGCAAAAAGGCAAATTTTACCCGCTAAAGTATTGTCGGTGGCAAACGTCGGGGCGAGTTGGCAGGCTATACTGCCGTGCGCTGGCAACGAGAAGCTTTTTTCATTATTAATTACACCGGTTTGAGCTATATGTTTGAGAGTCACGGTTACGGCTTGAGATTGGGGATTGCAGATTAGTACGGTTGTATCCCAAGTTTCGTCCTGAGCAATATGTGGGATCACCAGTTGGGTCGTAAGCTGGTTGATAAAGGGGATATCAGCCAGCAAGGCTGGATTGCCATTTCCGAGAAAAGCCAAGCCGGTTAGTGGTTGAGAGGATTCGACAAAAATCCAACCCTTAACAGAACTCAAAGTTATTGGGAAAGCCTGTTGACCATCAGTCAGAATTGTTTTAGGGATACTCTTTTTGAGTGCGCCGTCTTGAGCATAGACGGTAATTGTAACTTGGGCAGGATTGGTTTTGCTTCCGTTGGCCAAACCCAATCCTGTCCAGTCTCCTTGGCTGGTCGAAAGATATGGAAGATAGTAATTGTAGGCTGCCTCAGCCGGTGGTGAAAAATGTGCTATGGGCGAGATCGTAAAAAGAAAAATAATGCTGATTATTAAGTGAGAATAAATCAGTTTTTTTTTGAAGAAGAATAAATTTTTTAAAAACATTATGAATTATCCATTATATATTTTTCAGAATAAATTTATCTATTTTTTTAAGTGGTTTATTTTTTGTTCGTTATAATTTGTAACGTGATATTATCTTCACCCCCACTTTTCAGTGCTTCCTGCAGCAGTTCAGCCCCAGCTTCCTCAATGTTGGAGTGTGTCAGAATCTGGAGGATAATATTATCTTTGACCATTCTGTATAGCCCATCACTGGCTATTAAAAAAGTGCAGTCCGGCTTATCAATCAGTTTTTTAATATGGGGAGTGACGGTTTGATTTTCACCGGTTAGAGCCCCTGTTAAAACATGCTGGCGCGAGTGCTGGGCTGCTTCTTGTCTGGTTATGATTCCGCATCTTATAAGTTCTTCGATTTCAGTATGATCGTAGCTTTCCTGGGTTAATAAGTTCTCTGAAAAAGAGTATATTCTTGTATCTCCCAAGTTGGCGCAAACCGTAGAATGGTCAAAAAAAATCAAGACAGCCAGGGTTGTGCCAAATCTGGAAATGTTGTTATTGACTTTGTAGTAACGCAGTCGATTCTGAGCGTTTTCAAAAAAACATGCAACCAGGATTTCAGGGTCTAAATCTTTTTGCGTGAGTAAGGAGAAATCTTTAATAACTGATTCAACTGCAATTCTGCTGGCATGTTCCCCGGCTTCATAGCCACCCATGCCGTCGGCAAGACAGAACAGATGGGCATCGATAATCTTATTATAGCAATTTCCATAATAGTCTTCATTACTCTTTCTTTTGTTCCCTATGGCAGTTTTTTCGGTAAAGCTTAAATTCATAACAATTTTACCCTGAAGATGGTTCTTCCCAAGCGCACTGTCATGCCGTCTTCCAGCTTTGAACGACTTTGGGGATATTCGTTTATGAAAATTCCATTGATAGGATCTTCTTCAATAATCATGAGTTCATCTGCTATAATTTTAATGTAACAGTGGATTCTTGAAACTGTTTGATCCTGAAGAACTATATCATTACAATTATCGCGACCTATTGATATGGTGGATCGGTTCAACTCATAACTTTTTTGCGCAAGCCCTTTATGGTCATGTAAAATAAGCCATCCTCGTAATGTTTGTTCTTTCCGATTATTGCGGATGATGACCGTATCATCCAGGCTGCTTTGATCACCGTTTTCTTGCATGAATAAAACCTATTGTGCCGTCTTTAGATTGTGGTGCGTAGAATACAATGTCGAAAATGCCTTTTACAAAGCAATTTCCTGCTGTTGCAGTGAAAATGGTGGTTGGTTTGCAAAACTGATTCGGTCTTGCACGTTCAAGGGGTAAGCCTGATAAGCCGGTATAGCTTGTTCATTGATGTAAGTATGGTTTTTTGAACCGCAATCGATAATAAGGATTTCATCTTCAATCTGGATTAACGCTGCGTGCAGACGGGAAATTGAAGGGTTTTGAAAATGCAGTTCGCAGAGTTTTTTTGTACGGCCTGTCAGTAATGCTTTCTTCGGGTTGATTGTCAGGCAATGTTCTTCGTTTACTATTAGATAATTGTGTTGTGCTCGGTTTTTTTTGAGAAAAAATTCCAGTAGCGGATCCTTTTTTTCTATTTGCCGGCATCTGTTTTTTATATTCGCTAATTTCAGATAGGAATTAAATTTATCACTGATCCGGTAGAAATGGACTGTACATTGTTCTTTTTCCGTTATTTTTATCAGGTGCAGCATTGCCGAAAGTGTTGCGCTATCCATATAGCGCACTGACTCACACGCCAAGTATAACTTTCTCCTGCCTCTGCAGTTTTTTATTATGGAGTCGATAGTTTCAAAGCAGTTTGAATTAATCTTGGCAGGCAAGTGAAAGAGGAAACAGACATCGCCTTGTTGGTTAAATCTACCTAAATAAAAATTATCAGAGATATTTTTGTTATATTGATTGAAGATAACAAATTGATCGTTGATTATCATGAGGTCATTATGCTTGATAACACCGGATAAAATTTTATTGTTATTTAGTAAAAATTCTTTGTTACCTGTGGACAGGTATTCATTTTTCTTAAAATCTATTTCGAGTATTCCCGGGTCGGCTGCAAAAAAAGTTTGCGGGAGTTTATCCAAGGCAACTGTTTCGATTGTGGGGCAATGCGACGAGAAAATATGAATCATCGGCATATTATAGGCCCGCCCATATTACACATACTTTATTTTAAAATTGAGTTCCCCTAATGTAATATAACTCTTCTCATCCAGGTTGCAACTCTTAATCAGGGTGCCGTCGACAATAGTGCCATTGGCAGAGTTATTGTCGTGGATTATTATTTGATCCTCTTTTATCTCTATACTGCAGTGTTTTCTGGAGATGGTTTTATTGTTCAGGATTATATTACAATCTGCATCTCGGCCGATCAAGAAGGTTTTACCGCAGATCAGCTGATAGCTGTTGATGGGTAATTCATTCTCATTAAATTCAATCAGCCACCCGACTATGCAGTTTTTTTTCATCGCGTCTTCGTTGCCGAGAAAAATAGTTTTCTCTAGATTTCGGTTTGAATTCGATTTGTTTGTGAGGCTCCAGGCAAGTTGTTCCGCTGCGATATGGTAATCTTCTGATTTCTTCAGGGTTACGGCTTCTTCGTAGCTGTTTTCAAAAATTGTTTGAAACTCCATTCCTTTATCGCATACCGGACAATGGTCCAGGGTGTCTGGATAGAGGTGGCCTCGCGAGCACTCTTTCATAAGATATTCTCATATAAGAAGTGGAAAATAACACTAAAACAAGAGGCCTTATTAATTTATGAGCCCGTAAAAGCCGTCTTGTTTTAGTGTTTTAATTTTAATCTGGAAAGCTACTTGGTTACTTTGATATATTCAAAATCTCCAAAACATTTAAATGTGGTCAGGCCGAAGTGGCCGAGTGAAAATTCTGATTCAAAGTCGGTGTAGTTGATGACAGGTGAATCATTTATAAAACATTGAATATTATTTCCGTTAACAATTACTTTCAGGGTGTACCAAGTATTCGTTCTGACTCGTCCGCCTTCAAGAAAGTTTAAGCGTCTCGGATTTTTCAGATCAACCCACCTGCCGTCAACCATTTTTCCGAGTACACAGCCTTCTTCACCAGCCAGCCTGAACATATAGTAATTGTTGTCATCGACCAGTCTGAAAACTATTCCAGTACCAATAAAATAACGAAATTTTTTCAATTCTTCGTCCGTATGTCCAATCGACAGATCATAATTGATTCTGGTTTTGGTTTCTATTGTCGCATTTGAAATCTGCGGAGTGCTGATATACATAATAGCATTTAGGGCCCGGTCGGCTTCACTGTTCTGTTTTAAACAACCATCAACACATCCGGGAGCATCTGAGGTTTTGCCTTGCCAGACCCAGTGAGCTTTACCATTTGACATCCATAGATTGCGATTGATATTTTGCGAAGCTTGGCTGAAGTCATCGAAAAAAATTGTTTGTGCCTGGGCTATATCGGGGGTTGCCACCTGTTCTCTGATGACTACTTTTTCCACGCATCCGGTTAACCAGAATGCCAGACATAAAAGTGTAAAGATTAAATAACGCATTGTTTTTTCCCGGGATATTATCTTTTTCATACAAGTACTCCTTGAGTTATTAAGTTTGCTTGATACTTCATAAAATCTGTTATTATCATGGTTTATCTTTCCACAATTCCCATTTATAACAATGCCCTTTTGCGATGGAGAGACCATCGGCGGCAGCCGGAGGAAATCCCGGAACACTGATCTCGACGTGATAAGAGCCCTCTCTTATAAGCCATGTGTGATCTCGTTTTGGTTCCAAAAGCAGAGTGTATGAGCCGCTGCTTCCGCTTAATTCGATTGTCAGTGTATGCATCGTCCGGTTAAATACAGAAAACCGCGGAGTCAACTCAGAAGCACAATCACCGCTGGTTAGAATCGTCAACCTGTCGTGCAGAACTCCGGCTGAGCGGTCAGTAAGGAGTTGAGTTGATGTCGATGATGGGGTGAGCACTGAAATTGATGATGCAGGGGTTGTACAGCCTGTCAGTAAGGTTAGTGTTATCAGTAGTATTAGAATTAGAGAATATAATTCTATATTTCTGAAAATTTTCAAGGGCGTTGGTTGAGTTACATGTTCCATTATGATTTTCTCTCCCTTTCTTTCTACGGTTAAAATTAAAAGCGTCATTTGTAATCTTTTACATCTACTATTTTGGTCACCTCCTTTTTTTGTTTGTTGGATAGGTAGTTTTCCTGTTTGAAGATTTTTGCTCACTGATGTTCAATTTTTTATTTTCTACCATGGTGCCCAATCGAGAAGTTCAGGTCTCGGAATACTGGTTGACAGGTCGTGGTTCAAAGCCAGATAGCCAAGCCAACTTAATGAAGCTAGTTCTTCGCCGATTGTAAAGTGCCCTTTGATCGGTGTCGTACTGTAGAGCAGACCTCCTTGATCGCTTAAGGCTTGCAGATCTTTCATTTGTTGATAAATGCTGTGTGCTTTCTGGAGGGCTTTATTGTCTTTTTTTTGGAGGCCGTATTCATGCCAGGCCATTGCAACTCCAAGGGTTCCTTCGGACCAGACCATGTTGTTCAGGCTATCCCACTCTATCGTTTCATCCTCTCTTGTGCCATCTTCCCATTTTAAGTCGTCAATTTTACCGGCATAAGGCCGGTAGCCTGTAATTGAGCCTCGATCCCCTTCGGGCGTTTGATAGTTCCATTTACTTCTGAAGTGGCTGTCAGCGTAGTTGAGGCAAAGGAGTGCTTTGTTCAGGTATTCTTCTTTTGTTGCATTGTCCTGCTTAATTCCTGCCAGCCGGGCCCGTTTTAAAAGGTATAAAGCCCCCCAGGAAGAACAGTCAAGAGCTTGGGAGCAGTCAGGGCCGCTTTGTGGTCGCCAGCCACGATTGAAGGTATTTGTCTCTTTATTCCAGAAAAATTTTTCGATATTTTTATTCAAAAGGCTGATTGTCATCAAACAATCATTTTTTAGTTCCGGGTTCAAGTTATCAATTTTAATGAGCACATTAAGAGCCTGATAAAGATCAAAATTATGTTCGGCCGAAAACCAGCTGATTTTTTCATAGCTGCGTGGTTTTGCATAGCCATTACTGTCTTTGCCGTCGTAACCGCCCGAGATAATGCCAAGTTTTGGATCCATAAGAGGTTTAATGTAGCCTTTGATTATTTTTTCAATGGGATCATCCCATTCACTCGATGGATTTATTTTTTTTGCCAGACCTAAGGCTCCGAGAAAATGGATGACTTCACCTGATCTTACATCTGGTGAAATATAATTATCGCCAACGACATTAGCGCTTCTTGGTATTTTACCGGTTTTGTCGACCTGTTTCGCCCATACTCTGAGCAGGCTTTCGGCTTGCTCGATTTCTCCCTTTATCAGAAGGGCTTTAGCCAGGCATGACGTACCGTACAGGGTTATACGTCCATACCAGGAGAGGTAGCGCTCATCCGGGCTGAAACTCAAGTAGCGGAAATTTGGCACTACGGTTCCATTGGCAATTCTGAAATAATTATTGTCAAGGCTTGTGGCGTCAAGAGTTTGAAGTTTTACCCAGTTTTCCAGTCCATTCCAGCCGGTTGGACGTGGTGCAAAAATTCGTGCTCCTTTTTTTTTCAACATTGGTATTATGTCAAGGGATTGATGCTGGGTACGTTGAACAGACTCTCTGATTTCACCGATTCTGTTATCTTGAGTATCGTAAAGAGAAAGTTTGAGAACAAATTCCTGGCCGTAATCCCTTCCCCGGCGACCGATGGTAGTCAGAACTTTGAAGTGATGCGCATCCAGCATCTGCAGTTCCGGCTGCTCATATTCAGTATCCCCCGGAACGTAGATGAAAAAGCGGTATCTGGCCGAAGTCGTGACCCTTCCTTCGACGATGGCCTGGTTGTCATTGAGCCAGGTAAGTTGAGTTATTTCACCTGGCATGGGGCTGGGGTAGAGACTGTACTCAGGTGCATTTTCCTTGGGCTTGAGGGGTTTGGGCTCAGGCCTGAATGCGGGAGGCAATGTTTGCGGTGCTTGAGGCCCAGGTGTAATATTGGGAATAACTATTTGCTCGCCGACAAAAATAAGGTTGGGGTCAGTAACTTCAGGATTATTTTCCATTATCATCTTTAGCAGTTCATTACTGTACTTGCCGTATTCCTGCCGACAAATTTTGGCCAGAGTGTCGCCGCGCTTGACTATGATAATTTTGCGCTGAATTTTATTTCCAGAGTCAGCAGTGCTTATGCTACAGAGGGCTAGGCCTAAAAAAATCGATATGAACCATATATTGAGCCTGGTTCTTAATGAATGGTTTTTATTAAAAATGGCTATTCTCCTGGTGCTCTCGCCGTTTTTTGTGAAATTCATTATAAAATATCTTTTAAATGGGTTTACAAAGTTTGCAGGATCGATAAAAGTCTACAGTGATCTTTTGCAAATGGGGAAATTATTCCCCCGGGAGTTGATCGCCGGATCCTGCTGCGGCAGCTGATATTGATTGCTCAACAAGGGAAGTTCAGTGCAGATATAGTGCATAATTTCAAGAGCCGTTATGGTTTTATCAATCGGTTCAAGATCTGCCTTCCCTTTAAGTCCTTCAAGCAGTGAGTAGGTGAACAGACCATGTCCTAAACGGCCTAATTCTCCGGCGGTTTGCAGACTTGATGAGGCTGCAGCCACATGAATGCCTGTATTCTGGGAAAGCAGGGCCAGGGGCCGCCGCAAGTTGAAATCGTCAAAGACATTTAAGGCCGCCCCAGACTTGCAACTGTCAAGCAGCAGAAAAATTTTCTGCGCGCCGAATTTGACGGCTGAAAGCTGCAGAAGCGACGACGACAGCGCCTCCTGTGTTAAGACTTTATTGTTTTCCGGATGTCTGACTTCATGCGGAATAAAATACCAGTTTTCATCAAAGGTTTCGCCGTGTCCGGCTAAATAGATGAGTACGGTGTCCTGGGGTGAGCTGTCGGTTAGCAAGTTCAGGGTCCGGTTAATATTAGTCCTGGTCGCCTGCTGATTAAACAGTCTGTAAATTTTAATCTCATCAAAGGTGGTCCGGTATGTTTTTTCGAAATAGTCGCCTACGCTTTTCGCATCACTGCCGGCAAAAGAGAGGTTCAGTCGCGGATTTTCATATTCGTTGATACCCACTGTGACAACGTGTAAGGTTCGTTTTTCTTTTTTACCAGCGAAAGTAACCGTAATTTCTGCCGGATGGCCTTCTATCATAGCTGTATTTGTGGCAATAGCCTGAATTTGATTTTTCCCCGGTAACAGGTTAAGCTGCCAGGTATTTGTGAAAGAAGCGGCTGCTCCTGCGTTTTCAGGCGGGTTTAGTTTTTCGCCAGCAATTTTTCCGTTATGAAAAAGTCTGATTTCATTTACGCCTCCACCCATGTCATGAGCAACGACTGTGACTTTGATCGTTCGTTCCGGCGATTCTTTTGCGGTGTTTGAGGTTTTGATTTCAATTTGAGGTGGCGGCAGAAACCCTCCGGCGAGGGTTTCATTCGGGTTGATTTCGCTTATGGTCGAGCCTGTCAGCAGGTATCCGAGGAGAGCGGGCGTGTAGTAGCCGTTTAAGAAGGCCTCTAAAGAGTAATTATCCTTACCGGTTGACCATTTGAGAGCCGCTACTCTTTCGCTGTCACTACCATTTAGTGAGCCGTCAAAAGAGCCGGTAGGACTCACGACTGCCCAGCCGGAGCCTAATGAGATAAGCCGTGCAATTTCAGTTTTATAGTTTCTTTCCCATACCCTTATCATGCGGTCAGCCCCGGCGGAAAAAATGAAATGGCCATCGCTGCTGAAGCCGAGATTTTTGACTTCAGCTTCATGTCCGCTCAGGGTCGCAATTCTGGCTTGATTGCGGGGTGACCATATGAAGATCTGCTGGTTATCGCCTGCGCTGGCAAGAATTGTGTTGTCGGGAGAAAAAGCAACCGTTCGGACTGCCGCTTGATGGCTTTTTTGCTTCATGATCCTGCGGCCGGTAACACTGTTCCAGACCTGTACCTCACCGTTTTCCAGACCTGCGGCCACCAGATTGTTGCCGGTGGTCGCCAGAGTCAGGACGGCGTGTCCGGCATTCATGGTTTTAATCAGTTTGCCGGTTGTCATCTCCCAAGTGTTGATATTGCCGTCAAGTGAACTGCTTATGATAATGGTTTGAGCCTGGTTCAGCGCCATTCCAGACAGGAGGGCAACGCTGAACTCTCGTATCAGCTCACCATTGCTTTCCCAGATTTTGATTTTGTTATCAGCTCCGGCACTGATTAACAAACCCCCTTCAAGGGTTGCCAGCTCGACAATTTCCTGGGTGTGGGCGGTAAAATCCCGCTCTTTTTTTCCGTTTTTCAAATTCCATAATATTACCCTGCCGTTATTGTAACCGGCGGCAAAAAAATTGTTTCCGGCAGTTGCAGTCAAGGCCCTGACGGCTCCGGATTTAGCCTCCAGATTAAAGAGTCGCTGGCCGGTTTCCAGGTTCCAGATCTGTACGTCTCCATTCTCGTTGCCGCTGGCCATGTAGCGGCCGTCAGGAGTTATAGCCAAAACCGTTGGCGCACTGCAGGCAGGTGACGAAATAGTAAAGGTTGGCTTTGCGGTTCTGGTTTGCTTAGTTCCATTAGCAATGCGTGATACCGGTGTTTTTCTCCCTTGTCGGCTCTGTTGACTGCTGATCATCGCTTTGACAGCCTGCCGCGTGTTTGTATGGATTGCCTTGTTGATGGTTTTGCTGACAATCCTGGTGTTTGTCAGCGCGGTTGTATTCGCGGCCGCCTCAAAGGCGTCGGTGCAGACCGTAATGGTTAACAGGGCAATGATCAGGGGCAGGCATTTTTTTAGATTGACGCGCATTCTTCCCTCGCTGATTATATGTACATATAAAGCTTTACATTCTGATGTTGGCAGCAATAGGAAAATCTTCTCCATGTGAATTAATCAGCGGATTCTGCACTGGCAGGGCGTGACGTTCGATCAGTATCGGCATTTGGGTCTCGACGTAACTCATAATTTCTGAGACTGAGATGTTACCGTCCTTCGGGTTGTTGTCAGCCCTATTCTGTAAACCTTCGAGCAGGGAGTAGGTAAATAAGCCATGGCCCAGGCGGCCGAATTCTCCGGCGTATTGGTCGCGGGTTGTGGCGGAGATAACATGAATGCCGGTTAAGCGTGAGAGTAAGGCCATCGGGCGGTAGTTGTCAAAGTTGGCAAATGCGTTGACCAGGGCGCCCGATTTACAGGCATCGAGAATTAAAAAAATGCGTCGAGCTCCGATCTGAGCGATAGATAATTCCAGAAGTGAGGATGAAATTGCATTTTCTTTAAGGCTTGTTTTATTTTCCGGATGGCGCAGTTCGTGCGGGATAAAAAACCATTCATCATCCAGGGTTTCTCCATGGCCGGCCATGTAGATCACAACCGTATCCTGGGGGGGCAAATTTATCAGTTCTTCGAGCTTTTTGTTGATTGCAGTTCGGCTGGCTTCATCATCATAGAGATGGTGAAGAATGATTTCGCTGTAGGCGGAGCTTTTTTCCGCCAGTAAGGCCTGGCCGATTTTTTCAGCGTCTTGACGCGAGAAGTTGAGATCAAGTCGGTGATTGTCGTATTTGCTGATCCCGACGGTCACAATATGCAGTCTGGGTTTAGGTCCGCTCCAGGTTGTCGTAACTAAAATTTCGTCAGGTGTACTTTCGACCAGAGCATCATTTAGCGCAACAGCTTTGATCTGGTTGGCACCTGCGAGCAGGGATAGCTTATAGGTTTTTCTGACTTCGCCGTTTTTTTCACCGGTTGTCTGAGTGCTTTTCTGATCATCAACAATGTTACCATTATGGTAGAGGCGAATATCGTGGATGCCGCTGCCCTGATCTGCGGCTTTGAGAGTGATTTCAATCATCTGTTCAGAGGTTTCAATTTCCTTCGCTGGTTTAATGATCTGTATAGTGGGCGGCATGGGAAATTCTTCCACGGATGCTATGTTTTCGATGTCCGGGGCGCCGGTTTGGGGTTCGGGCGTTATTCCGGTCAGCAGGCGGCCCAGGAGGGCGGGGCGGTAATAACTTGCCAGAAAACCGTCGAGGGCAAGCTCCTGATTATTACAAGTCCAGTTCAAAGCCTGCAAATGGTCCTCGGCAGCGTTTTTGAGGGTTCCATCAAAGCAGCCGTTCGCCGAAACGGCGCCCCATCCCTCATTCAGGACAACGAGTTTTGCGACCTCCTTGCCACTGGCAAGCGAGCAGAGCCTCAAAAAGCGACCCTCGCCGGCACTAAAGAAGTACTCCAGCCCTGGGATGCTCGCAACCCCATTCAATTTTACATTTTCATTCAACTCGCAGCTCAAAAGTAAATTGCCGGAGGGCACCTCCCATTTGTAGAGATTGCCGTTTCGGCTGCAGCCGATGAGATACGGTGAACCGGAAGAGACGAAAGTTAAACCGGTCAGGCAATTTTTTTGCAGAGCTGCAACCTTGGGTAATTTTGCAATTGGGTTATTTTGTGAGAGTCCTAACAGGTAAAGCTGGCCATTTTCACTGGCGATGGCCATGATGCTCTCTGCGGGCATGGTCGCTATGGCGGTTATAGGTGAATTTATTTTTTCACTAAGGTCAATTTTTTCTTTTTGCCAGTTCCAGTAGAGCAGCCGACCTGAGTTATCGGCGCTCAAAAGTTTGGAACCGTCACCGCTGAAAGCTAAGCGGGAAATATTTTTTGGGTTGGGCAAGGTTTTTATTTTTGCTAACTCACCCGTGTGACTGATTTGCCACAGTTCGATATTTTGGTCGGAACCGGCGCAGGCCAGAATTTTGCCATCCGGATGAAAAGCCAGAATTTTGGAGGATTTGTACATTTCTGTCTTTTGTTTAGGTTTAGCGCTTTCGCCATTAAAATTGATGCTGTTGATAGCGCCTTTTACATCAGTAATCAAAATCCTCTGTTCGTGGGCCGGAAAACTCATATTCGCAACCTCGGCGGCGGCGTGGAAACTGTAGAATTTCTGACCGGTCTGCAGATTCCAGAGATGAACTCGATTATCGCTGCCAAGCATGGCCATAGTGTGTCCATCGGGACTTACTTTAACACCCATAACCGGAACTGCGTATGACGAGTTGATATTTAAGTGGGGGCGCAGACTTTGGCGGGCATTCTGGTGGATTGCGTTGCTTATCTGCCGGGCTCCACCAATGTTCATGCGCGCTGCCGCGGGATTACCGGTGAAATGACCGGCCAGCAACAAGGCTGGGATGAAAAATAGCCAAAATTTTTTTTTCATAGTAACCCCCCTACCTGCTTATCTTATCCAAATCGCTTCTGAGGTTCTAACCAGAGAGCAATAATCAGCTCCGAAAAAATTGACTTCGTCGGTTTTTGATCATTTTTCCGAGTTATCTGACGCTATAGATATTGACCCGGCGATTGGCTTCGGCCAGCGGATTCGGGTCTTCCGGGTCACTTTCTCCTCGGCCCTGGGCCGTTAGGCGTTCATCAGTAACGCCGCAACGGGCTACCAGATAGTATTTTACCGCCATTGCCCGTTTTTCTGATAATTTCTGATTATAGTTTTCACTTCCGGAAGCGTCGGTGTGGCCTTCCAGGTCAAAATGCAAGGCCTGCAACCTTTCTGCCTGCATGGCTTTGCCAATCGCATCTAAAGTTTCCGCACTTTTGGCTGTAATCTCGGATGAATCAAGGTCGAAGTGGATCTTCATATTGACGGTCATGCGTCGACATTCATCTTTTTTCAGAGCCAGGGCATTTATCAAACTCTCCTGATCGGGAATCTGGTTTTCAGTAATGACCAGCGGTTCGGCTGCAACTGCTCCAGCCGCGACAAACAGGAAAAATATGGCCAGTAGAGTGCAGAAAAACTTTTTCATGGTAAGCCTCCTTATTTTGATGTGTTCGAGTACTCTGAGCAGGTGAAAAATATTTTTTCACCTGCTCAGAGTCAATGTGGAATGAAATGTTAAGTTCCTCGTTTTCTTTAATTAGTCGATTTTTACAAGTGTCCCTCGATATGTTCCTTCGCACCCATCATATATTTCACTATCTGTCTCTGTAAGTGTAAATGTCAAATTTTCAAAATCAATTTCCAGGTGAACGTTCCACCCTTTGTCCGGTTCATCTCCCCATGTGCCAATTTCATCCATAATTAGCATATTCGCGGAAATGGTTTCTGTCTGTGTTACCGTATCACCATCAGAGTCTATATAGGTATTTGAGTAGGTTGCTATGTTCCGTGGTATCCAGACATAATTATCCATATCATGTAATGATTGATTGTCTGTAATCGTTGCCTCATCTCCAACAAACAAGCAGTCTTGACTACCGTTTGTGTCCGCTTGGATGCTGGTAACACGATATGTGCCATAGTGACTTGATGCAAGTCCTACCGCAACAGGAATATCACAAACCAGATCGCTGCCGTTACAGTCCTGGTCAATGCCATCCCCGCAGATGTCATCAGCTCCGGGATGGATTGCAGCATTGCTGTCGTTGCAGTCACCCTGATTCTCACTATAGCCGTCACCGTCGTTATCGATAGTGTTAGGATCGACCGGCTCAACGGGAATATCACAAACCAGATCACTTCCATTACAGTCCTGGTCAATGCCATCCCCGCAGATGTCATCAGCGCCGGGATGGATTGTGGCATCGTTGTCGTTGCAGTCACCCTGGTCCTCACTATAGCCGTCGCCGTCATCATCGACAGTGTTGGGATCGACCGGCTCAGCGCAATTCATATGAACTGCAGGATCATTATCATCGCAGTCAAGAACGCCGACGGGATAACCGTCACCATCGTTGTCGATGAACGTAAACGGAGCCGCAATGCCGGGTAGAGCTTCAAGTGCCAGGCCATCAGCGGAGCCCTGCAAAACGAAGGTAAAAATTTCGCTGCTGGAATTAAAAGCGATCCAGGTCGCGGAGCTGATATCGTAGGCGGCAAAAAGCTCTTCTACAACTATCGATTTTTTGGCATGAGGTGCGATTACTAAACGTGCTGCGCCTTTGGGTGTGCCGTTGTCATCACAGGCAATGAGATCAACTGTTGCAGTGGTTGTATCAGCGGGGTTGATCAAGCCCAGGCCGGTCCAGCCCCCATCCACTGCCAATGTGGCGATCACCCCACTTGCAATCCCGGTAGAGATGGCGTTAAGAGAGGCCATTTGCCGGGCGATATTTTCATCATCGACCCCGATCAGATCTTCGGAGCCGCCGGCCAGAAGAGTACCGTTGCTTTCAACTTTAAGCCAGCAGTTGTCGTAGTCGGCGGGATCCAGGGATCCGGTTGTATCGAGTCTCAGGTCGGCATCCAGAGAACCGGTCGTATCGAGTTTTAAACATGTAAGTCCGGTAACGTCACAAAGAGGTGTAGAGTAATCGCCATCGGCGTTAAGGTAGATTTTCTCCAGGTTGATGACCGCACCGTCACTGTCGAAGGTTGTGCAGTCAACTTCAGATGCATTGTCATAACTATTGAAGTACATTTTTGTCGCCCACTTTTCACTGCAGATTGCATGTGGAAAGTAGATAGTTGCGGATTTATTGCCGCTTATCTGGTGCGCGCCGGCTATCGAAGAGCAGCCTTCCATATAGCTTACTCGCATCTGCAATCCGATAATACCGGTCGCATCATCGATCTTGGCTGATGTTATCCCGGGCTGAAAGACTCCTTCAAAAAGATCACGAATCCAGAAGCGTTTCGCGCCGTTTCCAGGGATCTCGATGGTTCGACTTTCACCCGTATTGAATGTTAGAGTCAGGGTCTTAGTTTCCGTGTTTGTATTTACCATAGAACATTCGGTGCGCCAGGTCTCACTGCAAACAAGATTACCGAGTACGATGGCACCGCTCAAGGCTTCACGTTGCGCCGGAACTGCAGCTTTTAAGGCGTTGCCGATATTCCATTCAGCGTAACCCACCGCACCTGCACCATTGTCATCAAAGGTGCAGTAAGCTATGGTTTCAGGCGCGGTAATTTCGGGCATTTCATTTATTTCGATTTCCTTACGACCATTACCAGGTAAGGTCACAGTTAAACTGCCAGCTTCCTCACCGCCGGCGGTATAAGCCCTGAAGATTCCGCTTACCGGAGTTGCACTTGCACTCGGGTTAATAAGACCGATTCTGGTTTCCCAGCCGGAACAGCTGACAACTCTGGGGAAGATCAGGCATCCGTTGCAGTAGGAACCGCAAGCGGAATCAACTCCGTCGCAATTCTGATCAATGCCATCACCACAGATTTCGATGCCATTGCCGCAGACAGCTCCTTCAGGGTGAATCGAGGCATCGGCATCGTTACAATCTCCCTGATTTTCCGTGTAACCATCACCGTCATCATCTACGTCGGGATCGTTAGAGGTTTCACTGGGACAAATTCCTGCTATTTCATCTGGAATATAATTTTCTTCAAAATAGCCTAGTTCATCTACTACCAAGGCCACTCCAGCAACAGCCGTTTTGTAGATACCTTCGAATCTCAGTGTTACCGAAAAATCGATGGTTTCACCTACCGGGATGGAAACAGTTTTAGAATCTTTAGTATCGCCATCATCATCTACTCTAAACAATATATTATCTAAACCGTTGCCATCATTAACGGTACCAGTAGCCATACCTGTAAAGTTGTATTCATTATAGGTGCAATCTCCCTCTTTTGCAATTGTCTGGATTCCGGTGACAGAAATTTCACCCTCTAGAGTTGCTGCCCATACGCTGGCCGATACTATCCAGCAACAAAATAAAAGTATCAAAATTGACCAGGATCTCAGTCTCTTCATTTATGTTTCTCCCTCAGATTTAATATTAATGTCAGATTAAAGTTGCATTGACTATTTGAATGTTCGCAGGTCGCTACTTATGTCGGAGCACTCTCACGTTTTCAAACCGAAAATAACCTGTAAGGTACTAAAATTCGTAACGCAGATTTGCCGAGATGGAATATTCGTCATAATCGTTACGACCCAGGACGAAACCTCCCTGAAGATCGGCGCTTAAATTATTGTTGAAACGGATGCGAACCCCTGGGTTGACCTCAAAGGAGGTATCATCGTAATTACTCTGGTCGATATCATCGTAACCTTTGCTCTTTACATCATCATACTGGTAATCGTAGACAAAGGTTGCGGACAGGTAGGGTTCCCAACCTACGAAATCGTAACTGACTTCGCTTCCTAGCGATAACTGGCCGAGATGGACACTGTTTGAATCAACTTCGTTACCGTCATTTTCGGTAAATGAGTCCTGATCTTCCGTAGCATAGAGCCAGCCCAGAACCCCGGACAATTTTAAGTTTTCAACGTTGTAGTAGGCGTTAAGGCGGGCCGAGGCAAAGTAACGATTTGAATCAAGTGAACTTTTCACTTTATTGCCGACTCCTTTATCGCGTTCCTGATCAGTGTTCAGCCAGGCATAACCCAAGGTTGCGTCAAAAGAGAGATATTCGTTAAACACTATCGCCATGTAAGGAGCTAAAGTTACACCGTCCTGCTCTACCCAGCCATCGTTGTAATCGGTGTCAATGTCGGAGTTTTCATACGCGAGAGAAAAACCTAAAACAATCTTGTCGGTAATTTTATAGTCAGCTCCGGCAATCAGAGTTGCCAGCTCTCCGTCACTCTCCTCGTTTCGGCTGTCGATTTTCCAGTCCGTATAGCCGGCATTAACCCAGAAGCCATACTGGGGTGCGGCATCACCGGCCGAGATTCCACTGATCCCGAGCACTGCGAGTTTTTTAGCCTTTGCCGAGCTTTTTGGTGACATGATATTGGCGACTCGCTTGCTGATCATTCCCGCGGTTTGAGTCACTGATGTCCTCAGCACCTGGGATGCAGTAACCGTAGAACCTATTTCATCATCGCCCAGCATCATGCTCCAGTTGGCTTTAGCGAATGAACCCGCCGTACCATCGGCAACGTCTTCAGACCATATTGAAGTTCCGGAAGCATCGGTCAGGGTGAGCAGGTCAAACCCTGAATTACAGACCCCTGTTTTATCCTTCTGATCGACGGTCAGAGAATAATTTTCCGTGTTGTCCCAAAACGTACTACTGGTCACGTCAAAGCAATCGACCTGGGATTTTGAATAGTTATCCATTGCCTGCCAGTCAAATGTTGTCGCAAAAGCGACTCCCGTGAATAACAATGCCAGAACGATCATTGCCAAACATATTATTCTCTTTTTCAGCATAACCAAACTCTCCTCCTAAAAATTGAAAAGATTAAAACAACAAGTTTACAAAAACAATTCAAACATCTGTGCCAGTAATGTGAATTTTTAAGGACATGCTGTTGCCACAGAAAATTAAAAATCAGGTGAATTATCTTTTAAGATCCAATTCAGTAGCTGGGGCCACTCCTTTTCCCAGCAACAGTGGTGATCAAACTTTTTTTTGGTTATCATGGTCACAAACTTTTTTTCGGGCATGGCATTAATGTAAGATTGAACGATTTCCGGTGGTACAATCTGATCCCGACCCCCAACAAAATGGAACTGTGGAATTTTCTGTAGGGTCGCGGTAAAATCAATCGGTTTTAAAGAATCATCAAGCGGTGTTATTTGATGTTGTGAACAATACAACTGCAGATCCAGGTTTGCGGCCACTGTTGCCAGCCAGAGAATATCATCGCGGCGCGCGGCAAGCAGGGCGGCGATAACTCCCCCGCCGGAATAGCCCACTAAAGCGATTTTTTTGACTTTTTGTTCATTTTTGACCAAGTCAATGACTATCATGTAGGCCTTGATCACCTTTTCCGAATAACGCTCCGCCTTCAACCAGTAACAGGACTGACATTGAGGATCTTTACTTTGTAGAAACTGTCCCGGTCGCGCCAGATAGAGAATTTTATCGGCCGGATCCTTTATAGCCAATCCTAAAGCCAGCGGCTTTTGTGGGGTCGGGTCCTCGGATGGGTCATTTTTGGTTAGCCAGGCTGAACCATCTCCTTCGATATAAATAACCAGGGTGTCTGTCCGGTTATCAGTATTTTTTAGAGCCCCGTAAAGCACAAACTCCTCGGCGCTAAAACGAACTTTTTTTAGCCCGGTTCGGGCTGCGTTATTGAGTTGATATCTCCCGGATGGAAAATATCCGCAACCAGTCACGAGGCAGAAAAAGCCCACCATGATTGTTGCGCCGGTTACCTGCTGAAAACTGGTGAAAAAAACCTCTAAGGTTCTAATCTTTATTTCTTTATAAGTGTTTCCAAGGAGAGATAGCCTGTGAAAAATTGCTGACTCCTGTTAGTGTCGTTATTAGTTTCCGGCGTTGTTGTTGTCGTGTTCCTTATGCTTATCAGTTCTTTGCGAAAGTCCTCAAGTGGAAGTTTTAATTTTTGAAAAAGCTCTGTTTTTTCTTTTTCTGCGAGTTCCGATTTTCGGTTAAGCGGGCCATCTCCAGCAAAGATTATTATCTTCTCGGTTCCGAACGGGGCCGAGACATTAAAAGAGTAGAAATCCCCGGCCAGAAGATCAGGCAGCTGGTAGGTTTTGTCCGGGTGGATGATCTCATCTTTACGAAAACCGTTGGGCAGCAGTTGAAGCAGAGTCCCGTCCGGGGCCTGGTCTATAAGGGTTAGATAGCAATCCCGGTTGCTCTGAAAAAAAAATTTCATTGCTTCCCCTGCGTAGTAGCGATTCTGTGAGGCCCAGAGTTTCACGGTCAAAGGCAGAGCCGGATTGCTCAGAGTTTCGCTGAGTGGCAGTTTAAGCTTGTAGCAAATCTCGGCGGTCATGAAAATTGCGGTCGCCCGCCCGCTCGTGCTGCTGATAGGGGATTGTATCTCCTTTTGTTCAACGATGACAAGTTCATCTGCTGTCGGTAGCTGTAGTTGTTCCTCCCCGTTTTTCAGGCCGCTGTTGTGCAGGATTTCCAGAATGAGTGCTCTGCCTTTGTGTAAAATTTTGCGTCGACCCGCGTTTACTGCTTTCTGGCGGGCTTTCTCGGCGCTTATATCCTTGTCGATAATCGTATAGATGTCGGCACTGCACACGATGGAACGGGAGATGATGTAGCCGGAATTCTCATTGTCGACTTGCGACGTTTCCGGGCTCTGCGCCCACAGTTTTCCCGAAGTTTGCAGCTGCAGCGAAATTATAATGAAAAGGAGCAGTGCCTTACAGATTAATTTCTGCATTTTAGTAAATTATCGAGCCTTGAGATTGACGGTAAAATCAATCTCTCTGTCAGTCAAGACGCTAACCATGACAGCCAGCTCCTCATATCCTGTTTGTTGCAGAACCAGATCATAGTCACCTTGGGGTAAAGTTATAAGGCACGGGGTTTTCCCTTTTATTTCGCCTGCCAGCAGAACCTCACTGCCCGGGGGAGCGCTGTCAATTCTGACTCTGCCTGGAAGTTTACCGCGGCTGGCGCTGTTTACCTGCAGCTGCACCTCTTTCGTATTTTGCAGATTAACTTCAGCTTTTTGTAAAGGTGTATCTTTTGTTGATGGTAGAAAAAAATGTCTGCCGCCTAAAGCCGCGGCAACGAGAACCAGCACGGCAAAGAGAGCGATGCCGGTTTTCAGGGAGCGGTAGGGCGGCAGGCCGGGGGGCGGCGTCGGCTCTGTGGGGCCGGCCGGGGCAGGCGTTTTCTTCGGTGTTTCCGCAAAGATGGTTTCTTCGCAAGTCGTAGTGAAGATGGTTTCATTGAGATCGTAACTGACCTCTTTTTTTTCTGTTTTCGGACTTGCTCCGGAAGTTATGATGGTCAGATTTTCTAGGTTATTGTCAGCGGCGGCAGCCTTTGTCGTGGATGGATTTAATTTTGTCAGGTCCAGTAAAAATTCACTGGCGGATTGATAGCGTTCTTCTTTGTCGATAGCCAGAGCTTTATTGATAATCCGGTTAAGTTCAGGCAGTAGGCGTAAATTTAAAGTGCCGGCTTCAATCAGAGGTTCTTTCAGCATACTGGTGATTTTCCCGGCGGCCCCTTTTCCCGGGTAGGGTTTTTCTCCAGTCACCATCTCATATAGAAGAACCCCGACCGAAAAGAGATCGGCCCGTTGGTCGATCTGCTGTCCGAGCAGTTGTTCGGGAGCCATATAATTTGGAGTACCCATTATCGAGCCGTCAAGAGTAAGCTCTGATGTGTCGATATGGGCGATGCCGAAATCGGTAATCGCGACTGAGTTGTCGGCTTTGATCAAAAGATTGGAGGGCTTGATGTCGCGATGGACGACTCCCCGACGATGGGCATAATTTAAGGCATCTAGAACCTGAGTGACAATTTCGCAGGTAAAACTTAAATCAGATTTACCCGGACCCTGTTCCAGAATCTCTTTTAATTCCCGTCCGGCAATGTACTCCATGACAATAAAGGGTCGTTTGTCATCGTCAATGCCGAAGTCATGGATCACTGCAATATTGGGATGATGAAGGCGGCCTGCGGCCTGGGCTTCTCTTTTTAAACGAATCAGATAGTCTTTATTGTCGCTGCTGCAGGCCAGGTATTCACTTTTGATGGTTTTGATTGCAACCTTGCGCTCAAGGGTGCAGTCAAAGCCCAAGTAGACAACCCCCATGGCGCCGTGGCCGAGGACTTTTTCAATCCGGTATTTCCCGATATTTGGGGGTATGTTTGGCATTGGACTCAAATAAAATTGAGTTTAGAAAGCTTTGTCGAAAAAAAATTACCGTCGGACGATTGGTAGATATTATCAAAGTTTAGCTGGATGATATCACTACCAGTGAAAACAGTGATTAAGTCGCTTAATTAAAAATTAATAATATGTCAAGTAAATATTTATACCTGATTATTTTTGTTATGTCTACGTGTGGGCGCTTATTTTATTTAAGATTATGTAATTGTTGCGGATATTTTATGAATAGTTGTATCTTAGTGTATCTTGGTTGTGCTGATGCCCTCAGTATTAGGACTATTTTATACCTCGGTTTTATTATAGTGAGGCATATTCTGTAATAGAGATTCTGAATGGTTATGAAAGTGAATAAACGAATAAGGGCGGTTTTCAGTTTTTTGGGGGGTGTGATTATGGTAGATTCGGACGAATCAGAGGTGGCAGGTTTATAAAGGTGCCTTCCAGATCCCGGCGGGCTCTTTCTACGTAGGCCTCAATGCGCTCGCGTTTACGTCTTTTTTTGTCAGCTAACGGGGGCACGAGACCGAAATTGATATTCATGGGTTGGAAGTTGGGGCTCTGGTCATTGCTGATGTGAGTGCTCAAGGCACCTAAGGCAGTGGTATTGGGAAAAGTGAAAAGTTCCTGGTTGTTGACCAGGGCCGCAATTTGCAGGCCGACGATGAGGCCCGAGGCTGTTGATTCGGGGTAGCCTTCAACGCCGCTGATTTGACCGGCAAAGAAGACGCGGCTCTCTTTTTTATGCTGAAAAAAGGGGGTTAAAATCCGCGGGGCATCGATAAAGGTATTGCGGTGCATGGTGCCGAAACGAAAAATTTCGGCCTTTTCGAGACCGGGAATCAGACGAATGATTTTCTCCTGCCAGGGAAAGGTCAGACGGGTCTGAAAGCCGACCAGGTTATACATGGTATTATTAGCATTTTCGCTGCGGAGCTGCACTGTTGCATAGGCTTCACGACCGGTTCTGGGATCTTTAAGTCCTCTGGGTTTAAGCGGGCCGAAAGCTAAGGTCAAAGGTCCGCGGGCGACCATCGCCTCAATCGGCATACACCCTTCAAAAACCTTTTCATCCTCGAAATTCCGACTTCTGACCAGATCTCCTTCGGCTACGGTTTCTATAAATTTCGAATATTGTTTTTCATCCATGGGGCAGTTGAGATAATCTCCCACCTCCCCCTCTTCGCCATAGCGGTTGGCGCGAAAGGCGACAGCATAATCAATACTGTCGGCGGCGACTATTGGGGCCGTGGCATCGTAAAAATAGAGGCGTTCTCCAAGCAGCGGCGTCAGGGCAGAAGCCAGGGCTTCTGACGTCAGAGGGCCGCTGGCGATAATGACAATACCCTCTTCCGGCAGGGCCGTCACTTCCCGGCGAATCGTGGTAATCAGCGGATGGGCTTCGATCTTTTCGGTAATCTCCCGCGCGAATGCGGCGCGATCGACCGCCAGGGCATTGCCGGCGGCCACCCTGGTCTTTTCGGCCGCCGCCATAATCAGAGAGTTAAAACGGCGCATCTCCTCTTTTAAAAGGCCGGCGGCATTCGTCGGAGGCTCGGCCCGGAGCGAGTTGGAGCAGACCAGTTCGGCGAGATCGGGATTGGTGTGGGCCGGCGAGAACCGTTCCGGCTTCATCTCGTACAGGGTAACCGGAATCTGCCGCTGAGCCAGCTGCCAGGCCGCTTCACAGCCCGCCAGGCCGGCCCCGATGATGGTGATTTTCGTCATTAAAACATACTTAAGGCGATCAAAGTTTGGCGAAAATAGCCACTGACATCGAAATCTTTGTAGAAAGGGTCGCTGGCGGCAAACTTATCCAGGAGCAGACAGAGATCATCCACGGCCTGTTCGCGCTCGATTTCCAGTTTATCAAGATACCAGGAGAGCCGTTCCCCGAGTTGATAGAGTACCAGCGAGCGCACCGTTTCCTGGGCTTTCTCGGGATGGAGGAGAAAAAAAGCACTCTGATCATGAAACAGAATGCGGCGGGTGATATGTTGCAGAAAGGCAAGTTTTTTGGTGTAGCTTGAATTTTTGTTTGGGGTGTTAAGAAAATATTCTTTATAGTTCTTATATTCACCTTCACGGTCGAGCAGGGCTGTGATATGGGCCGCTTCATAGTCGAGAAAACGGCCCTCGATTTTTTCCGTTTCATAGATGAATAGCGGAATCAGGCGAATCTGATCATCCCCGAAGGAGGCTGGAATGGTGGCCATCCCGCCCTGGGGATGGACGATGCGCCCGCCTTTTTCCAGGCGGGCAGTGATAATCGGCAGCGAGTTTTCTCCCTTGATCTGTACCAGCAGCTCAACCGGACTGTTAAGGTGTTCTTCAATCAAGGTTTTCAGGGTGGCGAAACTCTCCTGATCCTGAGCGCTGGTGTTGAGAAACTGCAGATAAAAATCACGATCCATAATTAATCTTTGTTTACTTGGGTTCCAGGGCTTTAACCAGGGCCCTGATCATCAGGTTGTAAGGGGTCTCGATACCGGCCTGGCGCCCATATTCGACAATTTTGCCGTTGATAAAGTCAACTTCGGTGCGTCTTTTATTTTCAATATCAACCAGCATTGAGGGTTTATGGTCGCCGGCGTTTTTCATATAGCCGATGGCGTAGGGATAGTAGTTCCAGCCTAAAGAGATCTCGTTGGCGCGCGCCACCTGTACACCCTCTTTGACCAGATTGTCAACTATCTGAAAGACGATGGGGTCGCGGATGACTTGAGCCATGGTCAGACCGGTTGCGGCACAGACCGGATTCATACAGGCGTTCATGATTGACTTACGCCAGACCATATCGACGATGGTTTCGGTTCTCTCGGTCGGCAGTCCACTCCTGGTTAAAGCCTCGGCAATGGCGATGGCTGCGGCTTTGCCTGCAGGCTCCAACTCCTGCAGCAGATGGGGCGGGTGGTGAAAAGCCAGGTGAACGTGACCAGGTTTAACCAGACCGCAGCCGTAATTGACCACGGCCCGGATGACATTGTCGCGGCCTAGGGTTTCGGCCAGAACCAGCTCGGTATCGATGCCGTTCTGCCAGCTGACGACATACATATCTTTGTGAAAAAAACTTTCGATGGCCGAGGCGATCAGGTGCAGAACCGTCGCTTTAACGGTGATAATAATGACATCCGGCGGGTCGCTGGCAAGGTCGTCGATATTGGTGATGGCCCGGCTCACTTTCTGTTCCAGGGCTTCGGTGCCGTCAATTTTGATGCCGGGGTCAGCTGCGACATTGACCAGATCGGCAACGATATCGCAGAG
The DNA here is from genome assembly GCA_016938065.1 of Deltaproteobacteria bacterium. Classification (GTDB taxonomy): domain Bacteria; phylum Desulfobacterota; class Anaeroferrophillalia; order Anaeroferrophillales; family Tharpellaceae; genus Tharpella. The sequence goes on along the minus strand of JAFGVI010000063.1, from coordinate 46,236 downwards.
GGTGACCTCATAGCCGCCATGGGCCAGATAGGCCGCAACAATACAGCCGACGGGGCCGGCTCCGATTACGGCAAATTTTTTAAACTCTTTTTTCTCGGTCATCAGTTGTTTCCTCCTGCCCGGTTCTCTGCTTGCGCGGAGCCGGTATCGTCATTTATGGTTTGGGGAGCATCTCATCATTTTCAATCGACACTGTCGAGCATGTCGAAGGCTTTCGCCGTCAGCAGATGCTGTCCGGTTTTCTGTAACACCTCAATTGCCCTGTCAATATCGGAGAAACTGAAAATCATGACGGCCCGATTATCGGCGAAGCCGCTGAAGGCATACATATAACGGACGCTGATATTTTCCTGCATCAGGGGTTGCAGCACCTCGGCCAGGCTGCCGGCCTGATCCTTGATTTCGACTGCCACCACTTCATCGACGCGGGCTGGAAACTGTTTTTCCATCATGATCTGGCGGGCCTTGCCGACATTTGAGACCAGCAGACGGAGCACTCCGTAATCTGCCGCTTCACTTAAGGTCAGGGCCCGCAGGTTGATGCCTGCCTCCCCTAAAGCCCGGGTCGTTTCGTAGAGTCGTCCGGGGGAATTTTCCAGAAAAATTGAGATCTGTTTTAATTTCATTATGCTCTCCTCGGCAGTCTCTGCAGGTACTGCCCTTATGGTCGGTGATCGACGGATTCTCAATTTCTTGTATCAAGCCGCCGCTTGTAACACTTCAATTATGATGCCAGCCTGTTTTGCTAAAAGCTTGTGCGGTTATATGCCGCAAATCGCCCACTATCAGGGAAAATTAACAGCTTGTCAAGCTGTCTATCGGTTGAATGCTGTCAATTTTAACCGCTGTGCGTTAATTTTGCAACACTCTTGGACTATTGCAGAAAAAATGGTGCAAAGCAACCGATAATTGTTTTATAACTCCCCCTTGAACCAATCCCGTATCGCTGACTTAACCTGTCTACTATTTCAAGGCGGATCTTCTTCAAGGCAGATCAGTGTCCGATAATTCGTAATTCGTAATTTATAATTTCAAGAGGTTTTCTTGTCTGCTAAGATTGTCACCGGCGACGGCAGCCGGACGCTGTACTGTGAAAGTGTCGGCGAGCATTATCACTCGACCAGAGATGGAGCTTTCAGCGAGGCTCTGTTCAAGCATGTGCTGCCGGCCTGGGAGTATGTTATTGCCGGGCGCCAGAGGGTTACCGTACTCGATATCTGTTTCGGCCTGGGTTACAATACACTGGCACTGCTCTGGTATCTGGCCCGGAAAAATTATACCGGCTCGGTTCGTGTTCTCTCGCCGGAACATGACTCAAAACTGCTTTCCGGTCTGACTGATTTTCCCTATCCTGAGGAGTTTAAAGAGCTAACCCCGGTAATCCGGGCGCTGGCCGAACACCATTGTTACAGATCATTTAACCTCTCGCTCGATATCTTTCCGCTTGAAGCCCGCGGCTGGCTGGCCGGGCAGGAAGGTCCGGTCGATGTTGTGTTCCACGATCCTTTCAGCCCGGTTCACAATCACAGTCTCTGGACCCGTGAATATTTTGCGCAGCTGAAACGGCTGGGCCGGGCCGATCTTTTGGTCACCACCTACTCCACGGCCACCGCCATAAGGCTGGGTCTTTTTGAAAACGGCTTTCATATTTATGAAAACCGTCCCCAGGCTTTGGTGCGCAGCGCCACCCTGGCATCACTGACCCGGCTGCCTCTGCCGGAGATTGATATGGTCCTCAAACAACAGCGTAATCCGGGGGCTCGCAGTCTCAGGGATGATGCCCTTTCCTGAATACTATTCCGTAGCAGCCCTCTAAAGGGTCGGCTGCAAGGGTTTGAAAAACGTAGTTTTCACTGTTTTTGCCGAAAATTAATGGTGTTGCCTCTAATCTGCCGACTCCAAAAAAGGCGGGAAAATGGACTTGTTTTTTGTATGATTATACTGTATGAGGGACGCGGCTTTTTAATTGTCGGTCGACAAAATACATAAATAGAAACCAGACGGTGAGTAATACCGGAACCCTCGGGTCTCTGCAGCCTGGCGGCCAGGGGTTTGATTCCGTGTACATCGGCGCACTTCAGGGAGGTACAGGCATGGGAGAAATTTTTAAAAAGTCGTTGCTTGATAAAGAATTATCGGTAACCTGGGAGCTGGTACCCGGTCGCGGTGCCGTTGAAAAAGGTCAGGAAGAGCTTATCCGCAGTGCGGAAGATGCTGCCAAGTGCGGTAAGATCCATGCCTTGACCATAACCGATAACCCGGGCGGCAATCCGGCGATCTCGGCCGAGTTTCTCGGTCTTGAGGTTTTGAAGCTGGGGATTGAGCCGCTGGTGCACTTTACCTGCAAAGATAAGAGTCGTAATGAGATAGAAAATCTGCTCTATGGTCTTGAGCGGGCTAATGTGAATAATCTGCTGGTTATGACGGGTGATTATCCGGTCTCCGGTTACAAGGGGCGTTCGCGGCCGGTATTTGACCTTGATCCGATTCACATCCTGCAGATGATCACCGATATGAATAACGGTTTCGAGTATCCCGGGATGAAACCCGGTTCAACCATCAAGTTGCAGCCGGCTCATTTCTTTGCCGGCGCTGCGGTTTCTCCCTTTAAAGGGCTGGAATCGGAGCAGATGGTGCAGTACTACAAGCTGAAGAAGAAAATTGACGGCGGTGCTCAGTTTGTCATTACTCAGCTGGGTTATGACGCGCGCAAGATTAATGAAGTTCTGCAGATCAAGCAGAAATATGGCTTTGAAGTCCCGTTTATCGGCAATATTTATATTCTGCCGTTCGGGGCCGCAAATGTTATGAGCAAGAATATGATTCCCGGCTGCGTGGTGACGAAGGAGCTGGTCAAGGTTATTGACGGCGAGCGCCAGGCGGAAGACAAGGGTAAGGGCGCACGTCTCCTGCGCGGCGCTCAAATGTATGCTTTTATGAAAGGCATGGGTTTTGATGGTGTCCATATTGGCGGTCACGGCATGAAGGTTGATGATGCCCTCTTCATCATTGAAAAAGGTGAAGAGCTCCTGCCCAACTGGCAGGATGAGGTCGCCAAATTTGATTTCCCGCAGAAAGGCGGCTTTTACTATTTCAACCGGGATGAAAAAACCGGTCTCAACACCTCTGAAGAAGCGCCGCGCACTTCACGCCCGGTTGTGCCCTTCAACTATAAGTTTTCACGGCTTATGCACAATGTCTGTTTTGAGCCCAAAGGCGCGCTTTTTGGTCTCATGACCGGTATGAGCAAGAGTGCTGATAATGGCGGTTTTTTCCGTTTCATGGAACATATGTCGAAGGTTGCTCTGTTTGAATGTATGGACTGCGGCGACTGCGCTTTGACTGATGTTGCCTATGTCTGCCCCATGTCACAGTGTCCCAAAAATCAGCGCAACGGCGCCTGCGGCGGCAGCTTTGAGGGCTGGTGCGAAGTTTATCCCAACAAAAAGCAGTGTGTCTGGGTGCAGGCTTATGACCGTCTGAAAAATTATGATGAAGAGGGCAAGATCGAAAAGAACATGGTACCGCCGCCGAACTGGGATTTTTTCCATACTTCATCTTGGGCGAACTACTTTCTCGGCCGCGATCATTCGGCTAAAAAAGTCGGCATTCAGCCGCCGGCGAAAAAGGATTGATGATGAGGCGCCGCGGCTTTGCCCGGCTCACCAGCCTGATCTGAAAAAAGCCCGGCCGCATTTGCGGTCGGGCTTTTTACGTTAAGGGCTCGTTATTTTCATTGGTCCGCTATTTCTTTACCTGATCAAGAATGCCGTTAATGAATGCGGCAGAATTTTTATCGCCGTAGGTTTTGGCAACCTCGATGGCCTCGTTAATTGAGACGTTGGGGGGGATATCGTCGCAGAATATCAGTTCATAGAGAGCAATTCTTAAAATATTGCGGTCGATAAAAGACATGCGGCTCAATTTCCAGTGATGCGAACGCTCCTCTATCTCCTGGTCGATCTCTTTCAGATGCTCAAGAACACCACTGGCCAGCTGTTCGGCGAACGGAATCTCGGCCAGACGGTTAACCGGGGAGGAGAAACGGCTTTTGGGTTTGCCCCGATCTCTGCAATCCTCGGTGCAGAGGTGGCAGTCACTTTCTACGACCCAGTCATTTTCCCAGTAGCGGCGAATTGCGACGGGCAATTTTTCCGGCTTGCCGAGATCGTGCATGTAGAGGATCTGCAGGGCCGCCTCCCGGGCTTTGCGACGTTTATTGGCCATTGTTTTTAAACCTGGCGCAGGAGGTCGATCATTTCCAGCAGGGTAACAGTGGCATCCCAGCCCTTATTGCCGGCTTTACTGCCGGCTCGCTCTATCGCTTGCTCAATCGTGTTGGTGGTGAGAATGCCGAAAGCGACTGGTACTCCGGTTTCAAGACTGGTTACAGCGATTCCTTTACTGACTTCAGAGGCGACATAGTCAAAATGCGGGGTGTCGCCGCGGATGACGGCTCCGAGACAGACAATGCCGTCATATTTACCGGAAACCGCCAGCTTTTTAGCGAGCAGGGGAATTTCAAAAGCTCCTGGAACTTTATAGACGGTAACCGCGTCATCGGTTATGCCGTGGCGTTTTAATGCGTCCAGGGCGCCTTCCTGCAGACGGTCGCAGATGAAACTGTTAAAACGACTGTTGATGATGGCGACCTTGGCGTCGCCGCACTGATTCAGGGATCCTTCGATAAAGGTGATCATTATTTTTCTCCCGGTTTATTTGGTTGGCAGGTCTTCTTTATGTTCCGGAACCTGATCGAGCAGGTGTCCCATCTTTTCCCGCTTGGTCTGCAGGTAACAGAGGTTGTTGGCATTGGGGGCACATTCAAGTTGCACCCGTTCGACAATCTCGATATCGTAGCCTTGCAGGCCGACGATTTTAGTCGGGTTATTGGTGAGCAGGCGGATTTTTTTTAAGCCCAGGTCTACCAGCATCTGCGCCCCGACACCGTAATCGCGCAGATCCGGTTTGAAGCCGAGTTCTTCGTTGGCTTCAACCGTATCGCGGCCGTGTTCCTGCAGGCAATAGGCCCGCAGCTTGTTGACCAGACCGATGCCGCGCCCCTCCTGGCGCATGTAGAGAATGGCGCCGCGCCCCTCCTCTTCGATGCGCTGCATGGCGGTATGGAGCTGGTCGGCACAGTCGCAGCGCAGTGAACCTAAGGTGTCGCCGGTGAAACATTCGGAATGGACCCGCACCAGAACCGGTTCATCGCCGGAAAGATCGCCTTTAACGAGAGCCAGATGTTCATGTTTATCGAGCTGGTTCTCATAGACAATAATCTCAAATTCTCCGTAGCGGGTCGGCAGTTGTGCCCGTACCGCTTTTTTGACCAGGGATTCGGTGCGCATCCGGTACTCAATGATATCGGCTATCGAAATAATACTCATATTATGTTTGTCGGCAAAGACCCGAAGTTCGGGCATTCGCGCCATGGTGCCGTCCTCATTCATGATCTCGCAGATGACTCCAGCCGGTTTCAGGCCGGCCAGCCGGGCAAGATCGACCGAACCTTCGGTCTGGCCGGTGCGAACCAGGACGCCGCCGGTGCGGGCCCGTAAAGGAAAGATATGGCCGGGGCGGGCCAGATCATGGGCGCCGCTGCGTTCATCAATCGCAGTCAGAATGGTATGGCAGCGGTCGGCGGCCGAGATGCCGGTGGTTACTCCCCGGCGCGCCTCGATGGAAACCGTAAAGGCGGTTTCATACTGAGAGGTGTTGTCGGAGACCATCGGCGGCAGGTTGAGAAAATCGGCGCGCTCTTCCGTCAGGGTCAGACAGATCAGGCCGCGACCGTGGGTCGCCATGAAATTAACTGCTTCCGGAGTGGCTTTTTCCGCCGCCATGACCAGATCGCCCTCATTTTCGCGATCTTCGTCATCAACCAGAATAACCATTTTTCCGGCTTTGATCTCATTTAGTGCATGTTCAATCCGTGAAATAACCATATCTCTATGTTCCTGTTAATGAAAATTGAATCAGGAATTGTCAGTTCTTAATTCGTAATTTTAAATTTGTAATTAAACCGTCTACGCGAAGCCATGCTTTTTCAGCAAATCCAGATTGAGGGTTGAGGCCTGGTCGGCGGCGCCGCGCATGTCGGGTTGCAGGAACTTTTCGATATATTTGGCAACCAGATCATTTTCGAGGTTCACAATATCTCCGACGGCTTTTTCTCCTAAGGTGGTAAGCTTGAGTGAATGCGGAATTACGGCAACCGAAAAGTTCTGTCCGCTCAGCTGCATGATGGTCAGGCTGATGCCGTCAATGGCGATAGAACCCTTCTCTATCAGGTAGCGGGTGATATTGGGCGGCGCACTGAAGGTGAAAATGATCGCATTACCCTCCGGCTGGCGTTTAATGAGAGTGCCGGTTCCGTCAATGTGACCGGAAACCAGATGGCCGCCGAAACGACCATTGGCGGCCAAGGCCCGTTCCAGATTTACCCGTTCACCTCTTTTCAGGCCGCCGAGACTGGAGCGGCGCAGAGTTTCAGCCGAGACATCGAAACTTATCTGCCGGCGGCCGAGACTGGTAACCGTCAGGCAGACGCCGTTGACGGCAATACTGTCACCAGGGCGACAATCTTCAGGAATGAGGGCCGCTTCAAGCCGCAGGATCCCGGAGCCTCCGCTCAGATTCGAGCTGATGACTGCACCTGTCTCTTCAATTATGCCGGTAAACATTGCTTTCGACGTTTTTATCGCTTTAATTAAACATATAATATTATATAAAGATTCGGTGCCTCATATAGACGTGTAATCACTATGAGTCAAGAAAAATCCTTCCTTTCTTGACAAGGAGAGTCCATTCGTTATAGACAGACGGCAGCCCCAAAATGGTGCATTAACCTTAATCCGACATCGGCGGATGTTGTCGTCCGGTCGAGGGCTTATGACTGACAGCGGTGTGCCGATTGAGCCATGACAATGAAGCAGACCCTCTATACTGAAAGTGAAATCAAAGGCGTGGTTGCGGAGCTGGCGGCTGCGATTGCCGCCGATTTTGCCGGGCGGAAACTTTTGCTGCTCGGTCTTTTGAAAGGTTGTCAGCCCTTTCTTGCCGATCTCTGCCGGGAGCTGAGCCGTTATTCGCTTTCCCTGGCGGTCGAGTATCTTCAGGTCAGCAGTTATTGCGGTACTGCCAGCAGTGGTAAGGTGACGTTTGATTGTGGGTTGCCGGAGGGGCTGGGTCAGGGTTGCGAGGTGATTGTCGTCGATGATATATTTGACACGGGTTTGACTCTGCAGAGTGTGGTCTCGAGACTTTACGAAAATGGGGCGGCAAAGGTGAAAACCTGTGTTCTGCTGCGTAAAGAGGCCAGCCATCGGGTGGTACTGGAACCCGATTATTGCGGAGCCGTGATTCCCGATGTTTTTATTGTCGGTTACGGGCTTGATTATAATGAGCAATATCGCGAGTTGCCCTATATCCGGGCGCTGGCGGCGGATGAACAGCGTTAATTACGAAATTAACTGAATACGAACTGTAACCGGTGGAATTTGTTTTTCCGGTTTTGCCGGGCTGGGAAATTAATATGAATAGAAATAATGCAGGACATCGTCTGGAGATCTTTTTCCGTGATTCCGAGCTTGATACCCGCGGTCTGCTTCTGCAGGATAAACTTAATGCTCTGGGGTTGTCGGGGGTGATCAATCAGGTCTGGCTTTCCGAAGTCTACACGTTTGAGGGTGATTTCAGTTCGTCCCGTCTGCAGGCTGCTGCTGCCCTTTTGCTCAATCCGGTAGTGCATGATTGTCTGATTGATGGCGTGCGGCCGCCGGGGGCGGCAACTGTTGTCCTGGAGGTGGGTTTTCTGCCAGGGGTTACCGATAATATTGCTCACAGTGCCGCTGAAACCCTGGCTGATGCCTGGGGGGCGCCACTGGCTGCCGACCAGGCCATCTATTCCAGTACCATCTACTATCTTCAGGCCGTAAATCTGACTGTGGCCGATCGGCGGCTTATCGGTCGCTTTTTGGCTAATGGTCTGATTCAACGTCTCAACTGGAAGGAGCGGGCTGCTTACCTTGCCGATCAGGGCATGGATCTGATTATTCCCCGGGTGCGGCTGGCGGCCGGGAAAAAGGTCAGCCTGGTCGATCTTGAGATTCCCGAAACCGAGCTTATGGCTCTCGGTAAAGAGGGGATTATTGATCACTATGACGATCTGGGTAAAGTTGTGCGGCGCGGGCCGCTGGCTCTGGATCTGCCTTCCCTGGGCGCGATTGCCGACTATTTTTCCAAGGTGGAAAAGCGTCAGCCCACCGATCTTGAACTCGAAGCCCTGGCTCAGACTTGGTCTGAGCATTGTAAGCATACGATTTTTGCGGCGGCTCTTGATGATCTCGAAGAGGGTCTCTACAAGACCTATATCAAGGGGGCAACCCGGAAGATCCGGCAGATGCGCGGGGCCGACGATATCTGCGTCTCAGTTTTTGTCGACAACTCCGGGGCTATCAGCTTTGACGATGAATATCTGGTGACCGACAAGGTTGAAACCCACAACTCCCCTTCGGCTCTCGATCCTTTCGGTGGTTCGATCACCGGCATTGTCGGGGTTAACCGGGATACCGTCGGCTTCGGCCTCGGGGCCAAACCCATAATTAACCGTTACGGTTTCTGCGTTGCCGATCCCACGGATTGCGAACCCCTTTATCGTTCCCCGGGAGGGGTTAATCAGGCCCTGCGTCCGCGTCGTATTCTCGACGGTATTGTTGATGGGGTTCGGGTCGGTGGTAACTGTTCCGGAATTCCGACGACCCAGGGTTTTTTGACCTTTCATCCCGGCTACAAAGGTAAACCGCTGGTTTTTGTCGGAACCGTGGGTCTGATTCCGAGAAAGACCGCGGCCGGGCGCTTAAGTCATGAAAAAGCCGCCCGGGCCGGTGATTATATAGTCGTTCTTGGCGGCCGCGTCGGTCTCGACGGGATTCACGGGGCGACCTTCTCTTCCGAAGCTCTGACCGGCGGCAGCCCGGCGACCGCGGTTCAGATCGGTGATCCGATTACGCAGAAAAAGTTTTCCGATGCGATTGTCAAAGAGGCGCGTCAGCGTAATCTTTACAGCAGTATAACCGATAACGGGGCCGGCGGTATATCCTGCTCGGTCGCGGAAATGGCGCGCGAATGCGGCGGCTGCCGGGTTGAACTGGAGAAAGTGCCGGTCAAGTATCCGGGTATGGCGCCCTGGGAGATCTGGATCAGTGAATCGCAGGAGCGGATGACCCTGGCGGTGGCCCCGGAAAAATGGCCTGAACTCGAGCGTCTGCTGGTCAGTCGCGGGGTTGAGGCTACCGTCATCGGCGAATTTACAGACTCTGGCCGCTGTCAGGTCAGCTTTCAGGGCGAAACTGTTATGGATATGGATCTGGAGTTCCTCCATAACGGTCAGCCGCGCAAGCGCCTGCTGACCCGGATGCGCCCTTCGCAGGAAAATTCACTCACCTTGCCTGATCCCGGTACCCTGGCCCTGGAAGATCTTTTTGTCGGGCTCTTCGGGCGGCTTAATCTGGCTTCCCATGCTTATATTTCGACTCAGTATGATTTTGAGGTGCAGGGGGGCTCGGTGCTTAAGCCCCAGGTCGGTCGCGGCCAGGTGGACGGTTTTACGACAGTGGTTCAGCCTTTGCCGCAATCGGCCAAAGCGGTGGCGCTTTCGCAGAGTCTCTACCCGGCCTTAAGTGATCTTGATACCTATGCGGCGGCGGCGACGGCGATTGATACCGCCGTACGCAATTTGCTCGCAGTCGGTACCCCTTTGTCACATATTGCTCTGCTCGATAATTTTTGCTGGTGTTCCTCAGATGATCCGGAGCGCCTCTGGCAGCTCAAAGAGTGTGCCCGGGCCTGTTATGAGACCGCCGTTGTTTATGGTACGCCCTTTATTTCGGGCAAAGACAGCATGTATAATGATTTCAGTGGTTACGACAGTCAGGACCGGAAGGTTACGATCTCGGTGCCGCCGACCATTCTGATTTCGGCGATCGGGGTCATGCCCGATATCAAGCGGCTGCGCTCCTTTGCTTTTGTTAAGCCCGGGGATCTTCTCTATCTTCTGGGGTCGGGTGGCGCCGAGCTCGGGGGCAGTGAATATCTGAATCTTTTAAAAGATGAAAAGCTGGTTGCTGCCGGAGACTGGGGCCGGGTGCCGAAGTTTGCTCCGCAGGCCCTGCTTCCCCTCTACAACTCTTTACAGAAGTTTACGGCGGCCGGTGATTTTCGCTCCCTCTATCCTCTGGCTCAGGGTGGGCTGGCGCTGGCTCTGGGGAAAGGGGCGATGGCGGAAGGTTTCGGCTTTACGCTGGAAATGCCGACGGCGGAACGGGCCGATATTTTTCTTTTCAACGAATATCCGGGTCGTTTTTTAGTCAGCGTGGCTTTAGCAGTGGGGCCCGCCATCGAAAAAGCGTTTGCCGATTACGGCTGTATAAGGCTTGGCCAAGTGCAGGAGGATGGTGAGATTGTCATGCATCAGGGTGGTGAAATCGTACTGCAGACGAGTGTAACTAAGCTGTCAACCGCTTATCGGTCGACCTTTGCCGGTTATTAACCCGGCGGCTGCCGGATGTGGAGAATATAATGGTTCAACCTAAGGTTCTTTTGTTGACCGGTTACGGTATTAATTGTGAAGAGGAGACCGCTTATGCCTTTCAGGCCTGCGGCGCCCGGACTGCGATTGTGCATGTCAACGATCTGATTGCGGCTCCGGGTCAGCTTGGTGACTATCAGATATTTGTCGTTCCGGGAGGCTTCTCTTATGGTGATGATACCGGTTCCGGTAATGCCCTGGCCAACAAGATGCGTCATACCCTCTGGCCCGAGCTCATGGCCTTTGTTGCGGCCGACCATCTTGTTCTGGGGATCTGTAATGGTTTTCAGGTGCTTGTCAACCTCGGTCTGCTGCCGGGAGCAACGGATAACACGTTCGGCTCGCGTCGGGTTGCCCTGATTGCCAATCGTACGGCCCGCTATGAGTGCCGTTGGGTAAATCTTCTGGCGGCCGAAACGGATGCAGTTTTTCTGCGCGGCGTCAGCTTCTTGAGTTTACCTGTGGCGCATGGTGAAGGGCGTTTTTATGCCCCGCCGGAAACCCTGACCGAACTCAAACAGCGTCGTCAGATTGCCTTGCGTTATGCCGATGCCGAAAAACTGCCGGCCCACGGCTCTTTTCCTGCGAATCCGAATGGTTCTCTCGACGATGTTGCCGCTTTATGCGCGGCCCAGGGACGGATTTTCGGGCTTATGCCTCATCCCGAACGGGCTTTTCGCCTGAGTCATCTGCCGGAGTGGCCGCAAATTCTCGCCCGGAATCCCGATAGCGACTGGCAGCAGCCCGGGCCGGGCCGGATCATTTTTGAAAATGCCGTCAACTATTTTTCCTGAGTCTGAGATTGCCTGTAAGTCAGTCGCAGGATTCCGTTTAAGCAAAGGAGCAGGATCATGAAGGTCAAAATTACGATTCTCTGTGAAAATTCTGTGGGCATGCCCTTTGGCGGCATCGGCGAACATGGCTTTGCCTGTTTTATTGAGACCGAAAATGGAAACTATCTTTTTGATACGGGTCAGGGGCTGGGGCTCAGTCAGAACGCGATGCTCCTGAAAAAAGATCTGGCGTCGATCAAAGCAATTATGATCAGCCACGGTCACTACGATCATACCGGCGGCCTGCCTCAGGTTTTACGTCAGCGCGGACCGGTCCCGGTTTATGCTCATCCTGAGATCTTTATTGAACGTTTCTGGGGAGAGGCACGGCGGGCCATCGGCATTCCCTATCGGCGCTCTTATCTGGAGTCGTTAGGGGCTCAATTTGATTTTTCCCGGGAGCTGCGCGAGATCGGACCCGGTCTTTTTCTGACCGGTGAGATTCCCCGTCATACCACCTATGAAACCGGTGATCCCAATATGGTGGCGGTTACGGCCGCAGGACAGGAGCTTCAACCTGATCCCATCAATGATGATCTCTCATTGGTCATCGATTCCGACCAAGGTTTGATTGTTATCTTAGGTTGTGCTCACGCCGGTATCGTCAATATTCTCGATTATGTCAGGGATAAATTTCCCCGTGATCGGATTCATGCCGTAATCGGCGGTACCCATATGGGTTTTTCCGGTGAAGTACAGTTTGCCGAAACCCTCAAAGTGATCGACAGTTATCAGATTGCAAAGCTTGGAGTCTCCCACTGCACCGGTCTCGAAAAATCTGCCCGGCTCTACGCCCATATGCCGGAGCGTTTCTTTTTTGCCTGTGTTGGCGCAACCCTGGAAGCTTAGATTTAAGGAAACTATATTATCTTGAAAAAATTCGATGAAATTGCCGCCAAACGGCGCGCCGGAGAGCGCCTGTCGTCCAGCGATGCGCTGTTTCTCTACGAAGCGGGTGATTTTTTTGCTCTCGGCAAACTCGCGGCCGAGATCAATCAGAAGATTAATGGCGACGTGGTTTACTACAATATAAACCGGCATATTAATCCGACCAATATCTGTGTCAATCAGTGCCGTTTCTGCGCCTACAGCAAACTCAAAGGCGAAGAGGGGGCTTACGAAGAGTGTATTGATGATATTCTGGAACAGGTAAAAGAGGCGGAAACCCTGGGAATCCGGGAGTTTCATATTGTCGGCGGACTGCACCCCGACTGGCCTTTTGCTCACTATCTGGAGTTGTTGCGCGCTCTTAAACGCGAACATCCGGCTATCGTCATTAAGGCCTTTACCGCAGTTGAAATCGACTATTTTGCCAAAATCAGCGGGCTTGATATTCCGACGGTTCTTAAACAGTTACAGGATGCCGGTCTGCAGGCCATGCCCGGTGGGGGTGCCGAGATTTTTGCGCCCGCCGTCAGGGAGCTGATCTGTCCGGAAAAGATCAGCGGTGCCCGCTGGCTTGAGATTATGGCGCTGGCGCATCGGGCGGCGATTCCGACCAATGCCACCATGCTTTACGGTCACATTGAAAGTTTTGCCGATCGCGTCGACCATATGGAGAAACTGCGCGCCCTGCAGGATCAGACCGGCGGTTTTCAGGTGTTTATTCCTCTGGCCTTTCATGCGACCAACACCGATATTCGCAAAAAAGGTGAAACCAGCGCCATTGATGATCTGAAAACCCTGGCTATCGCCCGCCTCTATCTGGATAATTTTCAACATATCAAGGCCTACTGGGTTATGCTCGGCGAAAAAATCGCCCAGCTTGCCCTGCTTTTCGGGGTAAATGATCTTGACGGCACGGTGGTCAAAGAAAGGATTACCCATGCCGCCGGGGCCCGGAGTGCGGTGGGCTTGAGTGAGGCCTATATCAGGAATTCAATCATCCGGGCGGGACGTCAGCCGCAGGAACGGGATACTTTTTATCAGCCGGTGGGAGGTCGTGATGAATGATGTGAGACTGGACCGGCAGCAGGCTCTCGATCTTTTTAAACATTGTGATCTTTTAGAACTGGGCGCGCGCGCTCATGCCGCCCGCCTGCGCCGGCATCCGCAGAAAAAGGTTACCTTTGCTATCGACCGCAATATCAACTATACCAATATCTGTCAGTGCCAGTGTCGTTTCTGCGCCTATTATCGCCGGCCTGAAGATGCCGATGCCTTTGTTATCGATGAAGCTCTATTGCGGCATAAAATTGCCGAAACCATTGAGCTCGGCGGCACCCAGATTCTGCTTCAGGGGGGTCTTCATCCCGACTTGAAGATTGATTACTATCTGGGGCTGCTAAAGACCATCAAAAAGGATTTCCCGGCCATCCATATTCATGGCTTCTCACCGCCCGAGATCTTCCATATTGCGGTGTTATCGAAACTCGGTCTTAAAGAGACCCTGCTTCAGCTGAAAGCGGCCGGATTGGGCTCGATTCCCGGGGGCGGGGCCGAAATCCTCGACGATCGCGTGCGCACCCTGATCAGTCCCAATAAGATCGGCTGGCAGCGCTGGCTCGAAGTTATGGAGACGGCCCATGCTTTGGGCTTAAGAAGTACGGCGACGATGATGTTCGGTTCCATCGAGACCCCGGAAGAGCTCATTGACCATCTTTTCCGAGTGCGTGAGGTTCAGGATCGCAGCGGCGGCTTTACTGCCTTTATTCCCTGGAGCTTTCAGCCGACCAACACAGCCCTTGCCGAAGAAGTGGCGTTGCCCGCCACCGGCATTGATTATCTCAGGGTTCTCGCTCTCTCCCGTTTAGTTCTCGACAATATCGACAACCTTCAGGCCTCCTGGGTTACCCAGGGGACGAAAATGGCGCAGGTGGCCCTCTACTTCGGGGCCAACGATTTCGGCTCGACCATGATTGAAGAAAACGTTGTCGCCGCCGCCGGGGTTCATTTTGCGATCTCTCTTCAAGAACTTGTCGATACGATTAATGAAGCGGGATTCAACGCCATGCAGCGCGATACCCTCTACAACCTGATCCGAGAATATTAAGCTGAAGATCGGATAAAGCACACAATATCTGCATACCACTTCCAAGTACTCCAGGAACAACCGGTCTCCGGCCGCTGACTCGGTGGGCCGCCGGTAGTTGTCCGTGGCCGTCTTTACCTGCATCGTCTCAATCCAGTCAAACCAGTCCAGAATATGGGCGAGGGAGCGTTGCGCAAACCATTTGTCTTGAGGTCTGATTTTTCAGTTTACGACGTTTTACGAGGGTATCAAAAATTATAAGAGAGCATGAGATAGCCGACATTTGCCTTGTAGTCCTGGTCGTAATAGGCCCCGGTCAGGTAGCTCCCGGGTATTGTGCCGGTAGGGGTGAAGGCTGTATAATCGGCGAATTGCAGATCGTCGGCATCATATTTTTCGTATAGGTAACCAATGGTCACCGTAGTATGGGCCTGCACGACATAGGCAAGCTTGATCTCAAGTTTCTGCAGGTCGTAATCGTCGGACTGATTAATGTCGGCCAGCTGGTTTTCGGCCGAGCTGAAGCTGACTTTGCCATTAGAATCCTGGTATTGCCAGGCGCAGTGCAGACTCAGTTTTTTGATGATATCGGGACAGTCTAACGCTACTCCGCAGCTCCAGAAGTCATCATCCCGATTCTTCTGCCAGTTGAAGGCTCCGTCGCTCAGGTCATTAATGTCAGCTGATTCGCCGGCGGCAAACTGCCGGTGCCGGCTGTCGGCCTCGGTTTTTTCGTAACCGGCAAAACCGCTGAGGGAGATGCGGTTGCTCGCCCGCCAGATAAAATCGGTATAGACGGCGTGGTGCTTATCTTCGGTCAAACCGAGGTCGGTTTTGTCATAATCATTCATCTGGTAGCTGTACTCAACCCCGAAATCCAGTTGCGGCAGCGGATAGAGTTCCAGAACCAGTTTAATCTCATCCATGCTCTTGTCTGTGACATCATAGCGGCGCAGATAGCGTTTAATCCACTCATCGCCGTCGGTAAACGGGTTCACACCCTGGTTGTGGTTTTTGAACTGCGCGTCACGTTCCAGTCTTTTATAACGGATTCTGGTACTGAGGAAGTCGAGGCTGCTGTTTTTGACCTCAAAGTAAAGGCTGTGGTCCGTGGTGCTCTCTCCGTCAAGACGGTTGTGGCGCTCGATATTTTCAAATTCATAACCCGTACCCAGGCTGGTATGGCGGGCAATTGCGTAATCGATGTCGATGCCGGCAATGTTTCTGTTGTAGGCAAAAATCTGAGTATCCTGCATTGCGGAGATCGAGCTTGAGTCATTGTTCTGATCCAGATAGGAATAGTAGATTCTCGTATCCAGCCGGGGGCCGGGGCGGGAGGAGAGGGCGATGTTTGCCCGAGTGCAGGTTCTATCGCCGCTGAAGGTGGTTCGGTAAAGATCGCTGCTTTGTTTGAGGCCAAGGTCGGAGAGGGAGATGTCGCTCTCGGTCCGATCGTAGCTGAGGCGCAGCGCCAGCAGAGAATTTAGAGGCAGGTCACGCCAGCTTAGTTCAGCTGCTACCTTACCGTAGTCGTTATCCGGCGGCAGGGTTATTGTATCGTCAGTGTACGGCCGGGACATTGAATTGTCGGCGTTGTCAAATCTGCTCCAGTAACCCCTGATTGCAGCCTGGATGGTTTTGCCGCGATAGCCGCCCGTTAAATTAAGATCATTGGTAGTGTAATCAACGGGTTCCGGCAGTTCAAGGTTTGACCAGTAGTCGCCGCTGCCCAGAGGTTTTAAACCGTTTTGTTCCCGGCGTTGAAGCTCCATACTCAGATAAAAAGGGGTGTTCAAGGTAAGCGTTATCTCGCCTCCGAACTCCTTGCGCTCGACGCTGTAGTCAAAAGTCGTCATCTTTGTCAGGGTCGGGGTAAGTTGTAGATCGGGACTGCCGATACCGCTGTAGGGCGCCCGGGCATCGAAGCTGAGATTGTGCGGTGTTTCATCGTAGAAAAAAGCGCCGGAGAAGTTGCGGTAATCGGTGCCTTTGATCCGGTAGGACTGGTCATCCTGGCCAATATTGCACCCCTCTAAAGTCAAATAATAGGTTCCCCGCTGCAGGGATAAGGCAAAAGCGCCGAAGGGATTGTCATCAAGATCCCGGTATTCGAGAAAACGGGCCTTGTTGTTTGAGCGGTCGTCCGTCAGGCGGTAACCGGCTGTGATTGAGCCGGATACGTCGACCTTCGGGTTTTCCGCGGCAAATGTCATTGAGGCAAAAACCACCGCAATGATCAGAACATAAACTGCTTTTTTCATCTCTGCCTCCCTTTTATCGCGTAAAAGCGCGTTTTTCAAAGTGGGTGCTGCCGTGAATATTGCCGTGGCAGTTCAAACAGGAGCGCCCGGCGAAACCAATGCTGCCGGCCCGTTTGGCCTTGGCGAAGCCGGATCCGGCATCGTAGGCCCGGCTTGAATGGAGATCGGCATTGTGGCAGTCCTGGCAGAGGTTGGCGACTTTATCTTTTAGTAATTTTTCATGGCGGCTGCCGTGCGGATCGTGGCAGATAGCACAGTTTTCAGAAACCGGTGGGTGCTCCCAGGCAAAAGGTCCGCGTTTTTCGGCATGGCAGCGGTAGCAGAGCTGGTTTAAGTCATCATCCGTCAACATTTTGGGGGTTAAAGTGCCATGGCTGTTATGGCAGTCACTGCATTTGATTTTGCCTTCGACAATAGGATGATGCGAGATCTTGTTGAAAGCCAGGCGCAGGTCGCGGTGGCAGGTATAGCAGACGGCGGGTTCATTAACCTTGGAGTTGCGGCTGTGGATCTTGTGGCAGTTGACGCAGGCGACGTCATTGTGGCAGTGACGACTCATCTCCCATAAAGAGACCTCAGGTGTACTCTTGTGGCACTCAAGGCAGAGCTGATTCTGCTCGGTAATGGTCTGAATTGAATTTTTGCCGTAGGAGACAATATTTTCCCGGGAGGGATCGTTGAGATGGCGCTCGTCCGGACCGTGACAGGCGAGACAGTCGAAACCCTGGGCGAGTCCGGCTCGGCCATGATAAGTGTGGCCGTAATCCGTGGTAATCTGATCGTGACATTCGCCACAGCTGATGGCTGCGGCCTGGGCGGGCAAAGCTTGGAGGATGCCTCCAAAAAGCACCAGTAAAAGACCTAGTCGTAATGGCCAGAGCCAGTTTTTTTCTTTTAAGGGCATCCCTTCTCCTCCTCTGTGGTTGCGGGCCTGTGTTAAACAGGGCCATCCCGGAATGGGGATGGCCCTGGCTGCCCATCAATAGCCTTTAATTAGCGGGACGGTTTTCTGCCGGAGTGCCGCCGAGATTTTCGATGGCATCGTAGAGTAACTGACCGACATAGGCTCCGTTATGCATGTAAGCGGCTGGTTCTTTAAGATAAAGTTGATAGTTATAGGCAGCGGCAGCGACATTAATATCCCAAGTGTTGGTGCCTGACCAGTAGGGATAGCTTTCCAGATGTGTTGCCGTCATTCCGTGAGCTGCAGCGTAGCTTTGAATCTGAGTGTAAAGTTGATCTGCCAGGTTAGCCAGGCTAGTGTGATAAGTTTTAGGTCGGCCGCTCAGTTCTTCAAATGAATCGCCGGTATGGCACCAGTTACAAAGATCAAGTGAAGGTTTGAACTGATGTTTGATCCGGTTGTCCATCTGAATATGGCAGCCGGTACAGGTGCTCAGGTCGGCCGGGTGGCTGGGGTAGAGGTTCTGTCCCGCATAACTCTTGCCGGCATATTCGTAGCCTCCTTGCACATCGGCTCCGAAAAAAACCGCCGCTGAAGGATAGTAGTGGATATTGCTGAATTTAGCTGCGACGACAGTCCCGCCGAAAGCCCGACCGCTATGACAGTTCATGCAGAGCTGACTGTTGTTGTCGAGAGAAACTTCGGCGCCCGAAGGAAAAACTACGCCCTTGCCGGTATCCCAGATTTCAGTATAAGCGGTGCGCCCTTCAGCGTCAAGACCGTGACAGTTGATACAGGCCATGCCGTCAGTCGTAAGTTCGGTCGGACGGTCGTTGCCGTAGTTGAGGAATTCTGCGAGCCCGTAGCGGCCGTGACATTTTGAACAGCTCGCCGAAACTTCGCCCTCTGCGTCCCAGTGACGGAAAGCCTCCTTGGAGCCGTCAAAGTGCGGTCCGTCAACCCGGTGCAGGGCACTGATGTCGATTTTTACAGCTTCGGGCAGGGCACTGTTGAGGTCGGCAATTGAATCGTAAAGCAGTTCAATGACATATTTGGCGTTGTGAGCATAGGCTCCGGGATCTTTAAGGGAAGCCTGATAATTATAAGTTGCTTTGACCAGACGTGCCGTCCAGGAACCGTAACGGCTGGTTTCATCGGCATCAGCGAGGCCGTTGCCGTTTGCGTCAACAAACCAGTAAGGGTAGGCCAGGCCGTTGTAGATAATCGGGCTGCCGATTACGTTGGAGGCATAAGCCTGAACGGTCGTATAGAGTTTTTCCTGCAAGGTACTGATCTCTCCGGCAATGCCTTCGCTGGTGTCGCCGTCGCCGTCATAATCGACCATGGATCCGTTCATGCGGATATTTTTCAGATCGGCAAAGGTCGCAACTTTGGCGTGGCAGTCTTTACATTCACTGCCGCGGACAGTTTCATTGATTCTGACTTCGAGCGAATGCTGATCGTGACAGCCGATGCAGGTGTCATAGCCGGCTACATGATCAAATTTGAGGTCGTAACTCTGGCCTGCATATTCGTATCCGCTGTGGGCCTGGGCTCCGTACTGGGTTGCGGCGGCGGCAAAATAGTGAATATTTATAAAACCGAGAGAGCGGCTGACGGTGTCGTCATCGGCGACGCCGGACGCGGTAATCGCTGCGTCTACGCTGGCGCCCGATTCCCGACCCTGGTGACAGACCAGACAGCGGGCTTCAGAGCCCAGGCCGCGAATAGTTGCTCCGGAAGGAAAAGTCACTTCATCAAGCCAGGTGGCCTCTTCGTTATGGCAGGTGAGGCAGCCGACAACAGTGCCTATGGGGGCGGCTTTATCGACTTGTCCGGCTTTAGTGCCGTCTGCCCCGAGAAAGTCAAGGTAGCCGGGACTGCTGTGACAGCGGGCGCAGCTGGTCGAAACCTCGCCCTCAGCATTCCAGTGGTTGAAAGATTCCGATGTGGCATCGGCATGTCCCGAGCTGATCCATTTATTAAAAATCAGGTCCAGGTTAAACATGAAAGAATCTTCCGATAATGCAGGAGCTGCAAAGAGCAGAGAGAGAGCCAAAATCCCCAGAATAAAAGAAAATCTTCTCTTTTTCATAACGTTCCTCCTTTTTTATTGATATTAAACCTGATTTATTCAGGCTGATCGTTGAACTCGAAACAGTTGATGAAAACGCATGGGACGATGGCTGTTCTGTAATGTTTAAATATTTTATACTGATTGTGTATCTGCTTGGTCTAAGTTGACCTTACTGCTCGACTATAGCAGGAAATTTGGCCAGTGCAAGGATTTTTTTTAAGAGAATTCTCATGCAATAGAGAATTTTACTTTACCTTGACCTATAAATACACAATTTAATGATCTAAATTTTATTTAGTGCGTATACAATATAAATTTTGCTTGTGAAAATATTTTTATTAGATGTATAACTTTGCACTCGGGTAAGGTCGGCCCACGTTTATTACGCAAATTTATGCCCGGAAAGAAGGTATTCTTGTAGGATGGAGAAACTGTTAGTCGGAACCGGTGTCCCGACCTGTTCACTGGAGGTGTTTAAGCTTGCGGCGGAGTTTTAAATCAGGCTGCTCCCGCAATTTCTAAAATCATAACCTTTGAAGGCGGCAGTTTTCAGAGTGAGTTTTTCCGGTTCAAGAAAGGCAAAGAAATCCTTGAGAGGATGGGCGGTAAAGCCTTCTTTCAAGGTTACCAGATCAAATCGCTCCTCGATCAGAGGAATAAAGTCTAATTTCAGAAGATGGGCCGAATATTCGAGTCCCATACCGACATCAGCTGTACCTTTGAGAATCTCCAGGGCGGTTTCCAGATGGGTCATTCGTTCAGTCATGTAACCATTTATCTGGCTCGCGGTAATTTTGTCCTTTTCCAGCATGAAATCGAAAAGATAGCGCGTGCCGGAGCCGGGGTTGCGATTGATAAAACGGATCTCTTTTCGGGTCAGGTCTGTAATCTTCTTAATGTTGTGAGGGTTGCCCGGAGAAAGCAGAAGGCCCTGGCGGCGATAGGCCAGATTAATGACCGTATATTTCTTGCCGGCCAGATGTTTTTTTATATAGGGAAGATTATATTCTCCGGTAGGGGGATGAAACAGGTGAACACCGGCAATCTGGGCTTTGCCCTCAGCCAGAGAGATCAGCCCTTTCTGGCTGCCGACCGAAGCATGAAAAGCAAGGTATTGGGGAAAATATGTCCGGTTAAATTCCTCGATCAGGTTAATCAAAAGGGGGTCATCACTGCCGGCGACAAGAATATTTTTGCTTGATTCAGTGTTTTCCTCAAGCCAGCGATTGATCTGAGCCATGGGGAAAAGCCATTTGCCGACCACTCTGGTGCAGGGAATGGAGCCTTCCTGGATTAACTGATAGATCTTTTTTTCGTTGATTTTGAGATAAATCGCAATCTCTTTGGTGGTCAGCAGTTGTTTGTTCTCCATAGGTTTGTCCTCGTCGGCTCACAGTTGACCAAAGGTCGATTACTTTAAACACAAATTTACGGTTGCCCCCAATATATACATCAGCTTCTCTCGACTGGCAAGAATAACATCAGTATTATATATTTATTCTTGTTCAGCCGGGATATCTCTGTCAGGCAAAAAAATAGAGGGGACATTTTCGGATCTAAGAAAATGCCCCCTCTATCAGGTTAACGATTAAATTAACTCAGGAACTATTTAAAGAAAGCTCCCCAGAGGTCATACAGCAGTGCATTACCGCTGCCGGCACCCTGTTCAACGGCGATATATTCACCGGGTTCATAAACCTTGACCAGTACATATCCGCCCTGATAGCCGACGACTTCGGCTTCATGATCAAACTTGTAGAAGGTGTCGTCCTCACCCAGACTCCAGATTTCAGGTTCCGCCCCGGCAAAGGGGAGACGCAGGATCGAGCCGAGCTCGCTTGATTCGGCATACTCGTACTGCAGCGGATGGACGCTGGCAAAGCCCCGACCTTCAAGATAGACGCTCTCTTCGCTGCCGACCGTAAAGCCGCAGGCTTCAAGGTGGTTTTTAAGTTCAGCGGGAACATAAAAGTACATCTTATCCATCCACGGGCCGTTTACAACCTGTTTAACGTATGTGGCACTCTGTTCGGCCACAGTCAACAGGCTCGGATCAATATCCGCTATCTGGTTGCCCGTCACTGTACCTTCGCCCATCATCTTGAATAGTTCTTCAGCATGATGCTGGCTCAACTTAAGCACATCTTCGGCCTTGGCGCCGAGAAAATGTAGGCCGTTGGCTACCATGGGTTGAATATAGTCAACCTCACCATCAACAAGAAAGAGTCCATCGGGGTTCTTCATATCCATCTTGCCGCTTTCCGGGTTGTAGCGCATGAAGCGGTTTGCTTCAGTAAACCAGGGCGGTGACCACGGCATATAGACGATGTTCCGGTCGGTGACCCGATGGGCCCCGGCAGAAGTAGCTGAGCTGCCGTGACAGTCATTACAGGATTTGGCGCCAAGGGCGACATCCGCCGGTTTAACCCCGTGTGTATCCGAAAAATAGTGAGCTGCAATAAACAGCACCGGATGCGGATCAGTCTCACCTTCTGATTTAAGTACGGTGGTTAGGGCGGCCTGGACGGCTTTTACATCCTCATCCCACCAGATATCGGGAAACATGTCGCCGGTATGATCATAAATGACATAGCCGCTGTCTTTGAGGATAACTTTGCCGACATAGGGATTTTCAGCATAGGTCGGGTCGTTGGCCGGAATCATGGCCATTTCCATCGGTGAAATCATATTCAGCTGAATAGGCCGTTTGTATGCCTGGACGGTGGCGTTAAGCTCTTTGATATAAAGGACCTTGGCTCCGCCATAAGGCAGATCGGACATTTCGGCATCAGGCTGCGGATTAACATCAACCCAGGTCATAACAGTAATCGGGTTGCCGATAACGACCTGCGGATAACCGTTGATGCCATTAGCATAGTAAAGCGGTGGAAAGCTCAGATTGGGCTGCTGCGGATTATAGTCAAGCGGTACGCCCATCTGTTTGTAGCCTTCATAGCTGATCTGGAGGAAATAGTTCCAGAAATCAAATTTAAAGTTGGTCGGCATACCGTTGACCAGATGTCCGGGATCGGCTTCACCATCCATATTGAAATAGTTGACCATCTGGGAGACGAAATCCATCGACTGGATGCCCTTTCCATCAGCAGAAATCTGCTGACTGACCATATTGAAATGGGGGATACCGTAACCGGGTGATGTCCCGTATACCGGTTGCAGGGCATAGGCGGGGCCGGGGAAAGCCATACCTTTACCATCGCCCATGATGCCGGCCTGCTGATCCGCCAGAACATTGTAACCCATCAGGTTGTCAAAGTTGGCATAGTAGCCCAAGGTATCATCGAAAGTCCGGAACCGCCAGGTTTTGCGATACGGGGTATGACAGGCCTGACAGGAAACCACTGCCAGATGACGTCCAGTATTCTCGCCGAAGACCTCTTCGTGTTTGGCGATGGGGCTTGGAGCATGGCTATCTTCACCGGCCAGATGACAACCCTCGCAACTTTTGGGCCGAGGATTGGCGTCGAGGTCGTTACGCACCATATGGGCGGTATCAACCCCTTTGAGGAAGTTGTGTTTATTCTCATTATTACCGGTTGTACGCAGATGGCAGGCACCACAGCCGATTT
This sequence comes from Deltaproteobacteria bacterium, assembly GCA_016938065.1. Lineage (GTDB taxonomy): Bacteria > Desulfobacterota > Anaeroferrophillalia > Anaeroferrophillales > Tharpellaceae > Tharpella. The sequence goes on along the minus strand of JAFGVI010000063.1, from coordinate 23,012 downwards.
TTTGACTCGACATATGCACGTCGTAGCCGATGGCGTCGCGATCATCCGTAAAGTTAACGTAGTTGCCGTTTTTAACCCAGTCTGCCGGCATGCCCAGCATATAGGTACGGCCCCGGGTCCATTCGCTGTTGCCGTGATCTTTGGTCATGACATGGCACTGCCCGCAGACCTTAACCCATTTAGAGCTGTTGATGTCTGCTTCGCCGCCAAACATTTCGGCCATGGGGATGGCACCGTTGCTGTCGAGGTCGCCGGTATTGTAATAGGCTTTAGCCTGCCATTCATCCCCGTTACGGTTGATTTTGACGTAGGATGTGGGGGAGCCATCGTGGTTGAAATCAAGGCCCATGAGGTTTGCGGTCGGCATCATGTCAAAAAAACTGGGCAGGAGTTCGTGTAAAGTGGGGCTGACCATGCCGTTGGGAATGTTGCCTTCCTGAATATCCTTGATGACCAGTGAAAGATCAATCTGTCCGGTCGCTTGGTCAACATACTGATAGTTGCCCTGCATGACCAGACCCATGGCGTACATTGCGCCGCTGTACTCTTCACCAACTTTGCCGGTGTAGGGGATGCCTTCGCCTTCAATGACACCGGCCCGGACGAAGTCACGTACTGAGGCGTCGCAGCTGTCCCAGTTGGAGTAGAATTTTCCCGGTTCATAGGCCCTGAGCCCGTAGGGTACCGGTAGAAACATATCGCTGCCGGGCATGTTGAATTTGATCTGATAGGCATAAATAAAGTCGTTGAACATCATGCCCATCAGCATATTCATGTCGCCGTTCGGCGGCATCAGACCTTTATCCTTAAAATACTGAAGAAAGCCCATGAAGAACTGACCGAGAGCGGCCTGAGCGTTCTGCAGACGACCCATTTCATCGGCTACCCCATTGGGGTTGGCGCAATATTCGGATTTGAGCATGCCGGTGGCCGGATCCCAGATTTTCATGACGTTCTGGCCATACAGTGCGTACGGCAGCTGTACTCCGCTGGATTGTATCTGCTGTAGACCATCAACCCACATCTGCATCATTTCGCCGACGATCTCCTTGGGCAGATGCGCCAGCGCCATAAACGGGGTCGGGCGGCCCATTCGCTGAGCTCCGTCGGTATAGTTCATGGCTGTGCTGTTTTCGAGCCCTACTCTGGTCGGCATGCCCAGTGAAATCTCCTGGACTTTCTGGGTCTGGGGGTCACGATCGGCAAAAATCATCAAGCGCGGACGAAAAGGCTGAACCTTGAGACCGTCAGCCGCCTGATAGGCGTAGCTGCTTTCAGGGTCGACATGGCAGAGCAGGCAATCGGCTTCCATAACCCCGGATTTGCTCCAGTCATGGGGGCGGGGCTCGCCGATGTCAGACATGGTGTCAGCTATGGAAGCGGTTGAGGTCATGTCGGCGCCATAGAGGGCTTTGACCAGATCATTTGAATCGTAGCCGTAGAAATCACGGTCATAGGTATGGAGCGGAGCGAGATTTTCGTCGGTAAACTGGGTTACCGTATTATCACTGTTGACCACACCTTCAACCGGGCCGCCGCCAGGATGACAGGAATAACAGACGGTCATATGGTCAGCAGCGCCCATATCAAAAAAGTAAGGTTTTCCTTCCGAAGTGAATGTTGCATTCTTGCTGCCGCGAACTCCTTTTGCCGCCAACTGGCGGTAGGAGGGGGGTCACCACGCTCCAAACTGGCCGGGACTCAACAGATGGCCGTAGGCATGGGTCAGATATTTCTGCAGATTGTTATCTTTGTTTTCGCTCACCCAGGTATCGCTTATACCGCCGTTAACCCCGGGGGTAGTTCCTTCGCGGAAGTGGTAGGCTTTAGTGATTGAGTTGTAGTCATGGCACTTGCCGCAGGTCTGTTTGGGGCTGTATGCCGGGCCCTGTTTGTACACTGCGCCACTGACTGCCGTTGTGGTATCAGCATCGTTCAACTGGTCGATAATGCGGTTGCCCTGCGTATCGTAAAGCACTACCGGGGGATGTGCCGCACTTGCCAGCAACGGGGCGAGGGCCATGAGGAAGGCCCCCAGGATAATGGGGATAAGTTTTTTCATCGAGCTACCTCCGAAGGTTAAAATATTTGCAACATTCAATAAATAAGTGATTTTATGGTTTACTACTTTCTTAAAATTATGCCTTTGTGACATTTCATGCATTCTCCGGTTTCATGGCAGACGTTGCAGCTGCGGAAATTACGGCGCGCCGCTTCAGCATGCCCGTTTTCTCTCTGGTAAGCCATCCAGTCTCCGGTAAAATGCGAAACCGGCTTCTGATGCTTATGGCAATCGATACAGTAACCTGCCGTGTGGCAGGTGGCGCAGATCCGCCGGTCATGGCTGGCCTCAACTCCGTGCCCTGTGGTCTTCCAGCTGAAGATGTGGTCTTTGGGTTTCTCAGTCTGGTGGCATTTTTCACAGAAGGCCTGGCGGTTCGGATGGCAATACGCGCAACTGTTGGAGAGCCGGCTGGCGAAGCCGTGTCTACTTTCCCAATCCTGCGCATGGCTTTCCGGCGCTTGTTCAGCTCTGATGACCTTGTGGCAGGCTTCACACTCCTGCGGCGCACCCTGTTTTGTGTGACAGCTGATACATGTTGTCATCAGCGGGCTGTTGTTCAGGTCGAAATCTTTGCTTGAAGATTTATGACAGCTGTCACAGTTGAAGTCGGCGTGCGGCTCATGACTGAAAATCAGGTCAGCGTATTTGGCTGGTTTTTCTGATTTTTCAATGGCGTAATCCTTAGTTGCACTCTCCGGGGTGTGACAGAGGAGACATGCTTCAGATGGTTCCTCCGGATTAAACTCGTGACACTCCTGACAGTCAGCCATCGTGGCGGCAAGAAAGTTGCCGTTGTCGCCTTTTTTATGACACTGATCACAGCTTGCTTCCTGTTCGACAATATGAAAGCGGTGACTGAATTTCAGGCCTACTGAAGTTTTGCAGGCTCCAAGACCCAGAGCCCCGATGACGAGCGCGGCAAGCCCGAACCAGAATAATTTTCTCTTTTGCTTACTCATAGAATTTGCCTGTTATAGTAAAAAGTTTTCGGCTTGGAGTTCTGAATTCAGAAGTTGAGATCCAGCGTTATGGTTAAAGTATTAATATAGTCAACCCCCAGTTCATCTTTATAGAAATCATCCTGAGCATATTCGTAGGCAATTTCGACTTTGGAATAGTCGCAGAGGCGATAGGCTACCGCCGCTCTGTAGCTGGTTGAAGCCTCATCTTCGATCAGACTGTTGACGTCTTCACTTTTATGATAGTAGCCGGCTTCAAGCTTGAGACGATGGAAGATCTCCTGTTCCAGATCGACGAACCATGAGGTTGATTCCCCTTCGTAGAATTTATCACGATCCTCCCACCATTGACTGACTCCGGCACTGCAGTGAAAGCCCTGCCAGCCGAAACACTGATCAAGGTCAAAACCGGCCGTGACCCTCTCAAAGTCGGTATTGTAGAGATTCTCGTCCTCGCCATGCGCGAGACTGCGATTGGTATAGCGCGCGAAAAGGCTGAGGCCTTTTACCTGAGGAATGGGCTGATTGATGCGGATGTCAAATTCGAGATAACCCTGTTCCTGCATCAGAGAGAGGCGGTTCATTTCCGAACTTAACGCTTCATCAAGGCTATAGCTGAAGTCGAAAAGATAGTCGGCTTTGGCTGCGATTGCATAGCGCCGATAGAATGAGAAGTCCAGGACAGTCCCGGTTGCCGCAATCGTAGTTTCCAGACTGCTGTCGAAAAAGCGGGTATTGTCGTTGATAAAAGCAAGACGACTGCGGAATTTCCAGAGTTCTGAAGGCTGCCAGCAGAGAGAACTTTCCCATGAGGTTTCTTCGAAAAACAGCGCATTCAAATCCAGGGCCAGTCCCGGCAGAGGGCGGACGCGCAGATTGGCGCCGCCGATTCCGTCGGGGCCGAGATCATGGTAGTGCTGGACTGCAAGACCGCCAAAAGCTTCAACCTCCAAACCGAACCATTGAGGTTGTTCATAGCGGGTCCAGAGACCATCAAACTGTACGGTCTCAGCGCCATAGGCATATTGGCGTCCGACCCGCACGCTGAGGCCTTCGGTAAAGAGCCCGGTTTTTTCCAGGTAAGCGTAGTAGCACTCAAAATCCTGGCGATGCGATCCGCGGCTGTCGGTATAATCCTGAAAGATTGATCCCTGAGGTGTACCGTCCAGGTCTTTGGCATAGGTAGCCATGGAGGAGAAGGTCAAACCCAGGTTACGCCAGTTGGCATCGATACTCAGGGTTTCGAAAATATCCTGATCCCTTCTGTCATCGACGCTCATGCGGTCTGCTGGACTATCCGACCACTGCATTTGATACTTAGTGGAGCTTCTCATCGACAGATCCGCCCCACCCAATTCCAGGGCAAATCCGGATGTTGCCAGCAAACAACATCCCAAGATCAGCCCGGCCACAAGCCTCAGCTTTCGCCATTGTAATCCAGCCATTTAAAAATCCTCTGTCTAAATAGTCCGCCTGCGCTTTCTGGTTTTTGCACCGGCGAATGTTGCCAAAAATAGCCTGGTGTCATATGACACATTAAATTACATTAATTGAGTTATATAGTCAACGAAAAACAGGAGCAAACCCATTATTTCCTGTATCAGAAGACTATGTTTTTTGTTTTTGATGGTTATTGTAACTGGATTGAGGGGTTTTCGGCGTATGCTTACAAGGTGGTTCACAGCCAGGACTGAGGCGATGTTTTTTTGGCGGAGGAGTTTTTTCCGTTTCGGTTGCTGTGATGGTCAGATGGGAAGTCATGAATCAAATAACAAAGCACTCGCAAATAAATGCGAGTGCTTTGTCAATGTCCGCAGACAGTTTTGTTCGGGGTTCGTTCTAACGTTGGCCGACAGCAAAAGGAATGATAACCGCTGATTCCAGCACTTCCTGGCCTAGTTCTTCAAGCGTCTCCTCCTCACTTAATGCTGATGATCCCTGCAACAGTGCGGTTATATCAGTGACCGTCTGCTTTCTTGACTCAACTCTTTTCTTTTTAAAGTGGTCAACCGAGCAGAGAGCGATGGCGCAAAAAACCAAAGATCCCCAAGCGAAAATCAGGGGGATAACGAGAATGTTGAGAGAGGGGATAAAAGCCGCCGGAATAGCCATGATGCCCATGAACTTACCCAGCACCAAGCAGACAGCCCCTATCTTGGTCAGGGTTGGAATGCTCTGGATGAGTTCAAAAATATCGGCTGAATCATTGTTCTGGCAGCTGTAACTGCGACTGTAACTCCGTATCTGACTGGGGCTCATCTCTGCTCTCCGGAAAATTAAAATTATGTGAATTTTAGTGCTTTGCAGCTCGAAAAAAACGTTCAGATATATTGATAATGCTATTATAGCTGACTGGTGCTGCAAGTCAAGTTATTTGCAAAATTTTTCGAAAAAAAATTGGTTTTTTTTAATTTATGGTGCAGGGGCGCGAAGCTGCAGGTTTTTTTACACTCAAGAGCCGGGCAGCTTTTCTTCAATTTTAACGTTTTCAGCAGTGTAATATTCACTGGTCAGATTTCGTTCCACAATTTCATTGCCGAGCAGAGTTTCCAGGATCTTGGTTATTTCGAGGCATTTTCCTCCCTCGAAGCCGGCCAGCTGCAGGTTGACAGCTCCATCTTCCGTTATAGAGATATCGATTTTTTCCATTTTTATAGCTCCCGTAGGTTTCGCAGGCAGTTTTATAGATTGCGGCTCAAGGTCAAATTCAGGGTACCGCTTTTATTTTCCTCATTAGTGAGCAGGAAACCCTGCTGCGTCAGAGTGTCTTTGACCACGTTGTAGGCGTAGCGCTGGTTCAGGGTGTTCATGAAGGTTGTCTGGTCAACGTCCTTAATGGAGTCCCAGTCAGCGACAACATCGTAGGTTTCACCATTAAAGCGAAAGCCGATATCGTAGCCACTTTTGGTGGGGATGATAAGTTCGGCTTTCTCTTTTTTCCAGAGCCAGCCTTTGGCTTTCAATTTGCCCTCCTGATACTCCAGCTCCATATCGCTGATTGCTTTTTTGAGAAAGACTAAGTCGGCTATCTTACTTTTAATCTTGGTGAAGTGGGACATGGCTGCTCTCCATTTGCAAGCGTTTAAAGCTGTTGCTTGAGATGATTATAACTCACTGTTGGCCTTGCGGGTGCGTTGGGCCGCCCAGGCTTTAAGTGCGTCGATTTTCTCACTCATCAAGCGTGATATTGGTATGATTTCACTGACGCTGGCGAGAATGTCAGCTTCGGTAAATTCGCGTTGATTGTCGTCAAAGGCGTTGAACATGGCGTCGTAGATAATCTGTTCGATTTCAGCTCCGCTGTAGTCGGTGGTCGCGGCCGCCAGTTTTTCCAGATCGAACTGGCGAATCACGGGACGCACTTTTTCGAGCAGAACCTTAAAGATTGCCTGACGCTCCGAGGCTGAGGGCAGATCAACGAAAAAGATTTCGTCAAAACGTCCTTTGCGCATCAGTTCCGGGGGAAGCTGGGCCACATCGTTGCCGGTGGCGATGATAAAAACCGGCTTGGTTTTTTCCTGCATCCAGGTCAAAAAGGTTCCGAGAATGCGGGCCGAGGTACCGCCGTCGCCGGCTGAACCCGAACTGCCGGCGAAAGCTTTCTCAAGTTCATCAACCCAGAGAATGCAGGGAGAGATGGTTTCCGCCAGGTGAATCGCCTGGCGCAGGTTCTGTTCCGACTCCCCCAGCAGACTGCCGAAAACCTTGCCCAGATCCATGCGTAGCAGGGGCAGTTTCCACAGGCCGGCCGTCGCCTTGGCAGTCAGGCTTTTACCAGTTCCCTGAATGCCTATAATTAAAATGCCTTTGGGTGCGGGGAGGCCGTAATCTTTGGCTTTGTGAGTGAAAACCTGACTTCGTTTGCGCAGCCAGGCCTTAAGATTTTCAAGGCCGCCGATATCGTTGAGGCTCTCCTGTACCGGAAAAAACTCAAGAATTTCCCCTTTTTTGATGATGCCGCGCTTCTCCTGGAGAATTATTTCAATTGCGCGCTCATCAATTGAGCCGTGGGTGATGATGATTTTAGAAAAAAGATTCTTGATATTGACCATCGAGAGGCCAAGGGTAGATTCAACAATCTTCTCTTTCAGTTGCGGGGTTGGCGGTTTTCCCTGGGCGGCACTGACAACAACACTGTCAAGCTCTTTTTCAATTTCAGGATAGCCGGGCAGTTCTAATTCGATCTGGCAGACATCTTCGCGCAGCTCGACGGGAAGGGTCGCTGTCGGGGTGGTCAGAATGATAGTTTTCTTGGTGAACTGTAAATCATGATTGAGGTTTCTTAGCGAGCGTAAAATAATACTTTCCCGAAAATGGAGGTGGAAATCTCGCAGGATGAAGATCGCATTGCCGGTGAATTTGCCGATTTCGGAGAGGCAGTTGATGGGGTCGGCGCGATCTTTGTTTTTAATGCCGCCCAACTCACCTTTGATTGCTTTAAAACCATTGCCGAGATCCCACATGATAATATTCTTGTCTTTGAAAAGAGGCGACTCGCCCATCATCGAAAGAAAACGGGCCTCTTCGTAGGTGACAATGTTGATCAGTGAATGGTTGCTGCGGATTGTGGTGTTGAAACGATCAAGAAAAGTCATTGCCGCTCCCCTGCTCCTGAGATGTCGGATTTAACCGCATAAATTATAGGACATTGCTTTGCATTTATTAATCAAATCCTGATTGCCGGTCAAGCTGAAAATCCGCTCTTCGCCTTTCCGATCCAGGCCCCAGGCGCAGATTTCACCGTCTGCCGTAATCCTGATGTGAATGTGCGGTTCCTGGTCCATGCTTGTGCCGGGGCCGGTTGACAGGTTCTGGTTCTGTGATTTTTTATTCATTCCAGACGCACCGATTTTTTTCGTTTCCAGATCGTCTGATTACGGCGCAGGTCTTTAACGGTAATCAGCAGATCACAATTTAAACTGATATCGAAAGTGATCTCCAGGCGCTGTTCATTATCCAGAGCCGGTGGGTCGAGCGGAATAATCTCCGGGCGCGCCTCATTGATAAATGACTGCTGTTCGTCGCCCAGGTTTTCTTCGAGCTGCATGCGTCCGGTATCGTCAATAACGATTTCCCGGTCGCAGCTGCTTTCGGGACGATCCATGCGGAAGATATCAAGTTCGACCTCCAGCTGTCCGGCAAAGAAGCCGTTGGCGACGATACTGGTGATGCCGTTCTGGGTGGGGTAGGGGGTACCTTTGGGGACGATAATGTCGTAGCGGTAGCCGTCTCCTTTGGCGGTGCGGCTGCGGATGGCGTAATTGGCCTTGATCGTCGCCTGCAGCCCTCCTTTTTTGAGGTAGCGCAAGGCCCCGATAGGAATGGCTTCATGCGCTTTCTGGCTCAGGAATTTCGGCCCGAAAAAACTTTTCATAATGTCTTTATAGTAATGGGTCGGCAGGCTCAGGCCGGTACCGAGAACATAACCGACATTTTCATAGGTAACCCCGAAACCTGAAGCAAGGTCGAAAAGGTCGCGTAAAAGAACCTGCAATTCCCGGCCATAACCCTTCTGGTCAAGCATCTTGTGCAGCTCGCTGCGTTCCAGGCTGAGTTCGACGTCATTAAAAGTTTCCCGGTATTGCGGATTTATATTGAGTTTACCTCTGATCTCGCGGGCTTTTTTCATATTGAGGGGGACTTTGTCGGCAAAGTAGTTCTGAATAACCTTGTCGATGTCGGCTCCGCCGTAATTTTTATGCATACTGCAGATGATGACGCTCTGAAGCCGGGGTTCGCGGCTGCTTTCAACAATTTTGACCAGGTAGAGATCAATGGTCGTGTAGCCGAAGTGGAGATAGATCAGGTGCTGGTCGATCTGGTTGGCCAGATCGTAGGCCAGCAGCGCGCATACCGCCTCGTCGACAACCTTGTAGTTGATCAGGCCGATACGCAGACAGAACTCTTCAATCGTTGCGGCGAAAACCGAAAAGTTAAGGGGTTCGACGATAAAGACGATCATCGCCACCTGATCCTTGCCGTAGAGATCATGAATGCGGTCGATGATATTGATGAGCAGATCGGTGGCGGCCTGGAAGGTACTGATCTCCTGGTCACCGATAATCCGGGGCAGAAATTGCCTCTTGGCCATATACTGCTTCATGTATTTGAAGGTGGCCGGGGAGCTGAATTTTTTCTGGCTGAAAACCTCCTGGCCGCAATAGATACGGTCAGCGTAACAGATCATGGCGGGGACCAGATGGATCTTCTCCGGACCCTTGGGGGTGTTAATCTCGACTGTGGTCGAAATTTCGCCCAGATGAACCGATTCAATCCGCCCGCTCTCCTCATCCTGACTATAGATCTGCAGGTTGACATTGTTAAAGAAGATAGAGACTGTTTTAGCCATCAGTACCTTTAACCTTAGAGTTTCTTTACCTTGAAAATGCGCAGTTCCCTGGTTTGCGAGGCTTCATTGTAGACCTTAAGCTCCCTGCAGTTGCGGGTGATGCGGGTGATGCGCAACAGGAGCTTCTCGCGCAGCGCCTCATAGTGGGGTCGCCCGCGGATAAAGTCAATAATCCTGTTTAGAACAGGCAGGCAGTCGAAATTGTCAAGCTCGTTTTTTCGATCCAGCAGAAGGTTGAGAGCCGCAATGATGCTTTGGCGGAAAAATCCGCTGTAACGCCGGGTCCGGTGTATTACTATCGCAAAACAATCGCTGCCGTCAACCTCGATTTGAGCAAGCCAGTGCGTGGCCATGAGCAAGGGGAAATACTGCTCGGCATCGGCCTTGTAATCGCTGCCGGGAGGGTAACCGAGCAGCAGTTCACTTAAACCCGATGGTTGGCGGGCCAGGATGGCAAAGAGTTCTTCGCTGGTGGGCTGGTTGCCGCAGATGACAGCGGTCAGGAGCCGGTCGATGGTCAAATTGGCTATCTCCGGATGGATGCCGAAAAATTCGGCCAGAGCCTCCGGGAGGCGTTCAAGGTCCTGGCCTTTGGTCAGACGTTCTTTAATGGTCAGGGCCCGACCCTCTTCGCGGTCGTCAAGCAGGGTGAGCAACTGCGGAATGTCGGTGCGTTTCAGCTCCGGAGTTAGAAGATTCAGCAGGCGATAGGAAAAAGACCAGTCAATGTCTCTGGTTAGAGCTATCAGGCGCTGGCGGATTTTGGGTTGCTCAGCGAAGCGGGTCATGAACAGGGCGATTTCCCGGTAGTGCGGTTTTAGAACGGGGCTTTTGATTTTATCTAAAATATCGCCCCACTCTTCGCCATATTCAAGGGCTGCCAGCGCCTGCAACAGTTTCGGGTAGAGCTCAAGGTTTTCAGCCAGGCGGGCCAGCTGGTTGGCGGCCGCTCGACTTTCTCCCGGCCAGGGTGTGCCCGACAGGGTCTGAAGGAGCAGATTAAGCTCATCTGTCCGGCTGGTCTGCTTAAGGAGGGCGCAGATGGTGCGCAGTGCTTCGGGACTGCGCCTTTCTCCCAAAGCCGCTAAAGCTTCTTTTTTTTCATCAAGACTGCCCTGACGCGCCCGGTTTTCCAGGAGATCAAGGGCTGCCGGGTCGTTACAGCCCGCGAGGTCGGCCAGTACGGCCGTGCGTATCTTGCGGCGCCATGATTTGCCGGCTTTAAGTAATTTTCTGCAGCCTTCTTCGTCGCCGAGACGAGCTAGAGCGCCTGCCGCAAACGGGCTGATATCGAGAAGTTTGCGTAATTGCGGACGGCATTTTTCAAGCTTTAGGCGTCCTGCCGCAGCAACGGCCACGTCCCTGGCGGGATTGTCGGCGTGCAGCAGTTCAGATACCATCTCCGTGATAATAATTTCAGCCGCGGAGGAGAGCGGGGGGGCGATAAAGTCCAGCAGTTCAGGTTTTTCCTGCAGGAGCGAAAGCTTATCTCCGAGGAGCAGCTCATTGAAGAAAACTTTCGGGTAATGGTTTCTCAAAAGGGCGAGCCCCCTGCGGCGGGGTTCGGCTTCAGCAATGGCACAGAGCAGGGTCAGGCAGATTTCCGGGGGGAAAATTCTGCCGGCAGTTGCCGTGGTTGCGTCAACGGCTTTGTTGCGGCGCAAAAGGGAGTGAAAATAGTCAAAAAAAGAGATTTTAGAATTGTTGCTGATAAGCGGTTTTTTCAGGAGGATGGTTTCCTGGTCGCCAGTTTCCGGGTCAGTCACTCCGATCTTTTCTAGGGCCAGGAGCAGAAAAGAGCTGCCTCCCAGAAACCAGGCTGCGGTCAGAACCAGATTGAGATTGACATCGCTCGGGCCGTTAAGGCGGCCCGCCATCTCAGAGCATAAAGCGCTGGCCTGTTTGTACTCGCGTGACGAACGGGCAAAATCACGCAACATGATTTGCGTCTGGTAAAAGATTGTAAGAACCTGCCAGCGTAATTGCCAGTTTTCGGCGAGGAGGTCATTGATAATGTCGGAAGTGGGAACCGATTGTCTCATTATTTCGCATCAGACATAGCGTTGCAGGATTTCTTTCAGATGATCAGGATTAATGGGTTTTTCCAGGAAACCGTTCATGCCGGCGTTAAGGCATTTTTCGCGATCGCCGGACATGGTGTTGGCGGTCAGTGCGTAAATCGGCAACTCCGGCAGGGTTTTACGGATTTCCCGGGTCGCCGTCAGACCATCCATAATCGGCATATTGATATCCATTAAAACCAGATCGTAAGGTTCTTTCAGGGCTTCCTCCAGCGTTGCCCGGCCGTCGGCCTTGAGGGTAAGAACCCGGGGTTTTAAACCGCCCAAAATCTTTTTAATCAGCATCTGGTTGATTTTGTTGTCTTCGGCCACAAGAATCCGCAGATTCTGATAAAGGCTGTTGTCGCTGGGGGCGGGTTGGCCAGGAGTCGGTTGCGCCAGCACCCCGGCAATTGCGTTTAAGAGTTCATCTTTAATAATCGGTTTGTAGATGAAGGCCTCAAATTTGTTCTGCAGGTTCTGTTTCAGAATATTTTCGGATGATGCGGCAATCACTGGTGTTTTGCAGCCCTGAGCGCGCAAGAGGGTCAGCAGCTCGATGCCCGAGGTTTTAGGCATTTGAATGTCACTGATAATCAGGTCGCAGTCTGCGGGGGCAATGTTTTTCAGGTGGTTGAGAAATTCCTCAGCGGTTGCAAATCCGGAAACCCGGGCTCCATAAGGGCGCAGAATCTTATCAATAATCAAGATGTTAAGCGGATTGTCGTCAACTACCGCAATTTTGCAATCCTGGATCATCAGATTGCTGGCGGGGTTGAATGCGGGGCTGGGGGCGGGTTTATGGGAACGCGCCAGCCGCACGGTAAAATAGAAGGTGGTGCCTTTTCCGGGCTCACTTTCGAGCCACATGCGACCGCCCATGAGTTCGACGATTTTTTTGGAAATCGTCAGGCCCAGGCCGGTACCGCCATATTTACGGGTAATGGAAGAGTCTTCCTGAGTGAAACTCTGAAATACCAGGGGCTGGTTTTCCAGAGCAATTCCTTTGCCGGTATCGCGGACAAAAAAGAGCAGTTCGAGGGCCTTTTCATCCATCTCCTTGACTGTAACCTGAATTTCGATCGTGCCTTTGTCGGTGAATTTGCTGGCGTTGTTGATAAGATTGATAAGAACCTGTTTGAGTTTAAGCTCGTCACCGCAGACCCGCGGCAGCCCTTGAACCCGGGGCAGGCGATACTCAATTTCAGGTTTCATGTGACCGCGAATGATGACGGCGACCTCATCCAGAAGCTGGTTGAGGTCGAAATCGAGTTCTTCAAGCAGCATTGAGCCGCTTTCAATTTTGGCAATATCAAGAATCTCGTTGATGATCTGTAAAAGATGGTGGCCGGATTCGCTGATGTAATTTAAATAGGTTTTTTCTTCCTGATTCAGGGGGTGTTCCTGCAGGATCTGGGTGAAGCCTAAAATTGCGTTTAAAGGGGTGCGGATTTCGTGACTCATGTTGGCCAGAAATTCTGATTTGGCGCGGTTGGCCTCTTCCGCTCTGATTTTTTCCTGATGCAGGGTTGCCGCCATTTTGGCTCCGACACTCCAGAGATAGCCGATTTCATCGCGGCGTTGCATGGGTTTGTATTCGGGCAGGGTGCCTTTTTCAATAACATCTTTCGTAGCCTGTGTTATGCTTCTCAGTGGTTTGACAATGTAGTGACCGAGAGTAAAGAGGATTAACGAAAAAATTAAGATAGCCACCAGGACGGTGGCCACGGTCAGGGTGATGATCTGGTTGATCCGCTCTTCTTCCGGGGTCGTGTTGATCATAATTTCAGAGACCAGATCGACAATGCCAGTGGTTGCCGCAAGTTCGAGCTGGGGGTAGCTGATGCCCGCCCAGGATGATCCGTTTGCAAGGCGCAGGGCCCGTTTTTTTTGCGTTGGGCGCTGGCGTCTGTAGTCCGGCGCGGCGATCATGGTGGGACTGCCGGCTAACAGTTCAGTTCCACGCCAGAAGGCAACTTCAACGGTACCTGAGGAGTTGGCGTAGATATCATTGAAAAAAGTTTCTGAAGGAAAGGGGATGACGAAAGCAAAAGAGCCCACCATGCCATCGTCAGTCAGTACCAGAGGGGCTCTGCAGAGAAGATAGAGCTGATCGTTGATGGTGGCCAGGGTCTGATTGCTGGCGTCGCTGTGAGGGAGTTGCAGGGTTTTAAGCAGGAGAGAGATTTTATGCTCATTTTCAGCTTCTGCCGCAGTTTTCTGTACCGGCGGTGCGTAAAAAGAGGAGAGGGTGCCGTTCTGGGTGAAAAAAGCGAGCAGGGTCAGGCCGAATTCTTTACTTAATGACCGACAGCGGAAGTTAAGTGTATTTTTAAGATCATAGTGAAAACTGGTTGCCAGTGAGTCGTCACTGAGCACTGCCTTGATTGCCAGATCAAGCTTTCTGATCTCTTGCTGACAGGCGAAATCAACCAGATTCGCGGTTGTTTCAGCTTCCTGGAAAAAAGTTTTGCGGGCCTGCTCCTTGGCGTAAAAGGAGATGGTTAAGATAGTAATCATCACAGGGAAGAAGGCTGTGATGATCGAAATATTTATCTTTTGTTGAAGCTTCATGGCAAATTACGGTTAATTTGTTGGCACGTTAAGTGTTTTTTTGCTATGGTTTTTCACCACACCAGCGATCATACACTATGTGGGGTTTGCGAACAACTGCAAAGTTCTGATTTGCGGGTACAATTATCGGGTACAATTATAATAAAGGAGTGAAATTGTGAAAATTGATCGAGAGTTTTTAAATAAGCTTCTAGGTGATGATCTGGTTTTAATGGGTTTCGGTCCGGAGGAGGGGGTTGAGGTTGTCGAGGCGCTTTGTGAGACCTTAACCGAGTACCTTCCTCCATTACGCCGGGCTGTCGTCGGCGCCGGGTTGTCCGATGTTGCCTTCTTTGCCCACGCTTTAAAGGGCACTTTCAATAATTTCAGCGGTCCGCAACTGGCTCACCTGGCCGAACTTTTTAAAGAGATGGAAAGAGAGGCGAAAAGTTCCGGCCGGATTGAGACCCTGAATTTTCTGATGCGTCAGGTTGAAGACGGGCTTAACGCCTGGGTTACCGGTTAAAAGACCGCTGCGGCGGGTCCGAGGATCAGTTGCGGGAAGATTTCGATCAGAATGATGGTAATGATGTAGGTCGGCAGAAAATAGGCGATGCCTTTAAAGATGGTTGAGAGGGGAATATCTTCGGCCATGCCGGCGACGACGTAGGCGTTGACGCCGACCGGCGGCGTGATGGCGCCCATGGTTGTGACGATGGTAATCAGAACGCCGAACCAGATGGGATCAAAGTTGAGTTTTACGGCCAGCGGGTAGAAAATGGGGATGGTAATCAGGAGCAGGCCCAGGGCATCCATGATGGCGCCGCCGATGATAAAAAAAAGAATAACGATCCAGAGAATAACTGCGGGGGCGACCGGAAGCCCGGCGGCACCCGCGGCGATGGCGTAGGGGAGCCGGGTGAGGGCGAGAAAACGGCCGAAAATGATAGCTCCGGCAATGATGACGATGATAAAACTTGAAATTTTCAAGGTATCATTGATGGCGGCAAGGAACTTTTTATATGAGAGGGAGCGTCGGAAAAAACTTAACACCACAGCGCAGAATGAGCCTACGGCTCCGGCTTCACTGGGTGTGAAAAAACCCCCGAAGAGACCGCCCATGACCAGGCCGAAGAGGAGCAGCATTTCGAAAGAGCCTTTGAGGGATAATATTTTTTCCTTGAAGGTGGTTTTCTCTCCGGGCGGGCCCCAGTCCGGGTGGCGGCGACAGATGATAACGACGGTCAGAACCAGTAGAGCCGCAAGGATCAGACCGGGAATGATGCTGCCGAAAAAAAGTTTGGCGATCGATTGGCCGGTGTAGATGCCGTAGACCACCAGTACGATACTTGGTGGAATGACCACTCCCAGGGTTGATCCGGCCGCGATGGAACCGGTAATCAGGGTGGGATTGTAGCCGTATTTGCGCATTGAAGGAAGGGCTACCGAGGTCATGGTGGCGGCGGTGGCGGTATTGGAGCCGCTGATCGCGGCAAAGCCGGCACAGGCCGCAACGGTTGCTATGGCCAGGCCGCCGCGCGTTGCCCCCAGCCAGGCGTAGGCGCAGCTGTAGAGTCGGTTGTTGACGTTGCTGTGAAAACAGATATGGCCCATGAAGATAAAGAGCGGGATGATAGTCAGACCGTAGGAGGAAAAAGTCGTCCACAGGTCGTTACCGATCAGCGCCAGGGCGGCATCTAAAGAGAGTAGCCAGGCGACACCGGCAAAACCGGTAAGCGCCATGGCAAAACCGACTGGAATCTGGAGCAGAAGCATCGCCGCCATCATCATGATGATGCCGATAATGCCGATAGTTTCAGGACTCATGCCGGCTCGGTGGGTGCGCTTTCTGGTTTTTGAGGCTTCTGCTCAGGTCTGACAGCAGAACCAGAGCGAGAAAAGCAAAACCGAAAGCGGTGAGGTAGATAAAAGGGTAAAAGATGAGGTGCAGGGTTTCCGAGGTTTCTCCGGTCAGGCGGATGTTGTCAGCCCAGGCCCAGGTCTGCCAGGCCGCCAAAATGAAGAACAGAGCGCTGCACAAGTGGCCGATTGCTGAAGTCAGGCGGCCCCAGCCGGGAGTGTAGTGCCGCGTTATGATATCAACGATGATGTGTTTTTTTTCGAGTTGCGCACTGCCCAGGGAGAGAGCGACAGTAACGGCTCCGAGATAGCCGATTATTTCAAAAGATCCTTTCAGCGGTTGCCAGAGGTTGCGGCAGACCACGTTGGCAAAGCCGATAAGCACCATGAGGAGCAGGGCAATGCCGGCCAGCAGCAGTTTCAGCTGCTGGCCTTTGAGGAGAAGATTACGAAAGCGGTCTTGGTTCATCTGCAGGTTGTTTTCAAATCAGAACTCTTTTTCATATTTGGCTTTGAAGGTCATAAGGTCTTCAAGAAATTCGCGGCCCGGCAGTCCCGCTTTGGCGGTCTGATTGAGGTAGGCATCGGTCATGAAGCGGACTTTTTCGCTGACAACGCTTTTTTCCGCCGGGGCGATGGAGTTGATTTTGACCTGATGAGTTTTCTCTGACCAGGCCAGGGCTTCTTTGACATGGTTGTCTTCATAGTTGCCGGTCCAGAGGGCCTGTTCGCGACCCAGGTCATTGAATATTTTCTGGATCTCCGGGCTTAATCCCTGCCATTTTTCGAGATTCATCACGACCGCAAAAGAAGTTGTCGGGCCATTGATGATGGTAACATGATCGCAGAGCTCGGCAAACTTGAAATCCTGCATGATTTCCAGAGAGGAAAAAACCCCTTTGACCACTCCTTTCTGCAGGGCTTCGGGCACTGCTGACATCGGCATGGCTACCGGTATGGCTCCCATCGCTTCGAGATAGCGGCCCGAAATGCCGGTGCCTCGAATCTCCATGCCTTTTAAGTCGGCCAGGGTCGTCCCTGCTGTTTTGAGCATCAGATTGGCCGGAGCACAGGTAAACATGGTCAGGACTTTAACCCCGTTGAGGCTTTCCGGCCGGTATTTTTCATAGAGATCCCAGAGGGTGGCGCTGGCCACGGCGGCGCTGGTAAAGCCTACCGGCAGGTCAGCCCCTTCAAGCAGCGGAAAGCGTCCCGGCAGGTAGGGCGGGCAGAAACAGCCGATATCCGCGATGCCTTTCTTGACGCCGTCGAGCATGTTCTTGGCTCCCAGCAGCGTACCTCCCGGAAAGGTCATAACCTTGATCTGGCCATGACTGCGGCTCTCCACCTCCTTGGCCCAGCGTTCCATCTGTACGCAGGGGAACGTTGGTGCCGGAGGAAAGTTTGCATAGTTTAAAGTCAGACTTTCGGCTCCGGCTACGGGGACCAGGGTCAACAGAATTCCGGCCAGGGCGAGCAAGGCTGCGAATCTCGAACTGAGTTTGGCTAGTTTAAGCATGAGTTCTCCCCTTCTTTTCTGATGCTGATGTTGTTTTTTTAAAGGCTTTAAGGCTTTACTGACTGCCTCCAATACTTTCTTTTGCCTGATGATGCAACTTTTTTTTGTCGGCGATGTATACTTAGGTGGCTGTTCCGGGTCCGGATTTGGCGGTTGACAAAAAGGGGGAGATGTTTTAGAGCTCGGCCCGCGAAAGTTAACTCCCTTTTACGGAAACCGGTGTTGAGCAGCTGAAAATCAGAGAGGAAAGATGTTGAGAAGATATGCCCCTGCAGTTAGAAGTCAAAGTGAGCTGGCCGCGCTTCAGCGCGAGCGTCTGGCCTGGACCTTACAACACGCTTATAGTCACAGTGACTTTTACCGCCGTCGTTTTGATACGGTCGGCGTACATCCGGAGATGTTTAAAACGATCGATGACTTGCGGCGTTTTCCAGTTACTACGGCTGATGATTTTAGAGATGGTTATCCTCTGCCGCTGCTGGCGGCCGCGAATCGCGATATCGTTAGGATCCATGCATCCTCGGGAACTACTGGAAAACGCAAAGTCGTTGCTTACACGCAGAAAGATATTGATGACTGGCTGGCCATGTTCTGTCGTTGTTATGAGATGGCGGGCTTGACCCGGGAGGATCGGGTGCAGATCTGCGTCGGATACGGGGTCTGGACGGCCGGGGCCGGTTTTCAGCTGGCCTGTGAGCGATACGGAGCCATGGCTCTGCCGACCGGGCCGGGCAATCTTGATCTGCAGTGTACTTTTCTCGTTGATTTTTCGACAACTATCCTGTGCTGTACCTCATCGATGGCGCTGCTTCTCGCCGAAGAGGTGCAGCGTCGGGGCCTGCGGGATCAGATCAGTCTGCGCAAGGTTATCTGCGGTTCTGAGCGTACCAGCAAGGCGATGCGCCGGCGCATCGTTGAGCTTTTGGGTCTGGAGGAGTTTTATGACATTCCGGGTCTGACTGAGGTCTATGGTCCGGGGACAGGTCTCAACTGTCATTGCAGCTCGAACATTCACTATTGGGCCGACTATTATTATTTGGAATTTCTCGATCCGGAGACCCTGGAACCGGTGCCCGAAGGCGAAATCGGGGAAATGGTCTACACGACCCTTTATAAGGAAGCGACCCCGCTGGTGCGTTATCGTTCCCGGGATCTTTCCCGGGCGGTTGCCGGCCCTTGTCCCTGTGGTTCGATCATGCCGCGGCACAGTGAAATTTTAGGGCGCAGTGATGATGTTTTCATTATTCGGGGGGTTAATGTTTATCCCAGCGAGATTGACGCGGTTCTTTCCGGGACAGCGGGGCTCGGCAGTGAATATCAGATTCATCTTGATCATCAGGCTGATGGCCGCGACTATCTGACGCTTAAAGTTGAGCGGCAGGCTGGTGTCGGTTCGGAGCAGGATGAGTTGTTGCAGAAAGCGCTGATCAGCCAGATCAAACATCGTCTTCTGGTCACTCCCCGCGTCGAACTGCTGGCCTACGGAGAACTGCCCCGCAGCGAACGTAAAACCCAGAGGGTATTTGACCGGCGCTATGATTAACTCCGGTCTGCAGCCGGAATTTCGCGGGACGTTACGGAAAATCACCTGAGTACCCGACCTGAGCACCATGAGCACATGGAAGATAGAATAGTTACCTCTTTTATACAAAACCCTGCCTTCCGGCTTCTGTCACAGAAGCCGGAAGGCAGGGTTTTTTGCTGAAACTGTTTTGCTTAAAGAGTGGGCAGTTCCGAGTTGAAAACCTGGAAGGCAAACCCGGTCGGGCCGCCGATGTAGACGGTTACTGAAAATTCTTGGTTGCCGCTGTGTGTGAGGACGACTGAGCCCGCATTCGAGGGTAGGGTTTTGCTGCCTTCACCGGTGTAGAGGCCCGTTAAAGTGTTTGTCAGGATGGCATTGCCGGCAATTTCCGGCAGTGCGGTATTGTAGTAAATAGGGAGGATTATCATGGGATCCGGATCCAGGATGGCGGTTTTCATCACCGGGGGAGACTCCAAATTGCTGGAAGCCCCTGTGTCGGTTGTGAAATAGAGTTTCATATCGGTGATTGCACTACTGCTGTGGTTGGTAATGGCCAGGCCTGTCCACCATCCGGAATCGTCAGAAACGACATAGGGGATTTTAACTGTTTGCCCCGCCAGGGCGAAGGTGGAGCCGAAAACCATGGCACACATCAGGCTGACCAAACATAAAATCATCTGTTTTTTTCTCATAATCCGCTCCTGTAAAATTAAATGTTAGTTGATCTTGTTTTTCTAATGTATCATAATGAAATGTGAATGCAACCGTTTTTTTGGAAAAATTAAAAGGCGGTTCTATTGTAAACCTTAAGGGACATGGAGGAAAGTTATGCCGTATGTCAGTATTCGTGTTGCCGGGCAGCTTAATCGTGAACAGAAGGCTGAAATCTGCGAAGGGGTCACGGCGGTGATTGCCAAGGCCGCCAATAAGCCGAAAGAGTCGATTATCATTTTTATCGATGAAGAAGACCGGGATAATATCAGCAAAGGAGGGGTACTCATGTCGGATCTGGTCAAACAGGTCTGACGCCTGCCGCCTGCAAACTGTGCTAAGAGGGCTGCATGACCGAAGCTGACCGAATCTGACTGAAAAAGTTTGGAACCGGTTTGATCACCGCAGGTCTGGACTTTTCTCTTGCTATCTGAACAAAATATGTTATGATTGCAGTGTTGCTTTCATTATGCAGTTGATGACCGGGAGTTTGTCATGAAGAAGCTGTTTCGTATTTTGTTGATTACAGGTGTGCTCTGCGTCGGTCTGCTGGTTGTTGCCGGGATCGTTCTGAAAGCTTATCTGACCGAGGAACGTTTGCGGACTATGCTTTTGCCGCCGTTACGCGAGGCACTCGGGCGGGAAGTCGAGGTTGCTTCTTTAAACCTCGATCTTTTCAGCGGCATTAAGATCGGCGGTCTGGTGGTTAAGGAGGCTGACGGCAAAGCCGATTTTGTTGCGGTCAGGGAGTTCAGTTTGGGCTACAGTCTCTGGCCTCTGCTCGAAAAAAGGCTGGAGATCACTCGGGTCAGGATAGAGCAGCCGGTTATCAGGGTCTGGCGTGATCGTCAGGGGCTCTATAATTTTGCCGGCTTGAAAATGTTGCAGAAGGGACCAGCTTCCCCGGGCGGCGAGGTTAAAAAAACCTCTTCGGATAAAGACTCCGCTGCGGTTTTACCTCTGGCTCTGGTAGTGCAGCACTGTGAAATTACGGGGGCAGTGCTCTCTTTTTATGATGCAACTGGGGAATTGCCCAAGCTTGATCTGAAAGCTGATATGAAAAGTCGGCTGGATTTAGGCGATCTTAAACCGGAGTCGATCAGGGGTCAGGGCGAACTCCGCTTTTCCCTGGTCGTCGAATATCAGGGTTTGAGTCCTCAAGCTCAGGGCAAGGTTGAGTTCGATCGCCGGAAAATGGTTTACCGGGTAGTGTTGCAGCAGGCCGATGAGGCGTGCACTGTCAGTGGTTCCGTCAAAGATTTCCTGGGTTCCCGGCCTCAGCTGGTGCTTGATTTAGAATCGGCCCGGCTTAATCTTGCCTATCTTGCCGGTCTGGGGCAGAAACTTTCTGTTCCTGCTCCTGCCGGCAAGGGGGCGGAGCCCGCAAAACCCGCAAAAGTGTCCAAATCCGTCCCGCCGTCACCACCGGCATTAACGGCGCAGGGGAAAGTCCAGATCAAAGAGGCGGTCTATGAAAACTACAAAGTTGAAAATTTTGCTCTGGAATATCAATACCAGGATGCTCTTCTGACCATCAGCGACCTGCGGGGCGGGGTGGCAGGGGGCTCATTTGCGGCGGCAGCTACCGTCAAACCCTTTCTTGAGCGCCCTGATTTTCAGGGGAATTTTTCCTTTGCAGAGCTTAAACTTGCGGCTCTGATGGCGATGGCGGCTCCAGCCTTGCAGGATAATTTAAGTGGGGTCGGGCAGGGCAAATTTCAGTTCAGCGGTCGCGGGAGCGACGCAGTTACCCTGAAAAAGAGTTTGTCGCTGGCCGGGGATTACGGTCTCAGCCAGGGGGCGGTTAACAACCTCCCTTTAACTCAGACGCTGGCGCAGCTTTTGGGGCTGCCAGAACTGGAGCATCTCAAAGTTGATGATCTGACCGGAAATATCAGACTTAAGGATGGTCAGGTCAAGCTTGACAGCTCTTGGAACGGAACCCAGCTGCGCGGGCAGGCCAAGGGTGACATCGGCCTCGACGGGGGCCTTGATCTTCCTCTGCAACTGGTTTTGAATCGTTCACTCAGTGCCGAGATGGCGCAGCGCTATCCGTGGGTTAAGGAAGCCTTTAATGATAAGCAAGAGGCGGCAGTGGGTCTGGTTCTGGCGGGAACCCTGTCCAGTCCGAGATTACGTCTGGATGAAAAAAAGGCTCAGGAGCAGCTGCAGAAAACCCTGGAAAAGAAACTATTGGATAAGCTCGGGGAAGCGGCGGGGAAAAACGGGGGCACTAAGAGCAAAACAATCAAGCCCGATGATCTTTTGCGTCAATTTTTTAAAAATTAGGGTTGAGGTTTGGTGAAGGGGCATTGTCTGCGGGCGATACTTGTTCAAGCGTTTTTACTTTCGCAAAAACCTCAATATGAATAAACCTTAGCTGTAAAAGGAGGTCGAATCATGGCGTTAAGACTCTTGTGTATGGATTGTGATTATGAGAAGCATTTAACCCCGGAGCAGAAGAATATCAAGGTCTGTCCCAAATGCGGCAAGTCCAACATTCAAATTTACGATGATGAGCTTGGGAAAGGGGCCCATTGCGGCGGAACCATTAATCCGGCGGCGAGAAAATAGCCGCAATTTATTGCACCAATAAAAAAAGAGCGTGGAAGGTCTTCTTTCACGCTCTTTTTTATTGGTCGATATGATGTTGTGTTTACGTTCGTGTCGGCTCACTGTGTTGTTACCCGCGGGCTTTGATGGCGAGCATGGTTATATCATCTTCGGCCTGGCGGCCTTTACCGAAAGCAAGCAGTTCGCGATAGAGCTCGTCGACAAGTTTTTGCGGCGTTGCGTCATGCAGTTTTTCGAGAGCCTCCTGCAGCCGCCTAAAACCAAAGATCTCATCTTCAGGATTGGCGAATTCATTAAGGCCGTCGGTATAACAGAAGAGCAGATCTCCGGGGGCGAAGGTGACGGTGGTTTCGGTGAAGGGCACAATTCCGCCCATGCCGATCGGGGCGGCACCTTCCTTCAGAGGAATAAGGGACCCGTTTTTTTGGCGCAGCAGGGGCGGTGGGTGGCCGGCACTGGCGTAGGTCAGCTTTTGTTGTTCATGATTGAAAAGAGTGCAGGTCATGGTGAAATAGGCATCAAAACGTTCCATCGGATATTCCCAGTTCAGGGTTTTGAGCAGGCTGCAGGGAGAAAAATTGTTTTGATGAGTGCTGATATATTGCTGAATGCGCTGCGTAACCGAGACCGTGACCAGAGCGGCGGGCACCCCGTGGCCGCTGACATCAACAAGGTAGGCGATTATTTTACCATCATTAAGTTCGAGCCAGTTGAAAATGTCACCGCCGACTGAAACGCATGGCTCATATCTCCAGGCAAAATCGAATGATTTGTGTTCTGGCCCGGCTTTTGGTAGGAGGCTGCGTTGAATGCCGGCGGCTGCCTGCAGGTCTTTTT
>JAFGVI010000062.1 GCA_016938065.1 Deltaproteobacteria bacterium | reverse complement strand
CTGTTTGAGCGCCTGAGCGCGAGTTCCGCAATTTGGGCGCAATGAGCGCTGGGAAAACAGAAATTGAGCTTAAGAAGTGGAGGGAAACCACCTGAGCACCCGGAGGCTGATTATCAAAAAAATTACCACCTTTCCATGCAGGAGTGTCAATGAAAATTGTTATTGCCGGTTCAGGTGAGGTCGGTTTCCATCTGGCTGAGCAGCTGGTGACCAGTAATCAGGATGTGGTTCTGATTGAAAAAAATCCGCAGCGGGCAAAATTTGTGGCCGATCATCTTGATTGTCTGGTGGTGCAGGGTGAGGGCGGCAATCCTGCAAGTCTGGCTGAGGCCGGGGTTGATGGAGCCGACATCTTTTTCGCCGTTTCCAATCTTGATGAAGTGAATATTGTCTCATGTCTGATGGTTGCCAGTGAGTTCAAGGTTAAAACCAAAATCGCCCGGGTGCGCAACCTGCAATATCGACGCAGCGGTATTCTGAAAAACTCCTTGCTGGGTATTGATTATGTGGTCAATCCCGAGATTGAGGCGGCCCGGGCGATTATGAATATCATCGTGCATGGCGCAACCGGGGAGGTTCTGCTTTTTGAGGATACCGACATTCAGCTACGCAGTATCTTTATTGATGAAAATTCGCCTTTTCGCAATAAGAGTCTGCGCGCCATTCGTAGTGATATCCGCCATAACTTTATTATCGCCGGCATCAGTCGGGCCGATGAAGTGATTATACCCTATGGCGACACTGTGATCGCTGAAGGGGATCGTATTTATATCGTCTCCAGTCTGCAGAATATGGAGAAGATTATTGCCTCGACCGGACGCTTTCGCCATAAACTGCAAAGTGTCGTTGTTGTCGGCGGCGGTAAAATCGGCTGCTATGTTACGGAATTTCTCCTGGCGACCGGGCGCGGTGTCAAAATTGTGGAAAAAGATTATCAACACTGCAAATACCTGGCTGAACGTTTTCCCGAAGCGCTGGTTATCAATGAGGATATTGCCGACGAGAAGCTTTTTGAAGACGAACAGCTTTATGCCTCTGATCTGATTGTCGCTACAACCCCGGATGAAGCCCTCAATATGCTGACAGCCCTTTACGCCAAAAGCCTTGGGGTCAAAAGGGTGATTCCGGTGGTCAACAAGTCAGGTTATCTCAATATCGCCGATAAGCTTGGCATTGATGCCACGGTCAGTCCGAAAGCCAGCTCCGTTGGGGCGATTCTGAAATATGTGAGACGGGGCAATATCCGGCGGGTCTATTCGATTTTTGACGGCAAGGCCGAGGCGATTGAGTTCACTGTCGATTCATCCAGCCGCATTGCCGGCAAGATGGTCAAGGCGTTGCAGCTGCCGACAGGCTCACTCGTGGTGGCGGTCAATCGACCGGATGGGGCCGGGAGCAAAAACTTTGTTCCCAATGGTGAGTTTGTTATTCAGGCGGGCGACAATGTGGTTACTTTTGCCAAAGCTGAACAGGTTGCGGCCCTCGAAGAACTTTTCCTGCGTTAAAATATTTTATGAACCCTAAAATTGTTTTACGGATTATCTCTTACCTGCTGCTGATTCTCTGCGCTTTCATGCTGACGGCGGTGGCCGTGGCGTTATATTTCCGCGAGTTTGCGGTGGTGCCGGCCTTTATGGTACCGGTTGCGTTGACGGTCGTGATTGTCGGTCTGTTTCTTTTGGTGACCCGAAATTCGGGTCGTAGCCAACCCTCTTTCAAGGACGGTTTTCTCTTTGTCTCCGGTGGTTGGGCGCTGGCCGCGGCACTTGGGGCCCTGCCTTTTTATCTCTCCGGGACGATTCCCTCCTACTGCGACGCCTATTTTGAGTCAATTTCCGGTTTTACGACGACCGGGGCCTCGATTTTAACCGAAATTCAGAGTTTGCCCCGGGCCATTCTCTTCTGGCGTTCACTGACCCACTGGCTGGGGGGAATGGGTATTGTGGTTCTGACGGTGGCGATTCTGCCGCTTCTGGGGGTTGGCGGACTGCAGCTGGTCAAGGCCGAGGCTCCGGGACCGACGGTGGATAAGATTACCCCGCGGATTGCCGAGACCGCCAAGTACCTCTGGTATATCTATCTTGGGATGACCATTGTCGAAACCCTGTTGCTGATGGGAGGTGGTATGGGTTTTCTCGATGCCTTGACGCACACCTTCGGAACTGTGGCGACGGGTGGTTTCTCAACCATGAATATCAGTGTCGCCCACTTTGATTCGGCTTATATTGACTGGGTGATTACTTTTTTCATGGTTATCGCCGGCATGAACTTTGTGTTGCATTTCCGCTTGCTGACCGGCAATCTGCAGAACCTTTTCGTTAATACCGAGCTTAAAGCCTACCTGCTGATCTTTTTCACGGCAACCTTGATGATTGCCGGCAAACTTCATCTGGAAGTCTATCAAAGCTTTACTGAAGCGCTGCGTTACTCCGCTTTTCAGGTTGCTTCAATTTTAACGACTACCGGTTTTGCCACGGCCGACTATGAGAAATGGCCCTATATGGCTCAGGCCATCCTGCTGTTATTGATGTTTGTCGGCGGTTGTTCTGGGTCGACCGGCGGGGGAATTAAAGTGATCCGTATCGTTACCTTGTTCAAACAGGCAGTCAATGAGATGAAATATCTGATTCATCCCAAGGCTGTTTTCCCCTTGCGGTTTTCCGGTCAGGTGGTAGGCAAGACCATTGTTTATGCAATTTCAGGATTTTTCTTCCTCTATATCACCATTCTGCTGCTGGTCACCTTTGCTGTTTCGCTGGCCGGGGTCGATCTTCTAAGCGCTCTGACCGCGGCTCTGGCAACTCTCGGTAATATCGGACCCGGTTTCGGGGTGGTCGGCCCGACTAAAAACTATGCTCATTTCCCGGATTTCGTTAAATGGGTCTTAAGTTTCGCCATGATGGCCGGCCGTCTTGAACTGTACACCGTTTTTGTACTTTTTACCCCGATGTTCTGGCGCCGTTAAGTATTTTAACGCCAGTGGCCGGGGATCCAGAAACCTCCGGCATTGCTATGTCCGGGGACCCAGATTGCACCGCGCCGCGGCGGCGGGTCGAGTTTTCTCCAGTGGCCGGGCATCCATTCCCCGTCTGCTTTATAATGACCTTCGACCCAGACCTTACCCTTGGGGGTGGCTCCTCTATGCTGCCAGTGGCCGCGGATGAAGACGCCGTTGGGGTTGGTATGCGGCGGCACCCAGACAAAATCAGGACCCGGTTGCGGAGGCCGGGCATGGGCGCAGGATGCGCCGGCCAGAGGCAGAAAAAAGGCGATTAAAAGCAAGATAATAAATACTTTGAACTTTTTTGACATGACGATCTCCTTTTCCGGTGGTGGTTTAATAAACCGTCGAGCGCAAACCTCGGTCAAAATAAATAAAGCTTTTCACCGCGGACAGTTGCGGTTTTTTACTGTTCTTTTGTCGGCGATGGGGCCGGGGCTGCCGGCTGACGCCGGGCCGAGATGATGACAACCGGCACTTCCGGAACATCCCGGTAATGATCCTTGGTCGTGGTTTTGACCGCCGCCATTCTGTCGATGACGCTGAGGCCCTCTACTACCTTGGCAAAAACCGCATAGCCGAAATCGCGGTCGCTGTGGTCGAGATTGCCGTTGTTTTTGAGGTTGATAAAAAACTGGCTGGTGGCGCTGTTGATATCCGAGGTGCGGGCCATCGAGAGGGTGGCCCGCAGATTGCGCAGGCCGTTATCCGCTTCGTTTTTGATCGGGCTGTGGGTCTGCTTTCTTTCCATTTCCGCCGTAAAGCCGCCGCCCTGCAGGACAAAACCGGGGATAACCCGATGAAAAATGGTGCCGTTATAGAAGCCCGAATCGATGTAATCAAGAAAGTTTTTTACGGTAATCGGGGCTTTTTCGGGGTAGAGTTCAATGACCATGGTGCCGATACTGGTCTCCATCTCGACCCGGGGATCATCGGCGGCGGCCGCTACCGTCGGCATTCCGCAGGAAAGCGCCAGGAAAAGCCCGCCCAGTAATAAAATTTTAATCGTCAGCATGAAATTCCTCCTTATCAAATATATGTTTGTCATATCCGTTGCCGTCGTCAAATCCATTTCTGCAGGGCTGCAATGATTTTGCCGGCCTGCTCCCGGTTGGAGATATTGAATTTTGACTGCTGCATATAATTGCCTTTGACCTTGCGGTAACGGCGGATGGTATAGAGATCATCGCCGAAATCTTCCTTTTTTTTGTCCCACTGCTGGTAGCGGAAGACAATGGTTGTCCAGGCGCCGCGGGTAAGAATCTCCTTGTCAAGTTCCTTGACGACGAGCTGGCCATCCTCTTCATAGTTCATGGTTATCTCATCAATCGTTTCAGCCATCAAATTTCTCCTGATTTAGGTTTTGCCGCAAAAGATTGCGTTGCATAATCGGTTAAAGCCGCGTTTTAAAGTCGATTACTGGCCAGTTCCGCCAGTTCCGAACGTTCCCCTTTTTCAAGATTGATATGGGCATAGAGCTTTTCGCCCTGCATCTTGGCAATGATGTGGCTGAGACCGTTGGAGTGACTGTCCAGGTAAGGATGGTCGATCTGGAAAATATCGCCGGTAAAGACGATTTTGGTGTTTTCTCCGGCCCGGGTGACAATTGTTTTGACCTCGTGCGGGGTCAGGTTCTGTGCTTCATCAACGATGAAGAAAATCTTGACCAGGCTGCGGCCGCGAATGTAGGAGAGGGCTGAAATAACCAGTTTTTCATTTTCCAGGAGATCCCGGAAATGGGGAGCATTTTTGCCTGCGCGGTTCTGGGACTGAATGACACCGAGATTGTCGAAAAGAGGCTGCGTGTAGGGTGATATTTTGGAGTTGATGTCGCCGGGCAGATAGCCGATATCTTTGTTGCTCAAAGGGACGATCGGGCGGGCCAGATAAATTTGTCGGTAGTGGCTGCGCTGCTCCAGGCCGGCCGCCAGGGCGAGCAGGGTTTTACCGGTGCCGGCCTTGCCCGAGATGGTCACCAGGGAGATTTTGGGGTTGAGCAGGGCGTCAAGGGCGAAAATCTGTTCCGCATTGCGCGGGGTAATGCCGGAGACGGTCTTTTTCTCAACCCGGCGCAGAACTTCCTGGTAGCCGTCAAAGGTGGCCAGAACCGATTTGTTGCCGGAGCGCAAGACTGTGAACTCATTGGATTTTAACGGCTCACTTAAGGAAAGTTCGGAAATCTTCGGCTGGTCGTCGGCATAGATGCGGTCAACGAGTTCATCGCTGACATCCTCAATTGTTCGGGTTCCGGTGTAGAGGGTTTTGACATCCTTGATGTGGTCGCTGGTGTAATCTTCGGCCAGGAGACCCACCGCCTTGGCTTTCATGCGCAGATTGACATCTTTGCTGACCAGGACAACCTTGCGGTTTTTATTCTCCCGGGTGATGATATAGGTGAGGTTGAGAATGCGGTGGTCTTTTTTGAGCGGACTGAAGCTTGCTTTGATTTCCGGAGCCATCTCTTCATCCAGACGGATACTGATTTTACCAAGACCGGGGCCCAGCGGGATGCCGCTGTTGAATATCGCATCGCCGCAAAGTTCATCCAGAGTCCGGACAAATTTACGGGCGTGGTAGTTGATGATTTCGTTGCCGCGCTTGAAGTTGTCGAGTTCTTCAAGCACTATGATGGGGATAACAATATCGTTATCAGCAAAATGCCGCAGGGAGTCACTGTCATGCAGGATAACATTGGTGTCGAGAACGAAGATTTTTCTCTCAGAAGAAACAGTTTCCATTAGAATTACCCCTCAAATTCAAGTATATTTTCGTTGGCAAATGAACCGCTGTTTTTTGCCTGGCTGTTGCCTTAACGTTTGCGTCCCCGGATCAGACCGTAGAAGGCGCCGACCACCCCGCCGGTGAGGTGGGCGAACTGGGAGATATTGTCTCTGCCCAGGGAACCGTAGAGTTCGTTGCCCAGATAGAGGATTGCCACGAGAATCAGGGTCAGCGGAATTTCGCCGGCCCGAATGTTGGAGCATGAACTCAGAAGAATCAGCATGAAGACGATGCCGCTGGCTCCGAGCAGCCCGGTGTTGAAAAAAAAGGCGTTGAGCAGGGCCGTGAGCAGGGCGGTCACCAGAATCATCTCGAGCATGAGGCCGGAGCCGAATTTTTCTTCATTAATCGGCCCGATCAGAAGGAGGAGCGAGAGGTTGGCGCTTAAATGGGCGAAACTGACGTGTCCGAAAATGTAGGTCAGAAACTGAACATAGTGCAGCGGCGAGGCCCCGTGCAGACCCGGATAGGCGGTAAAAAAAGTGCGCGTGGTGGCGCCGTTGGTAAGTTGGTGGGCTCCCATGGCGGCACAGCAGAGGAGAGCCAGGGTCAGGGTGACCGGAGCATTATAGCGAATTTTCATAACCGCTTAAATAGGACCTGGCGCAATCCTTGTCAAGCGGATTTTCCCGGACTCAGCTTTTCCCGGCAGGCGTGGTTCGTTTCGTAGCTGTCGGTCTGATCAGCGGTTTCAGTTCGACCTGCGCTTGACGCCTGTGGCTTTTTAGGTGTAAGAACAACCACCGCAAACAAGTGACCTGTGGGATGTGATAAAATTAAGCTGCTCAAATATGTAAGCTGCTGAATATGGGGTTGATCGGATGGACAATGAAGGCCTGATAAATTTTGCTGACCATCATAGCCTGCAGGGGCAGCGCCTTGAGCTTGATTTTATCCTTAAGGAGCTGCAGCGTGATGGCTTTATTGATGCGGCTGACGCCGAGCGCTGTCGACGTTCGGCGCAGATCAAACGCCGGACCCCGATCAATCCCATGATCCTCATCGGGGCCATGAAAATTGTCGATCGCCGGTCTCCGGGCGGGGTGCTTTCCCTGGAAGCCCTGACCGCCTGGCTGGCGGCCAAAGCCGGTCTGGCCTATCAGCATATCGATCCTTTGAAACTTGATGTGCATGCCATTACCGGTCTTAACCTGCCGCTGGCTTATCTCGAACGTTTCAATATCATGCCGGTCAAGGTCAGCGATGATCAGGTGGTCATGGCGACGGCCGAGCCCTTTGTCGATGAATGGGTCAAGGAGTTAAGCCAGGTTCTGCGCAAAAAGATTGAGCGGGTAATCGTTAATCCGGCCGATATCTTACGCTATCGTCACGAGTTTTTCGCTCTGGCGGAATCGGTTCGCGGCGCCAGTAACGGTCGTACGAGCTCTTCCCAGATCTCCGATTTCGAACAGCTTGTGACCCTGGGGCGGGCCGGAAAACTTGATGCCAGCGACCAGCATGTGGTGCATATCGTGGACTGGCTTTTACAGTACGCCTTTAATCAGCGGGCCAGCGATATTCATCTTGAGCCCCGGCGCGAAAATGCCAATATCCGCTTTCGCATTGACGGGGTGCTGCATCATATCTACCAGATTCCGCAGAATGTGATGAATGCGGTGACCAGCCGCATTAAAGTTCTGGGGCGCATGGATGTGGCCGAAAAACGCCGCCCCCAGGATGGTCGCTTAAAGACCGTGACCCCGAACGGGGAAGAGGTTGAACTGCGTCTGTCAACCATGCCGACCACCTTCGGTGAAAAACTGGTGATGCGGATATTTGATCCCGAAGCCCTGAAAAAATCTTTTCAGGAGCTGGGTTTCAGTGATGATGAACTGAAAACCTGGCGCGGCATGGTTGAGTCGCCGCACGGTATTATTCTGGTTACCGGACCGACCGGTTCAGGGAAAACCACGACCCTCTATTCGACGCTCAGACATCTGGCCCGGCCCGAACTTAATGTCTGTACGATCGAGGACCCCATAGAAATTGTTGATCCCAAACTCAATCAGATGCAGGTGCAGCCTGCCATCGGCGTCAATTTTGCCAGCGGCGTGCGTACCCTTTTGCGCCAGGACCCCGATATCATCATGGTCGGTGAAATCCGTGATTTTGATACCGCCGATATTGCCGTGCAGGCTTCTCTGACCGGCCATCTCGTGCTTTCGACCCTGCACACCAACGATTCGGCGACCGCCATTACCCGGCTGCTTGATCTGGGGATCTCCGACTTTCTGATTCAGGCAACCCTGCTCGGGGTCACGGCCCAGCGCCTGGTGCGGACCCTTTGTCCCTTCTGTAAAAAACTCGGCCCCATCGACGACCATTTCTGGCATCTCTTGACCGCGCCCTGGAAGATCAAAAAGCCCGAGCATATCTATCATCCGGTGGGTTGCTCGGAGTGTCGTCGTACCGGCTATCTGGGCCGGACCGCCATCTTTGAAATTATGCTGGTGACTCCCGAACTGGCCGAACTTATCAGCTCATCCATAAATCTGGAAGAGCTGCGCCGCCAGTCGGTAAATGACGGCATGCGGCCTTTACGTCTGAGTGGGGCCAACGCCGTGGTTGCCGGCCTTACCACTCCCGAAGAGGTTTTTAAAGTCGCCCCGCCGCCGCGCAATCTGGGCAGCTGGCAGGCTTAAACTTTTCCGTGCCGTAATATTTTGTGCCGGGTAATGGTTCCGGGGAGGGGTTTTATGAGTGAAAGGCAGGAAAACTGTAAAGAGGAAAAGAAGGAGGAGTGCTTATGAAAAGAGTTGTACTTGTGCTGTTGATCATGATTTTTCTGGGGGCTGGTTCTGCCGCCGAAGCCTTTGCCGCAGACCCTTTTCGCGCGCCGGCGCAGTTCAATCTGGCCGGCAGTTCTCTCGATGTCTCCATCAGCATGACCCATCCGCGTTTGGGTACCTATGCGCTTGCGCTTAATCCGAACCCGGCTCCGGTCAGCGGCTATCTTGATTTTGATTCGGTTTCCGCTCTAACCGGGATCTGTCGGGGCCGGATGCGCGAGGTCTCCGCTTCGACTCAGGCCGAGATTGACCGACTGGGTTTCAGTTTCGATTTTACGGTTACGGCGACCTTGAACGCCGACCCTCTTGACGGGATTTTTTTCTGGTCCAAAAACAAGGCGGCTTTTTATCCCGACGGCATGGTTCTGACCCTGAGTTTTGATTCCGAAAGCTGGGACATTCCCCTTTCCGGGATTCCGCTGCCGGCCGACTATATTGACGGAGTCCTGACCCTTGATACTGCCCTTGAGTTTAATGAAAATTATGAAGGTTATGCGTTTGCTGCCGTAATCGGCCTGCATCTGGTCGCAACGCTTGAGTCGCAGGCGGTCGGGGATGGAGGGGTGGCTATTGATCTGCAGCTTAACAAAAATGTCTATCAGCCGGGCGATCGTCTTGAATTGAGGGCCGGTCTCAACAACGACGGGCCGGAGCGCCCGGTGGATATCTATGTTGCCTTTTTTGATCATGAAAATAACCCTTTTTTTGCCAACGACTACACCAGTACCATGACCCCTCTGCTGACCAATGTCACCCTGAGTGCCGGTCGTTATATTTCCCTGACTAAAATTTTAGAGGTCATGCTGCCTGCGCATACGCCTCCGATTGCGGCCCCCGGAGCCTGTTTTTTCTGTGCCGTCGTTACTCCGGTCGGCAGCTTTGAGGCTTTAAGCAACTGGGCTTTTGCCGAATTCACCTATGCGGTGCCGGCCGGTCAGGCCGAGGCCGCAGACTTCGACGGCGAGTGGCACGGCAGCGGTGTCAGTGCCGTGGTGGGGGGAGATTGTTCCGGTCTGGCCGATGTGCATCTGACGGTTGTCGACGGTCAGATCAGCGGCAGCGCCGCGGAAGTGGTGGATTATGATGCCGACAGTTATCGCATGACCGGAACGGTTAACGCTCAGGGCGAGATTGTCGACGGGGTTTTGCTGGAGGAGTTTATGAACTCCTGGCTGCCGGTCGGCAGTTACAGCGGCACTTTTTCCGGCAATAGCGGCAGTGGTACGTGGATGGATGAATATGGTTGTTACGGCACTTTCAGCGTCACGAAAATGAACCTTGATTGATTTTGATTGACGAAAGGGGCTGATTCAGAACTGTGTCGGGATTATTTTTCAGATGGAGGTAGAGATGGGAATGTGGCGTAATCGTGGTTTACTGATTCTTGTGCTTGTGTTTTTGTGGGGTGTGCCGGTCCGGGCTGCAGATGACAATCCTTTTGCTGATCTGATCAGCGGGACGAAAGTCTACTTCTCCCATATTGCTGCCGGGGTCGACGGCTGGGAGACCGAAATAGCGATTTTTAATCCCACCCCGACGCCGGTTAGCGGGACCCTGATCTCCTACAATGCGACGGGTCGCCCGGTCGGGGATGCGGTGCCTGTCAGCCTGGCCGCGCATGGTCGTTATGAGGCGGAAGTGAGTAAGAGTTTTACCGGGGCCGCCGAGATTGCCTATATGGTTTTTTCAGCCGATGTTTTCGGGCTGCAGGGCTACTCCAAATTTTACAGAAACGGGATCCGGGCTTCAATCATGGCTTCCGGCCCCCGTACGACCGGTCTTTTCGCCAAAATCGACCCGGCGGGCTGGACCGGTATTGCCTTTATCAATACGGCTGCAGCCGCAACCGCCCATATCACCCTGACGGCTTATGATAATGGTGGAAATGAGATAGCAGTTGCCAGCAAAGAACTGCTATCCGGGGCCAAGGCGGTTGATGTCGCCGGCAGTCTCTTCAGCCAATCCATAGATGCCGCGACCTATATCAGTTTTACTTCGGACTGCGGGGTGGTCGGCTTTTTTCTCAACGGTTCTTATGATGATACTCAACTGGACGG
>JAFGVI010000061.1 GCA_016938065.1 Deltaproteobacteria bacterium | reverse complement strand
GGATAATGAAATGAGCGAAAAAATAAAACTCGGCATCAGCTCCTGTCTGCTCGGCAAAGAGGTCCGCTATAACGGCAACCACGCCCGTGACCTTCTTGTACTCGAAACCTTTGCTCCCTATGTCGATTTTATCGATATCTGCCCCGAAGTCGAATGTGGCATGCCGGTACCCCGGGAAAGCATTCACCTGGTTGGCGACGTTGAAAATCCGCGCCTGCTGAGCACCAAGAGCAGAAAAGATTTCACTAAACAAATGCAAGGCTGGACAAAATGCCGGCTCGACGAACTTGAGCAGGAGAACCTTTGCGGCTTTATCTTTAAAAAAAGTTCGCCCAGCTGCGGTCGCCACCGGGTTCGAGTCTATCAGGAAAGCGGCCGACAACCCCTCTCCAGCGGCATCGGCATGTTCGCCAGAGCCTTTAACGAACGTTTTCCTCTAATTCCAGTCGAAGAGGAAGGCCGCCTGCACGACCCCGCCTTACGCGAACATTTCATTGAAAGGGTCTTTATCATGCAGCGCTGGCTCAAGCTTCTGGAGCAGCCCGCAAGCCGCAATAATCTGATTGAATTCCATACCCGGCATAAACTTATTTTTCTAGCTCACAGCCAGGAACGTTATCGGGCTCTGGGCCGTTTCGTCGCCAAAATCAGCCAGCTTGAAATCGAAAAAGCCTACAGCGAATACAGTAAACATTTCGTCAATGCCTTAGAACTTAAAACTACTCCCCGCAAGCATGTCAATGTTCTGATGCACATGCTCGGCTATTTTAAAAAGCAGCTCAACCGTGAAGAGAAACAGGAGATGCTGACTTTGATTGAAAAATTCGGCCGGGAATTGATCCCGCTGATTGTCCCGATCACCATGTTTAAACACTATATCCTCAAATACGGACAAAGCTATCTTAAAGGCCAATACTACGTTGACCCGCATCCTCTGGAGCTCAAATTGCGCAACCACTGCTGAAAAGTACTTAAAATTCCGAGAAGGCTCCAGATTATCAAGAAAAAGAGAAGTATGAACAACAAAAAAGAACAACTCCTGCAAAACACCTGCAAGCTTCTTAAAAGCCAATACTTCGGCGTCCTCGCAACCCAGGGAGAAATCTATCCTCACACCAGCCTGGTGGCGTTTTGCGTCTCCCCTGATTTTTCCGGAATTAATTTCTGCACGGCCCGATCAACCCGAAAATTTGCCAACCTGTCAGCTCACCCTATGGTCTCGCTACTCATTGACAATCGCAGCAATAAAACTACCGATCTCAATCTAGCCGCGAGCCTCTCCGCTACCGGCCAGGCTCGCGAATTAATTGATGCAGCGAGACGTAAAGCCCAGGCCGGGTTTCTTAGCCGACATCCGGATCTGCAGAATTTCTGCAATTTACCCGATACTGCCATCTGCACTATCGAGATTAAAGCCTTTCAGCTGGTTTATAATTTTCAGGAAACAGTTTCCTGTCTGCCGGCTGAACTAACTGAAATTATCATTTAAAAAAGGGAAAAAACATGGATCTCAAGAGCTATTTCAACACCACTCAAGGAACCGGAATTCTGGCTACCGCCGATGGCAAAGGCCAGGTCAATGCGGCGATCTATTCACGTCCGCATGTCAATGATGACGGCACCTTAAGTTTTATCATGGCCAACAAACTGAGCCACAGCAACCTCCAGGAAAACCCTTTAGCCCATTTTCTCTTTCAGGAGAAAGGCGCCGGCTATCAAGGCTGTCGGCTCTACCTGAAAAAAGTCTCCGAAGAGCAGAATGCGGCCCTGATTGAAGAGATCTGTAAACGCTGCAAACTGCACGGCGCCGAAGGCAACCCTAAAGAACTTTTTATCGTCCATTTTACAATCGAGAAACAACTGCCCCTGGTCGGTGCCGGCGAGCTGCTTGATTAAAGCCACCCGATCGTAGAGAAGAGCACAGTGGAAAAAATTATCAGAGTCAGAGGGAGGTAGTAATGGAAACGGAAAACTTGAAATGCGGCCCAGATTTAAGCGAAAACGGTATCGCCCGACTGCAGCCGCAAGGCCCGATCAGCCTGCAGACCATCTCCCAATCGCCGCTCTTAAGCGCCGCCCAGCGCGCGGCCAGCGGTCCGACCGGGGTTGTGCTTTTCGATTTTGCCAACGCTCAAGTCATTGACGGTTTCGGCCTTGCCCATCTGCTTTCCCTGACCCTTCAGCTCAAACAGAAAGCGCTGGTGGTTGCCGCCTGCAACCTCGGAAACAAGTCGCTTGCGCTTTTCCATGAGCTCGGCCTTGATCGCTTCCTGCAGTTATATTCCGATCTGACTACAGCCCGGCAGAAACTCAAACCCAACGGCCCTCAGCCGGCGCAGAACATATCCGCAGCCGAGGAAATTTCACCAGCCCATGAACTCCTGCCGGTGACCATGTGGCCTGCCGCTATGGGGCCGACGCAACTGGCAACAGACCCGGACACCAGCGAACCGGCCCCACCCCGGCCCCTGAACCTGATCGACCGCCGCCCCCAGGGGCCCGGGGCCGGCTTCGGCTCCCTCTGGCTGAAAACCTACAAGGTGCGTCTGGTCTCACAGGAAGTCACTCTGGACGCGGTCGCCGAGCGCCTGAAAAAGAGATTGCCGGAGTACTGGCCGGAAGGTAACCGGATCACGCTGCCCGAAGGTTTAACGTGCGGGGCGCCCGGCATCATTGATCTGACCCTGCCCGGCGGCCTTAAACTGAGTACCGGTATCAGGGTGCTGAACGTGAGTGATCTCGCCTTTGCCTTCGTCCCGATTCAGGGTCATATGGAGGCCGGCTGGATCTCTTTCGGAGTGACCCGAGAGGATGGTTATCCGACAGTGGTCGTCCAGTCGCTGGCGCGTACCGGTGATCCTTTCTACGAACTCGGTTTCGATATCTTCGGCCATCGTCAGCAGGAGGAGTTCTGGAACCAGACCTTAAGTGCCCTGGCCCTCGATTTCGGCGAAAAAGCTTTAATCGAGATTTCAGCCAGCTGTTTAGACAGCCCGAAAAACTGGAGGGGTTGGAGTACCATTTATTGGAATGCGGGTCTGCGCACCATCACCAGCCGGGCTTTGAGCCGGCTGCAACGCTTATGGCCGCGCCAAAGTGACAAACCGCAAAATGAGTTATGATGCTCTGATTGTCGGCAGCGGTCCCAACGGGCTCAGCGCCGGGATCATGCTGGCGCGACGGGGCTTTCGCACCCTGATTGTGGAGCAGGCCGAAACGATCGGCGGAGGCTGCCGTTCGGCCGCCCTGACTGAATCCGGTTTCATTCACGATATCTGCGCCGCAGTCCACCCTTTAGGTTTTTCATCGCCGATTTTCAAAGAGTTGCAACTAGAGCAACAAGGCCTCAAATGGCGGCAGCCGGAAATCCCTCTGGCCCACCCTTTAGATGACGGACGGGCCGCCCTGCTTCACCGAAGTCTTGCCGCGACCGCCGAAAATCTCGGCCGCGACGGCCAAGCTTATCAGGAGCTGGTTAACCCTTTCGTCAACTCCTGGCCGGAGCTGGTCAGCAGTATTCTCGGACCGGTCTTAAGCCTGCCCCGCCACCCGCTCTTAATGGCCCGCTTTGCTCAGGCAAGCCTGCCTTCGGTTAAACATCTGGTCAACAGACATTTTTACGGGGATGCCGGCAAGGCCCTCTTTGCCGGTCTCGCCGTCCATGGACTGCTGCCGCTGGAACGGGCTCCGACCGCCAGCTTTGCCATGGTCTTAAGCTGCGCCGCCCATGCCGCCGGCTGGCCACTGGTTGCAGGCGGAAGTCAGGAGCTCGCCCATGCCCTGGCCCGAACCTTTTGCAAATTCGGCGGTCGCATTGAAAGCGGTCGCCCCATAAAAAATTTCGCCGATCTGCCCGCCGCCCGGACTACCCTTTTCGACCTTAATCCCGGCCAGATTGCCGCCCTGGCGGGCAAACGTTTTTCCCTGTCCCAGAGTCAGCGCCTGCGGCGTTTCCGGCATGGCCCCGGAGTCTTTAAACTTGACTGGGCTCTGAACGAAAAAATCCCCTGGCGGAACCCCGACTGCGGCCGCGCCGGCACAGTACACCTGGGCGGCACCTTTGCCGAAATCGCCCGCTCCGAACGTGAGGTCTGGCTCGGGTGCCATCCGGCAAAGCCGGCCGTCATCCTCGTCCAACCCTCACTTTTCGACCCGAGCCGGGCCCCTATGGGAAAGCATACGGCCTGGGCCTACTGCCATGTTCCGGCCGGCTCAGACTTTGACATGCACCAAGCCGTTGAAGATCAGATCGAACGTTTTGCTCCGGGTTTTAAAGAGACCATCAGACAACGCTCAATCATGAACCCGCCCGCTATGGAGGCCCATAATCCCAACTATGTCGGCGGCGATATCACCGGCGGCGTGCAGAATCTCAGGCAGACTATTTTCCGGCCGACCGTTACCCTGCGCCCCTACAATCTGCCCCGACCCGGCTGGTTTCTCTGTTCAGCCTCGAGCCCGCCCGGCGGCGGCGTCCACGGCATGTGCGGCTTTCACGCCGCCCGTCAGGCAATCAAGTGGCTGGAAAATGGCCGTTAAATCACCGGCCCCAACCGTTACCCCGGTCACGCCCTGAACCCTGGCGCGAGCGCTGAAAATCACCACCCTGACGGGAACGCTGAAAGTCGCTGCTCTGACGGGAGCCGCGCTCGCGCGAGTGATAGCTGCTGTCAAGATCGTTGGTTGTTCTTTGCCCTGAAGTGTTTGCGCGGCTCTCTGACTCTGAACGACTCTCCTGTCGTCTTTGCGACTGGGATTGTTGAGGCTGAGGCTGGGCCTGCGGTTGCGAAGGCGGCGAATAACGCTGCTCTTTGAGCGGTTGCTTTTCAGATCTTTTAACCGAATTCGGCTCCGGCCGGCGCTCATCCACCCGTTCCGGCGAACGTTTTACCGGCCGTGAAACGGGAACGGCCTGGCGCTTGGCTGAGCTCTCCGGCTGCCAGCCATCGCGCGTCCTCCTCTCCCACTTATCACTGCTTTTACGATAAACATTACCCTGGCGATCTGTAAAAAGATTATTGTCGCGGCGGCTGGCCGGCCGGGCCTGAACCCGGGCGGGAGAAACTGACGGACGCACGCTCCGGTTGCGATTTTTCTGCCCATTATAGAAGCCCGGACGGGGCCGTCTGTAATCAAGCCTGAAACCTGAGCGATAACCTGGTTTGCGCAGCGCGTATGCCCCCCGGTAAAGGTTTGGCCGAAATAACTCGTGATAACTGTGGTAGCGATAAGGACCCCACCAGCCCCCGCGGTACCAGCCCTGACCAAAATAAAAGGTAAAGGGACTCCAGGCGTAGCTGAAACCGAAACTCCAGCCCCCCCAGGAGCTGTAGCGCACGTCAAAACCATAGGTTAACGGGCGCGGACAGTACCAGTTCTGATACCAGCCAGGATAGTCATAGCCGGTGCCGTACACCACGGTATCATGATAAATATAAGTATGAGT
Organism: Deltaproteobacteria bacterium; assembly: GCA_016938065.1. Classification (GTDB taxonomy): domain Bacteria; phylum Desulfobacterota; class Anaeroferrophillalia; order Anaeroferrophillales; family Tharpellaceae; genus Tharpella. Next base: position 14,061 of record JAFGVI010000061.1, on the reverse strand, counting down.
ATAGCCTGGAGTATAGCCGACATAAACCTCGTCCGGAGTTGAGCTGTAGATCTTAACAAAAGTAACGTTATAGAGCGGATTATCGGGAGGAATGGTATAGATCTCAGAGGGAACGGCATCAGCTACCTGCCAGGGACCAAGCGGGGTAGCGGAGACAAACCAGACCGCTTCATCACAGGCGTAATATCTGCGTTTAACGTAGATAACCGGGGTCGCAGTATTGACCGCGTAGATCATGCGAGTCCCGGTAATCGTGGCAAAGCGGGGCTCGCCATCATACTCAACCACCAGCGTGGTTTTTTTCCGCTCGACCTTGGCCGTCTGCGGAATCTCCGCTTCCAGAACCGCCTCGCGGGCCGCCTCGGTGCCCGGCACCGCATAAAGCACCGTCGCCATCTCGGAATCCTCAGGAATAGCGGCAAAATCAGCCGGCAGTTCCGTTCCTGCAACATAATGCCAGGGGCCGTTGAGACTGCGGCTCGAAAACCAGCGGCCGGCCAGAAGAATATAGTAATCCTGGGACTCGATGGCAAGAAAGAGATCGCTGTCGGAATTGCTCAGATAGAGCAGGCCGGTACCTTGAATCGGGGTATATTCCGGTTTGCCGGTACATGAGATCAGTTCGGTCGGTTCCGTCGCCACGACGATTTTCGGCGCTGGGCCCAATTCAGTTTTATCATCAGGAGCGGAACTCTCCTGCCCCTCTTCGACGGGCTCGGGTTGGGGGGCTCTGAGGGCCACAGCCGCAGGCACCTTATCGGCTACGCGCCATTCACCCTTAATCTCCGACGCTTTATACCAGGTTTTCTGATCAGCATTGAGATAGTAAGTTTTTTCCTCGGGAACCAGCAGAATTGTAAACGGAGTATTAACCACTCGCAGCAGCGAACTCTTCTCTTCCGCGACCAGACGGGGTTCGCCATCAATGGTTACGAGAATGGCGGGCTCCGGCATGAAGATGATCTGCGGGGGCTCGTTTTTAAGTTTTTCAGCCATGGCACTCCTGGTCGCAACCGTCTCTAAAGAGGCCAGCAGGCGATCAAGGGAGATCGGTAAAACCCATTTCGGCACCTCGGCCTCGACCTCCCGGCGAAAGCGGGTCAGCTGCTCCTCTTTTGCAAACGGCATCCTAACCTCGGAAATCTTCAGATCCGACAGCGTCGCCAGACGCTCCTCATGATCGCTGTCGAGCCGGGCCGTAAACCATATCGCCCCGAACAGGGGCTCATTCCCGTTCTTAGACTCCACCGAGACCGCCGCCCGGCCTTTAAGCAGGTTGCCGTCGAGACTCTCGGGCTGGGGCTGATAGATTACAATCAGAGCCGTGGGGGTCTCAATCTCCTGCGGCCAACTCCCGACATCATTCTGCGCCTGCACAAAAACGCCGCTCAGCAACAGAAGGCAGAACAGCAGAACTATTCCGAATTTTAATTGATTCAGCCTCATTTTTGACCTCCGTAGCCGACCGGCATCAGCCGGCTGCCAAACTTTAATCAGCCTCCCTCCAGCCGAAGCCGGAAGCAAAACCCTTATCACAACAATATAAGTCGCTGCCGTGAGTTTGGCAAGTCATTGTTTCAAAGCGGCTTTTATGGCCGCTTCCGCCAGTTCCGTAACCTCTTCCGCATCTTTACCGGCCGGTTCAATGGGATCAAGCACACTGTAGGTCAAGGGAATACCCAGGGCGAGAGGGAAATGCCCGCGGGCGACCAACTGATAGTTGCCGTCAATAACGAAAGGAACCACAAGGGCTGAAGGTGCGGCTCTCAGAAGGGCGGCAATGCCGGCCGACTGAAAGGTTTTGACCCGGCCATCCCGGCTGCGGGTACCTTCGGGAAAGATGCAGGCCGCATATTTTTCCTTTTCAATATAGCGGCCCAGCTTAATGATCTCTTTAATGGATTGGGCTCTTTTCGATCTGTCGATCAGGGCCGAGCCGCCATGCTTAAGATTATACGAGATGCTGGGAATCCCTCTGGCCAACTCTATTTTGGCGATAAACTTCGGATGGTGCCGGCGAAACCCCCAGACCACCGGCGAGATGTCGAGCGTGCTCTGATGGTTGGCAACAATAATCAGCGGCCGGTCTGAAGGTAATTTTTCAAAACCTTGAAAACGCACCCGGGACCCGATAAGCCAGAGATTTTTGAGCAGGAGAAAATTCAAAAAATCGACGCAGCGGTTTCTCACCCGATAGCCCCAAAGGTAATTGGTAATCACCTGAATCGGATGGAAGAGGAGGAGCAGCAGCCAGAATATTCCCCAGAAGATCGGCGTGAGTATGTAAGCGGCAATTTGCTTCATAAAAAAATCATCTTGAGCTTAATTTTGGTTATGAGCCTGGCAAAGAAAATTGTCACGCTTCTTACACCCTTTGGCCTACGAGAGCAAGACCTTGCCGATGGTCATGATCTCGGCCTCTTTGGTGCCTTCATAAAGTTCCAGGATCTTGGCATCGCGATAGAATTTCTGAACTTTGTACTCATTGATATAGCCATAACCACCATGAATCTCCAGGGCGGCATTGGCACAGAATACCGCCGTCTGGCCGCAGTAGTATTTAGCCATGGCCGCCAGGGTGAAATCGGGGGTGCCCTGATCGTAGAGCCAGGCCGCTTTATAGACCAGATTGCGCGACGCCTCAACCCGAATCGCCATCTCCGTCAACTTGGCCTGGGTCAGTTGAAAATTGCCGATCGGAGACCCGAAAGCACTGCGCTCCTTGGCATAGCGCACGGCCTCATCAAGACAGCCCTGACCCAGACCAACCCCCTGAGCCGCCACCATGATTCTGGTTTTATCAAAAAAATGCATCACCTGATGAAAACCGCGCCCCTCAACCCCGACCAGATTTTTCCGGGGTACCCGAACATCAACAAATGCAATCTCGGCGGTATCGGTGGAGCGGATTCCCATCTTGCCTTTAATTTTGTTGCGGGTGATCCCCGGCAGATGGGCCGGAATAATCAGCAGACTGAAACGATCGTGGCGGCGCCGGGCTTCGGGCTCGGTCACCACCAGCGCCACCATGAAGTCACAAACCGTACCGTTGGTAATAAACATCTTGTTGCCGTTAACAAGATAATCGTCCCCATCCCGGACTGCCCGGGTGGCGACCCCGGAGACGTCGGTGCCGGCGTTGGGCTCGGTAAAAGCGCCGGCACTGACCATCTCCCCCCGGCAGACCGGCGGCAGATAAGCCTGTTTCTGCTCTTCACTGCCGAACTGATAGATCGCCTCGCAGCCGAAGGGGGCCGCGACGATACTCAGGCAGATGCCGGTATCGACCCGCGAGAGCTCTTCGGTTATCAGGGCATGGCCCAAGACCCCGAAACCGGCCCCACCGTAGGCTTCCGGCACCCAGGCCCCGATCAGACCGAGCGCGGCAGCCTTACGATTGATATCGGGCCGATAGCGTTCCTCTTCATCGCTGATCGCAGAACAGGGCGCCACCTCATTCCGGGCAAACTTAGCGGCCATATTCTGCAGAAGCTTCATCTCTTCACTTAAACGATAGTCCATACATACCCCTTATCGGCACGCTGTCGGCGGCGGCCGAAACTGTTAAAAAAGCCCTGCCGCTACTCGTTTTCGAGCAGCATGCTCATGCCCATCCCTCCACCGACGCAAAGGGTAGCGAGACCCAGGTTGAGGTCGCGGCGCTTCATCTCGTGCAGAAGGGAGATCACAATCCGGGCCCCGGTACAGCCCACCGGATGACCGAGACCGATACCGGAACCGTTGACATTGGTGATGTCGCGATTAAGCTCCAGCCCCTGTTCACAGGCCAGATACTGAGCGGCAAAAGCTTCGTTGAGTTCAACAAGTTCAATGTCGGAGAGCTTGCAGCCCGCTTTCCGCAGCAGTTTCAGGGTCGAGGGCACCGGTCCCCAACCCATGATTTTCGGATCACAGCCGGCAACGGCATAAGATCGTATCCGGGCCAGCACCGGCAGCCCCAGTGCTTCAGCTTTCCCACGGCTGGCCAGCAGGCAGACGGCTGCACCATCGTTGAGCCCGGAAGCATTCCCCGCGGTAACCGTGCCATTTTGCGCAAAAATCGGGGGCAGACGTTCCAGATCGGCCAGGGTCAAACCCCGCCGGACATGCTCATCCGTCGCAAAGATCAGCGGCTCTTTTTTGCGCCGGGGAATGGCAAGCGGAATAATTTCATCCATGAATTTTCCCTGATCAATCGCTTTTTCCGTATTGTTGTGGCTTCTTAAAGCGATAAGATCCTGCTCCCAACGGGAGATATTATATTTTGCCGCCAGATTTTCGGCGGTCTGCCCCATGATAAAGCCCGGCGGCTCGAGCAAACAGGAGCCGGAATGGAGCAGTTCCCACATTGAATCCATCATTTTGCCATGCTGCAGACGCGCCCCCCAGCGGGCCGCCGGCAGACAGTAGAAGGCATTGGACATCGACTCCATGCCTCCGGCTAAAATAAGTTCGGCGTCACCCAGCCGAATCTGATTGGCGGCCTGGGCCAGAGCCTCCATCGCGCTTGAACACTGACGCTGAATCGTCACCGCCGGCACCTCCACAGGAATCCCGGCCGCCAGAGCTGCGGTTCGGGCCGTATTGGCCTCGTCCGGGGACTGCACGCAGTCCCCCATAATCACATCATCAAGTTCCGCCGGATCTACCGCCGGCACTTTAGCCAGCACCCCCTTAATCACCTGGGCTCCCAACTGGTGCGCCCTTAGCTCTTTCAGAGAGCCGCCGAAAACACCGATCGCACTGCGCCCCATGGCGACAATGACCACATCCCGATTATTTTTCATAATTTACTCCTGATTACATCATAAGCAAAAACAAAACAGTCGTCAGTCACCAGCTTGCTGCCGGCCCCTGACGACTTGACCATGCCAAGAAAGAGTATCACATTCAGATGACAATCCGAACGCTTTTTTACGTTTAACTCAATTTTCGCACCGCTCTTATCGATAAACCTCATCAATCTCGGCGGCAAACTTCCTGTAGACATTGGCCCTTCTGATCTTCATGGTCGCCGTCATCTCGTCATCGTCGTGATCGAGCTCTTTGGTCAGGAGTTTGAAGCGACGGATATTTTCGACCCGGGCAAACTGCTGGTTGACAATCTCCACCTCGGCTTTGATCAGCTCCCGAACCTCGGGCAGGCCGGAGAGGTTTTTAAAATTGGTAAAGGTAATGCCCTTGTCGATTGCCCATTTACTGACATTGTCAAAATCGATCTGCAACAAGGCCGCAAGATAGTTGCGGCCTTCGCCGACAACGATCGCTTCTTTGATAAATAAACTGGTGGTCAGGGCATTTTCAATCTCGGAAGGAGCAATATTTTTCCCGCCCGAAGTAATGATAATATCCTTTTTACGATCAACAATCCGGAGATGACCATCTTCATCAAGCGCAGCAATATCACCGGTATGAAGCCAGCCGTCAACAACCATTTCTTTCGTTGCTTCTTCATTTTTGTAATAGCCGACAAAAATCGAAGGGCCCCGTTTTAAAAGCTCACCATCCGCGCTGATCTTAAATTCTATAATATCAATAGGCTTACCCACGGTCCCAAGCTTAATATCGTCCCCCATATGGATAAAAGAGAGTCCCGTGCACTCGGTCATCCCGTAACCCTCTTTGACGCGAATGCCGATATCGTGAAAAAAACGTAAGACCTCAGGGCTGACTTTGGCTGCGGCCGAGAAACAAAAATGGGCTCGCCGCAGACCGACATAGTTCTGCAGGGCCCGGAACATCAGCCAGTAGGCCATGAAATCGAGCAGCCTCAGGCCCATACCCACGGGCCAGTGTTTGAGGAGGAGCTCGGATCGGCGTCGGCCGACCGCCATGCAGCGCTGATAGAGCCAGCGCTTAAAAGGGGACGTCTCCTTGATATTGATAAGCACGGCCGATTGCAGCTTCTCCCAGATCCGGGGAACGCCGAGAAAAATGGTCGGCGCGATTTCGCGCAGGTCGGCTTGAATCGTGGCGATATTTTCGGCAAAGTTAACCGGATAGCCGACAAAAAGCGGCAGAAAAAGGGTAAAAATCTTTTCCGCCACATGACAGAGTGGCAGATAGGAGACCACTGTATCCTCCGGGGTCGGGTTGATGGCGGCGATAGTACTGATAGTTGTGGCTTCGATATTGCGGTGGTTGATCATCGCCCCTTTGGGTTTGCCGGTCGTGCCCGAGGTGTAGATCATAATGCAGACATCTTCGGGACTTCCTTGAGCCACCTCAGCTGCAAAAAGCCCTAAGTTTTCCGCGGAGAGATTACGCCCTATCTCTTCGACTTCCCGAAAAGAGATGATACTTTCTTTATTGTAGTTGCGCAGGCCTTTCATATCGACAACAATAATTTTCTGCAGGCCCGGCAACTCCTCCCAGACCTCAAGAATTTTATCGGTCTGTTCCTGATCTTCGCAGACGACAAACCGGGCATCGGCATGATTGACTACATACTGCACTTCCGCATAGGGACTTGTCGGATAGACCCCGACCGTGACCCCGCCCAAAGCAATAGCTCCGAGTTCAGCATAGAGCCATTCCCGGCAGTTCTCACTGATAATGGCAAGATGATCGCCCCGCAAAAAACCTAAGGCTTTGAGCCCCAGAGCAAAATTGGTAACATGCTCACGATACTGCTGCCAGGTAATACGCTGCCAGATACCGAACTCTTTCTCCCGCAAAGCCACTTGGTCGGAGCGCCTGGCGGCCTGTTCGAGAAAAGTCTGGCAAATAGTTTTCCCGCTTAACTCAGCCACCGTTTTCTCCGTTTGTAATGTTTCACGTCACGATAACTCTTCTCTTCCCCCTGATCACCAAACCCCAGATAAAACTCCTGTACATCCTGATCGTTGAGGAGCTGGTCAACCGGGCCGTCCAGCACCATGCGACCATTTTCCATGATATAGCCATAGGAACTGATCGCCAGAGCCAGCTGGGCATTCTGTTCCACCAGTAAAATGGTGGTGCCTTCGCGCTCGTTGATCTCCTTAATTATGGCAAAAATTTCATCAACCAAAAGCGGCGCCAAACCCAGAGAGGGTTCATCAAGCATCATTAATTTAGGTTGAGCCAGCAGGGCCCGGCAGATCGCCAGCATCTGCTGCTCACCACCGGAGAGATAGCCGGCCAGTCTTTTGCGACGGTTTTTAAGGGAAGGAAAATAGCTGAAGCATTTGTCCATATCGATGCGAACCGCTTCACGATCGTTGCGAATATAGGCACCACAGGCAAGATTTTCTTCAACCGTCAAATCTTCGAAAACACGCCGCCCTTCCAGCACCTGAAAAATCCCCTGACGCACGATTTCATGGGGTTGCAGACCGGCCAGGTTGCGCCCCATAAATTCTATATTGCCGTCACTGATGGCCCCATCCTCTAAGGGCAGAAAACCGCTGATCGCTTTTAATGTCGTCGATTTCCCGGCACCATTCGAGCCCAGCAGGGTAACAATCTTACCCTGCTGCACCTCCAGGGATAAACCCTTGAGCACCAGAACGACGTGATTATAGATCACTTCGATATTGTTGACGCGCAGAATGGGCGGGGCTTTTTCTTGGTCGGTCATAGAGTTTATCCGGTCACAGTGTTGCTTTATTGTTTTAAGCTGAAAGAGAGCGACTTTCATGTTTGCTTCGCTCTCATAAATGGGGTCAAAGCTTGAGAACCGGCGGATCACGATCTCGGCACATAAAATCTTCGCGGCCGCCAATTATCAAGCAATGCCCCCAACCGAGGCTGAACAAACCCCAGTTTCTCTGCATTCCACTTGCTTCAGATTCTAAGGCAGCAGGTTTTACTGCAGATAGATCCAGTCGGAAGCCGGAACAAATTCGCCGCCTTTGGCGACAAAAACCTTACCAACACCGGTGGCGTTACTATCTTTAAAGCTGATCTTGCCGGCAAAATTGCCGGTATCCCAATCTTTAACCAGAGGAATCATATCTTTCAAGTTGGGGCCGGTAATCGGCAGGCCTTTCTCTTTGCACATCTTGGCCAGCTTGACGAAAACCATGCCCGTAAACCAGCCCTGCATATAGGAATTGGGCCGATAGGTAACGTCAGGATGATGTTTCTGGCCGAACTCCTGAATCGCTTTAATCATCGGCACGTCGGTCTGCTGCCAGTAAGCATAAGGATTGACGCCCATATAGCCTTCACCGTCAGGACCCAATTTACCGAGAAGCATCTTCGACATGGCCCAGAAGGTACCCATGAATGTAGTTTTCAGACCAAAATCGTGCGCCCCCTGAATAACGGCCGGAATCGGGGGAACGACATAGCCCTGAAAAATACAGTAGTCAGGATTATGCCGTTTGAGATCAAGCAGCTGGCTTGAAATATCGACGGCGCCAACCTTGGTGACCTCTTCGGTAACCACTTCAACGCCTAATTTTTTCGCCATTTCACGGGCATAGGGAATCGTATCACGACCAAATTCAGTATCACTGTAAAAGAAAGCTACCGTCGGTTTTTTGCCTTTTTCTTTGGGATTTTCAGAGATATATTTTAGCAGAATGCCGAACTGCTGCGCATAGGTCGGCCCGGAAACAAACATGTAGGGATTTTGGGCCCGGTCCGCCAACTCCTGCGAGAACGAGGTTGAACCATAAACGATTTTGTATTTATCGTTGATCTCAGGAGCCAGGGCTTTGCCTTCTCCGGTCGATTCGCCATAGTTCATAACCGGACTATCCTTGGCCATCACCTTTTTAAATGAGGCCACGGCCCGCTGCAGATCATAACCGGTATCTTCATAGAGATACTCAAACAGTTGGCCATCAACACCACCCTGTTCATTGGCATAAGCCAATGAATCGGCCAGGCCCTGATGAATATGTTTCCCGGCAAAAGCAAAGCGGCCGGTAATCGGCTGCTGGCCACTGATTTTGATGGTTTCCTCGGCCCCCGCCAGCCCCGCCACCAGAGTCAAACATAGAAACAAAATCATGCTGTACAATTGTCTCGAGCGCATTTTCCTTCTCCTTTTTTTCACAGGTTATCCTGAAAAACTGAAAGGCTTTTCAGACTTGACAATAAAACAATTCGAGATGGCTAAGTGAAAAACTTCAGCTGCGAGGCGCCTGAGACCTGAGGAGCGCGGCGTACATAAAGTACGCCGCAGAGACGAAGGTTTCACAGGTAACGAAGCCAGATGAAGAATTTTCACTTAGCCATCAGTGTTTAAAGGGCCATAAGCGAAAATGACTCTTAACCCGAACCCACATCTCGGCCAGACCATGGGGTTCGAAAACGAGAAAAATAACAATTAAAAAACCGAAAACCACGGTTTGCAGAGGGAAAAGAAAAGACATGGCTTGGGGATAGATCTCTTCAAAAAATTTGAGGATGGTCTGCAGAACTTCGGGAATCAGGGTCATGAAGATGGCCCCGAAGATGGCCCCGAGGATGTTACCGAGTCCGCCGACGATAATCATGGCCAGAAAACGGATACTTTCGTGCAGGGGAAAATGCTCCGGCGTGATCGATTTGAGGTGATTCACCCAGAGACAGCCGGCGATACCGGCTAAAAAAGAACTTGTGGCAAAGGCATAGAGTTTATAGCGAAAGAGATTGATGCCCATCAACTCGGCTGAGATATCGCGGTCGCGGATGGCGATGAAAGCCCGGCCCACCCGGGTTCGAAAAAGGTTGCGGCTGACGGTTGCCGCAATAATAACGACAACCAGGGTAACCCAGTAAAAACCGAACTCGGAACCTATATCAAAACCGAAAAGCGACGGGGCGGCAATGTTAAGCCCGCGTATTCCTCCGGTCATCGACTCCCAATGAACAAAAAAGAACTCGAAAATAACCTGGGCCGCCAGCGTCGTTATACAGAGATAAAGACCCTTCATCCGCATTGACGGAGCCCCGACCAGCACCCCGAAAAAAGCGGCAGCGAGTCCCGCCAGCGGCAGACAGAGCAGAAAAGGCAGGCCGAAACGATTACTAAGAATCGCCGAGGTGTAGGCTCCGATACCGACAAACGCGGCATGGCCTAAAGAGATCTGCCCGGCCGCTCCGGTCATAATATTCAAGCCCAAGGCGGCAACAATGGCAATCCCGGTAATATTGGCCATATAGAGCAGGTATTCACCGGCCATGAAGGGAAAAATCGCCAGCAATACAAACAACATCCCCAGCCAGAAACGACTGGTCGATGTTGAAAAAACCGCTTCATCGGCAGCATAGCTCTCTTTGAAATCACCAATACGCATTTTTACACAGCACTCCTATAAGCGCTCGATCTCTTTGCGACCAAAGAGACCGTAGGGCCGGACCATCAGAATCAGCACCAGCACCACAAATGGGGCAACATTTTTAACCCCGCCGCCAACCAGAGGATCAAGATAGCCGCCGGCCAGGTTTTCGACAATGCCGACAATAAATCCCCCTAAAACCGCTCCCCCGATCGAATCAAGTCCGCCTAAAATAACCACCGGAAAAATCTTCAGGCCGATACCGCCAAGATTGGGCTGAACCCCGCCGATGTTGCCGATGATCAGTCCTCCGATCGAGGCGGCAATACTGCCGAAAATCCAGGCTAAAGTAAACATGCTGCGAACGTTAATCCCCATCGAAAAGGCCGCCAGCTGATCCCCGGCCGTCGCCCGCATCGCGACCCCGACTTTGGCATATTTAAAAATCAGAGCAAAAACTGCAACCGTGGCCATGGCGACGATAAAGCCCCAGAAAAGATTGGAACGGATAATCAGATCACCAACAATTATCGGAGCCCGGGGGAAAAGGGCGGGAAAGCTTTTAAAATCGGAAGACCAGATCATCTCGGCCAGACCCATCAGAATTGAGCTTAAACCGATTGTAACCATGACGATACTGATGGTCGGCTGCCCCAGCATATGACGCAGAATCGTTCTTTCGACGAGCAGACCAAGGAGACCGGCCCCGGCCATGACTATCAGAAAAGAGGGAATTGCCGGCAACCCGAAAAGTACGGAACAGCTGTAAAAGATATAGGCCCCGATCATCATGAACTCGCCCGTCGCAAAGTTTATGATACTGGTCGCCTTGTAAATCAGCACAAACCCCAGAGCGATCAGAGCGTAGATACCGCCGACGGCAATGCCGCTGGTCAAGAGCAGAAGAAAAAAATCCATCCTTAGTTATGCCCCCGTTTTTCGCCGAGATAGGCTTTTAGTACTTCCGGGTGCTGCTGCACCTCCTGGGGATTGCCTTCAGCTATCTTCTGGCCGAAATTAAGCACCATAATTCGATCGGATATATCCATAATCATACGCATATCATGTTCAATAATAATTATAGTCAGATCGCGTTCCTCCTGAATATCGAGAATGAAACGAACCATATCCTCGGTCTCTTCCGCATTCATGCCGGCAACCGGTTCATCCATCAGCAGGATCTTGGGCTGCATAGCCAGGGCCCGGGCCAGCTCCACCCTTTTCTGCAGGCCATAGGCAAGGGTCGCGACCGGCTGCTTGCGAATATGTTCGATCTCAAGAAAATCTATGATCTTATTTTCAATCTCCTCCCTTAACGCCATCTCTTCGCGATGAGCCCGGCCCCAGTAAAGCGCAGCCCCTAAAAGCCCGGTTTTCAGATGGGCGTGAGAACCCAGTTTGATATTATCAAGAACGGTCATACCGCGAAAGAGAGCGATATTCTGAAAGGTTCGCGCCAGACCCAGAGCCGCGCGCCGGTCCGGCGTAAGATGTGAAATATCACTGCCGGCAAAATTGATCGAACCTTTCTGCTGATGATAAAAACCGCCCAGACAATTTAAGATCGAGGTTTTACCAGCCCCATTAGGGCCGATAATTGCATAAATCTCTCCGCTGTTAACCGTGAAACTGACATCATGAAGAACCTGCAGGCCGCCAAAGGAGAGATGCAGATTGTTTACTTTAAGAATTGCCATAAACTTTTTATCGCCAGAGAAAGCAAAAAATTAAAACATCTTTATGAAAAAAGTAATAGCGGAAAATTAAAGGATTGTAAATCGGTGATATCTCTATTTTCAGGTAGGGGAAAAGAGGAAACTTTTTAGGTTATTTGCCTACGAGCGATGCATTGCCCACTAAAACCCGGCCATCCTCGGAAATGAAGTGTAAAGTCAAGAACTGACCCCGTAAAAAATAATCTTTAGTATTTTGCTGAGGGTTGACAAGCTGGTGATTGCGGGTATATAGTCCTGTCACCTACACATAGCCGCAGAGAATAAACCATCATTTCCCGCGCCCTCACGAGAGGATTGAAAATGCCAAGTTGCCGTGACCGTCTGACTGAGTGTCAATTTTCTTTCCTCAACTTCAGCAAGAATGTCTGCCCCTCTCTGCTGGCCATCGCCCTGCTGGTCGCCACTTTTTTCTGGGTTCTGCTGCCCGATATTCACGACATTATCTTTAATCAGAAAAAAGCCTCAACCGCGATCCTGGTACAGACCGCCAAGCGCACCCTTGATTTTTATGAACAGGAAGTAAAATCCGGCAAAATAACGCTGCCGGAGGCCCAGAAAGCCGCAATCAGCCATTTCCGCACCATCCGTTACGACAACGAAAACTATTTCTGGATCAACGACCTTGAACCACGCATGCTCATGCACCCTTATCGGGCCGACCTCGAAGGCCAGAACATTTCGACATTCGAGGACAGTAACGGCACTTTCCCTTTTCTGGAGATGGTCAATATCGCGAAAAAACAGGGCGCGGGTTTTATTCCCTACCTCTGGCAGTGGCGGGATAATCCGGGCCGGATCATGGCCAAGCATTCTTATATTGAGCTCTTTCAACCATGGGGCTGGATTATCGGCTCCGGCATTTATGCCGCCGATGTCGAAAAGGAGATCAAAACGGTCTCGCACCGCTTAAGTCAAGCGGCTCTGATAATCATCATGACCATCATGCTGATCGCAATTTTCATTGTCAGACAGCAGCTTAATGAATGCAGGAAAAGGGAAGCCGCCGAAAAGGAGGTGCAGCGCTATCAGAACGAGCTCGAAAAGCTGGTTGAGGAAAGAACGATCCAACTTGAAAAGGCCCTGAAAGAGGTCAAAACCCTGAGCGGCTTTCTGCCGATCTGCGCCTCCTGCAAAAAAATCCGCGATGACCAGGGCTACTGGAATAAACTCGAACATTATATCAGCAAACATTCGGAAGCCGTTTTCAGTCACGGCATCTGCCCCGACTGCGCCCAAAAACTCTACCCTGAATTTATCGCCAAAACTGATCAAAGGCGGGAGTGAGCCCGCAAAATCTCATTACACCACGAAGGCGCGAAGAGCACGAAGATGAAAATACTTTTCTTCGTGCTCTTCGCGCCTTCGTGGTAAAAATTATTGTTTTTTGTGACAGCCCTTCAGGGGCAAGAATCAATCCCCAAGCTCCCGGCTACGGCATCCGGAACTCGACCCAGAGAACGGCGTAGCGCACGAGCTCGGCCCCGTGTTTGAGCTCCAACTTCTCTTTCAGACGTTCGCGATAAGTGCCGATAGTTTTGGGGCTGACATGCAGGGTTTCAGCCACTTCTGCGGGTGACAGCCCTTGGCCGATCAGGGTCAGAACCTCAAGCTCACGATTGGTCAGGCGGTTGGTAGCCGAGATATCAGCCGCCCCGCTCTTGCCGGTCAACTTGCTGACCATCTTGTTCATGATTTTAGTACTGACATAGATATTGCCGGCAAGAATATGGCGCAAGGCCTCAATCACCGATTCCGAAGCCTCCTGTTTCATGATATAGCCTTTAGCCCCGGCCAGAATACAGCGTTCGGCGTGAATTGCCTCATCATGCATGGAGAGCACCAGCATCGGGATCTCTTTTTTACTCTTTTCAACCTCTCGAATAAGATCAATCCCCTGACAGCCTTTCAAGGCCAGATCGACAATAACCAGATCAGGATTTAAAAACGCAATCTCCTTGAGCGCCACCGCGATATTGTCAGCATTGCCACAAACTTCGAGGTCATCTTCCTGATTGATGAGCTCGCTCATCCCCATGCAGAAAATGGGATGATCTTCAACAATGAAGACCCGGTTTTTTGTCTTTTTCAACTTGGGTTTATTACAATTCAGCATAACGATTACCTGGATT
>JAFGVI010000060.1 GCA_016938065.1 Deltaproteobacteria bacterium | reverse complement strand
GCAACCGGCTTACCGTCGACCACAAGGCCACGCAAACCGGAAACATAATTGTAGTGTATAAATTGACCCCAGCCATCAAAACGATATGAGGTTGAAAGAGATAGCGGAGCAACCGGAACGCGACCATTTTCAGGTAGGGGAAGATCACGGTGAGCCAGATAGTATTGACCTAAAGCTTTGGCCACCGCATGCATGCGATCAACCGTCACGACATTCTTGCTTGAACGCTCCCCTTTAAAGATGTGGCTCGTCAACATAACCAGACCGATGGTTACCGCCGACATGATAATAAAAACTATCAGCAGCGCATAACCCCGGCTGTTAACGACAATATTTTTTTGCTGTCTCATGGAAAACCACTTTTTACAATCGGAATGAGGAGGATCGAACAAATAATCCAGGCTGTATGAGTAATGACGGGGTTTTGCCTTCCTCTGCGACTTGGCGCCTTTGCGTTTAACAAAAATAAATAGTAAATTTAACGCAAAGGCGCAAAAACGCAGGGGGGCAAACTCTGCTTCACGATTAAAAAACTATATCATCAGCAGTACCACCGACACCATCGGGACCAAGCGACCAGAATTTGTGATGTTTCAAAGGATCTGCAGGGTCACTCCATTGATAAGGGTTTCCCCAGGAGTCCGTCAGATAAAAAGTGGAAAGGCTGTAACGATCAACGATAAAAGCAACGGCGGAAGAGGTTTCAGCGACCCCGGGGCCACTGCCGCAATCATAAGCAATTATGTTATCTAACGTGGCCCGGCCGCAGTTGGGATCATTATTACCCGTCGGAGGGCAGCCGGTACCGCTGTCAGCAACACAGCCATCTTCATCTACATCACCACCCGCAAGCGGGTTATTATTGATCCCCTCAAACTGGGCGTCAAAGGCTTCAACCTTGCTCTGGAGAACCTGCAACTCCTCCAACGTAATTTCAGTCGCTTCCTGATTGAAGTTCACACCAATAATAAGATCGTCCCCTTTGATAATAAATTCATTTTTCGTCGGGTCATTATAACCTTCTATATCAAACCCTTGATCAGGCCCGCTACTGATAATTATGACGCCAACCCGGGCACTGCTGCCATTCACCTTGAAACCACTAATTGACGGAGAGACCCGGTAATAAAAAAATCTGCCCCAACCGTCGAGACGATATTTAGATTCCAGATTAAGGGCCGTAGAGGTTACCGGCACCGAAGCGGCCGGAGTCGTGGCCGCCGTCACCTGCGTCTTATGCGAGCGGTAATATTGCCGGGCTTTGGCCGCAATTGTCTCCATCCGGGCTTTGGTCATGGCCTGTTTACTTAAACCGCTGATCGAACTTGAGATTGAGATGGCAAAAGCGGCGATAATACCGGCGATGCCAAGGGCCAGCAGGAGTTCGACCAGGGTGAAGCCGCGTATTCTGACACCGGGATTCATCGACAATTTTTCAACTATTTTCATTTTCTGTTATTTCCCGAGCCAAAATAAAGCACTCTAATTTGTGTCCATTTTGGTTCATTGTGTTTCATGTGTGGTATAATTTTCAACCACAAAAAGCACAGAGTTCACAGAGAAAAGCTTCCCGTCTGGAACCTCTGAGCTCTCTGTGAACGCTATGATGCAAAAAGTCTTTACCATTTGCATGAAAGTTTAATAACTGTGTAAATAGTCGGCTGATCCGCAATCTTACTGCCACGAATCCTTATAACTGGTTCCGCCGACCCGGTTGAGTTCCTCGCCTAAAGCCAGAAAGGCATTATGCACCTCCTGCCCGCCGGCCTGCGTAAAGGAAGAGGAGCAGCGATGATAACAGCTGGCAGAGGCCATAAGGGACGCATCATCCCCGGGATAGGGTTTGAAAACAATCAGAAAATCCCGGATGTATGAGGGTTCGGAAGGATCATATGCGTATGAATAGTAAGCCAGCAGATCACAGCTTTGCGGATCTTCGACCAGCTTAAAACCCAGATGTTCAAGTTCCATATCAATATAGGTTTCCATCCAGCCGGAGAGGGTTTGGTCTTTGGGTGAATGGACATAAACCTTGGCCCCGCGCGCGGCGACAAACGCCGGTGTAACCCGGGCCCCGTTCTCGTAACCGCAATTGCCGGCACAACCGGAAAAGATGAAAAAGGCTAAAATGAGCCCCAGCACAGAAATAACATTACTCTGATTATTCATTTTTTATCTCCCCGTCCGGCAAAAATAATTGAAACTCAGGCGGATTTTTTTTCGAAATAAACTACTTCGGGCAATCCTTTGAAATGATCATCAGACGTGATCAACTCAGCTTTATAAAATTGAGCTGATGCATAAATAATTGAATCCGCGAAAGAAAGCTTATATTCTACAGAAAAATCGGCTGCAGATAGAGCAACAGATGTAGTTAGAGGAATTATTCCGGCCTGCTCAGTTATGGCAATTGCTTCCAAGGCCTGTTTGATACCTTTTTTTCTCATCACCCATTTATAAAGTTCAAACTGAACCCTAAGTCGGAACAAGCACAAGCTCGATCTGGTTGATATATGGTGCATAGCAATCGCTGAGCGGTCCATTGGTCAGCCATTCAATCCAGCCACAGGTGTCTACTAAAATCATTACAATACTCTTTCCTGTCGATCACGATACTCTGAAGAGTGACTGTATTCACAGGGGGACAGCATGCCCCGGGATTCGCTGATAGTTCTTAGAGGAATTAATTCTATAATATTTCCTCTTGCAATCAGGGTAAATTGCTGACCTGCATGGAGATTTAAATCATCACAAATTGCTTTAGGTATAGATAATTGAAAATTGCTGGAAAGTCTGGTTTGCAACATCTTTTCACCTCGTTCTGACTTCTTAGGTAAAACTCGATTACCTCTCTCATTTTCATGGCCCACACATTCTCTGAAATGCTGCTCCAGATAGTAACACATATCAGCCATTTTACAAATATCATAAAACATCAGTTATAGATCAGTATAGCACTGGACTGCGCGTAAAAATCTTCAAGGCTGTCAACCCATGATTCCTGCAACTGGTCAAGATCACCATCATTTTCCAGAGTCCGGCGCAGCCGCGGATCACCGGTCAGAATGTCGATGGGCAGTTTTTCATATTCATACTCATAGGGTGGTGCGAGCCATTGAAAACTCTCCGGATAGAGCCGGATTACGGTTTTGATCAGTTCAAGGCTGAAACGGTAGGGGGCAAACCGCTTTCGCTCAAGCACATGCAGCTGCAGGCCGCCGCAGAGTTCGCCGCTCCATTTGTCAAAAGTCGGCGTAAACCAGGTGGGCCGCAGAAAGACTCCCTGGACCGCCTGCGGGCTGATCTCGGCCCGCAGCGCCCGGGGATCAATAAATGGTGCCCCGCATAACGCAAAAGGCAGAGTCGTGCCGCGACCTTCAGAGAGGTTGGTACCTTCGAGCAGAACCTGGCCCGGATAGACCAGAGCACTCTCCAATGACGGCATATTCGGCGAAGGCAGCACCCAGAAGAGCCCGGTTTTATCAAAATAATGGCGCCGCCGCCAGCCCGCCATCGTGAAGACATCAAGGTCAACCTCAATCCCGGCAACATACTTGAAATAGTAGGCCAGCTCGGCCAGGGTCAGACCATGACGCATCGGCAGCGGATAAAGCCCGACAAAGGAGCTGTATTCGGGGTCTAAGAGATTGCCCTCAACCGCATCTCCCCCCAAAGGGTTGGGACGATCAAGAACGATGACCTTAACCCCGGCCGCAGCCGCGGCTTTCATAACCAGATAGAGGGTCCAGATATAAGTATAGACCCGACAGCCAACATCCACCAGATCCACCAGAACCAGATCAATTCCGGCCAGCATCTCCGGAGTGGGCTGCCGGGTTTCGCCATAGAGACTGTAAACCGGCAGACCGGAAAGCGGATCGGAGAAATTCTCGGAAGCGATCATGTTGGCCTGACGATCACCATAGAAACCGTGCTGCGGACTCCAGACTGCCTGCACGAGGTGAGGAAAAGCCCGGCGCACCCGCGCTAAAGAGGTGATCCCGCGACTGTCGACCGCGGCCTGATGGGTTAAAAAAGCGGCCCGACAGCCTGCCGGCAGGGATTTTTCCGACTCGATAAAATCTTCCAGACCAAGTTTAACCATCAGTTCGCAAGCCCTGTTCCAGTTCGAGCCGTAAATGTTGAACCCGCTCTATTTTTGCCTGCAGCAAGGTTTCGGCAATATCTGAGTTCTGCACTCTCTGACAGAAATCAGCCATTACCGGTTCGATATCGGCAACGGGTTTGAGATTACGACCCCAGAGCGCCATATCGAGACCGGCCTGAAGGCCGGCAACCATCACCTCCGGCAGCGGCCGGCCGGCGACTGCCGCCATATCGAGATCATCGGAGATCAGCAGACCGGAGAACCCGAGCTCCTGACGAGCCAGCTCTTGTAAAAAAAACGGTGAAAAGGGGACCGCTTGCGAATCAATCGCGGGAAAGCTCAAATGCGCCGCCATCATCATTCTGACCCCGGCCTTAACCGCGGCCGTAAAGGGTAGAAGATGGTCAACCAGCTCTGACTTTTTCAGCTGAGAAACCGGCAGCAGTTTATGACTGTCGCCGACAACCGTCCCATGCCCGGGAAAATGCTTGACACAGGCCGCAACCCCACTGCTCTGCAGCCCCTCGATATAGACTTTAACCTGCGTGGCCACCAGTTCCGGATTCGCTCCGAAACAGCGCTCATGCAGCACCTTGCTTGCGGCCTGATACAAATCGGCAACCGGAGCAAGATTGCCGTTGATGCCGATTGCGCGCAGCGCCCGCCCCAGGGCAAAAGCCGTACTCCGGGTTTTCTCCGGATCATCCAGCACCCCTAAAGCCGCAGCCCCTGAGAAATCGGGAAAACCCGCCTGCAAGCGCCGCACCGGGCCGCCCTCCTGATCAATCGTCACCAGCAGGGGCAGGCCGGTCGCTGAAATTGAAATATTCTGAATTTCGGCAATCAGGGCTCTGGTTTTTTGCGGAGCCGAACAGTTGCGGGCAAAAAGAATAACCCCGCCCGGCGGATAGCGTTTAAAGGCCGCCCGCTCAAAATCAGACAGACTCTCTCCGGCGACCCCGAGCATTAATAACCGGCTGATTTTTTTTTCAGACAAACTCCACCCCTACTCTACGCCAGTCAAAAAAAGGCCCCGGGTCACTTTTGCGCTGCGGCGCAATGTGACAATGGCCGACAATCCGCTCACTGGTTACCGCTGGAAAACGAATTTTTATCAGCTGCAGCAGCTCACTCAATCGCTGATATTGAATTTCGCTGAATTCAGTAAAATCATCACCTTCAAGTTCTATACCGAGGGAGAAATCATTACAGTTACTCCGCCCCTGAAACCGGCTGACCCCGGCATGCCAGGCCCGTTTGGCCTCAGGCACAAAACGAATAATTTTCCCCTGACGATCAATAAAATAGTGTGAAGAGACTTTAAGCGCGGCAATTTCAGCAAAATAGGGGTCCACCTGCGGATCAAGGGTGTTGGTAAAAAAATCGACAACCCGGCCGCTCCCGAATTTCCCCGGCGGCAGACTGATCGCATGAATCACCACCAGATCAATCACCATTCCCGAAGGACGCTCATCAAAATTGGGACTGGGAATGTCAATAATGGTAAAATTCGTCATCAGCTACGACCGGATAAAATTACATCAGTTTACGCCCATGCGGACAGAGCTTGATAAGCGGGCACTCTTCGCAGGCGGGGCGGCGGGCGGGACAAAGATTGCGGCCGTGATAAATCAACAGATGCGAAAAGAGATTCCAGGCCGCTTGCGGCACGACCTTCATCAAATCCTGCTCAATCTTGACCGGGTCTTCACTTTCAGTCAGACCCAGCAGACAGCTTAAGCGTTTGACATGGGTATCGACCACGACACCCGGCACCCCGTAAAGTTCCGCCAGAACCACATTGGCGGTCTTACGTCCGACCCCGGGCAGTTTGACCATCTCGGCTAATGAAGAGGGAATCCGACCGGCGTGGCGGGAGAGCAGCGCCTGAGCGCAAAGCTGAATATTTTTGGCCTTGTGACGAAAAAAACCGGTACTTCTGATCGCCTCTTCAAGCTCGGAAAGCGAAGCTTCAGCCAAGGCCTTAACCTCCGGGTAACGGGCAAAAAGCGCCGGCGTTACCAGATTGACTCGGACATCGGTACACTGGGCTGATAAAATAACCGCGACCAGCAGTTCAAGCGGGTTGTGATAGATCAGCCCGCAGGTGGCCAGAGGATAGAGACGGGACAGAGCCAGAATAAGGTCCTTTACCCGCACCCGGCGCTGGGCCAGGGTTTCTTTTTTTGCTTTAGCCATATTTTTTTAGTAGGCAAAACCGAAAAAATCATAGGCCAGAGCCGCCGGCGAGCGGCTGCCGTCAGGAAGCTGCGGCGGCGGCAGAACAAACTTGTTGAACTCGGCAACGCTTGCCGGAATCGCAGAACGTAAGAAAAAACGGGAAAAACCATGGATTTCAAGAATCATATAGTCATTAAAGGCCGGAAAACCGCGTTCTCGAAAACCGCTCAGACAAACCTCATCCCCGTTTTCACTTTTAAGAGCAAGCACTACCCTGACTGCCGAGGCCGCTTCACCCGAGCGCAGCCACACCTGCGACTTTTTTTTAATCTCCTCAAGCAGCAGATCGCGACTTTCCAGCATTACCTTGAGATACTCCTGATAAAGGAGCAGGTCAACCGTGCCGACCTCAAGATCCACCCCTTTTTCCTGCTGGTAGATACTCTGACTGAAGGGAATTTTTAAAAGCAGCAGCCAGGAGTTCTGCTTGCCGGCTTCTTCCGCCGCCTCCGGCGGCCCATCAATCTCCGAAACAACCAGTTCAAAACGCCGGAGGGTAACAGCCGCCAGCCGCTGTTTTAAGCGGCCGACAATCGCGGCAAAAAAAACCTCCTGGTCGGGTGTCAGTGAACCGCTGAAAAAATCTATTTCCGGCTCAATTTTCTGCGGCTTGACAATTCTGAGCAAGCTGCCGAAGAGCCAGCCGCGCCGCCCCGTATCCGTCACGATATGGAACCACTGATCGCGCTCCTCAAGCACCTTGACTTTACTGTTACGCCGCAGGGAGAAGAGTTGCTGACTGTTCTTATCCGGCGCTTTACGGACGTTGGCCTTGGAGACCCGCACCACCGCAGAGAGCTCCTCGGCTGAGGTCGGCTGACTACCGCCGGACACCACTAAAACCCCTGCCGCAAAAAGCAGCAGGCAAACTTTAAAAAATTTTATCCGCAACTAAAAACCTTAAACCTTAAACAGCTACAGCCGCAAAAGCTGAAATGAGAGAAGTTCCTGACAGGCCCGGGCAATTTCGCCAAATTCTTCGGCAAAAACAGTCCGGGGATCAAAAACCAGCCAGTCATCAACAATTCTGACCACCACCGGCCGAGGCCGCTGCCGCAGATATTTTTCCAGCCGCACCGGGTTGGCCCCCTCAATCCGTAAATTGAGACAGAAGGTCGGCAGATCCATCATGGGCAGGGCCCCGCCCCCGGCCCGCGAGCTGCCGGGAACAATCTTGAGGGTCAAGCCCACTGCCGCCGGACACTGGCGCACAATCGTCCGGCGCAGAAGCTGGGCCTTTTTTTTCAACTCGGCGGCACTTAAGGTCAGCATCTTCAGGGTCGGAATTTTTTCAACGACAGTCACAGGATCAAGATAGCATTTAAGCACCGCCTCAAGACCGGCCAGCGTCATCTTGTCAATCCGTAAGGCCCGGTTAAGGGGATGTTTTTTTAATTTTTCAATCAGATCTTTACGCCCGACGACAATCCCGGCCTGAGGGCCGCCCAGCAGTTTATCACCGCTGAAGGTCGCCAGATCAACCCCGCTCTCCATAACCTCACGCACCGTCGGCTCACCCGGCAGACCGTAAGCCTTGAGATCGATAAGATTGCCGCTGCCCAGATCTTCAACCACCGGAATATCATGTTTACGGCCTAAAGCCACCAGTTCCCGGGCCTCGGGCCGTCCGGTAAAACCGAGCAGACGGTAGTTGCTGGTATGAACTTTCAGAAGAATCGCGGTTTCGCTGTTGATGGCCGCGGCAT
>JAFGVI010000059.1 GCA_016938065.1 Deltaproteobacteria bacterium | reverse complement strand
GCAATCGCCCAGCAGCCGCTGCCGATAACCAGAATATCTTTAGCAATCAGGGCTTTGGCGAGTTCGATATGGTAATAATCGTGGGTGACCTTGGGATTGTTGCAGCCGACGATACCGACCACCCCTTTAATGGCTCCGCTCTTGATCGCATCAAGTAGGGGTTCGGGGGTGCCGCCTAAGGCTTCCACTATGGCTTCGACGGAAAAACCGACCAGGGCCGGACTCGTAAAGGCCGGGATCTGCACCCGTTCGGGTTTACGCTTGGCAAAGTTCGCAATCGCCATCGTGACGACCTTTTCGGCGCATTGATTGGCATGCTCTTCTTCAAACTGAATATGAATCGAGCCGGGAAAGGCCGCCTGATCGCTGGTGGCGACAAAGTGGGTGTGGAAACATTGGCTCAACTCGGCCAGGGCCGGGAAGATGCACTGAACATCGACACTCATCAGTTCAACGGCGCCGGTAATGATGGCCAGTTCCTGCTGCAGTTCATTGCCGGCGACAGGGATGCCGTGGCGCATCAGGATTTCATTGCCGGTACAGCACATGCCGACGACATTGACGCCCTTGGCCCCTTGATCGTGAGCCAGTTTCTGCATCTTGGCACTGGCCGCAAGCTCAACGATCTTTTCCGAGAGCACCGGTTCGTGACCATGCACGACAATGTTGACCTGATCTTTATCGAGAACTCCGAGATTAGCCGTCGCCTGCCTGATTTTCGGGGTGCCGAAAATCACATCCTGAAGTTCAGTGGCAATCAGGGAACCGCCCCAGCCGTCGCCGATAGCGGCCCTAACCCCTTGTGCAATCAGGGATAAGGGGCCGTGATCCACGCCGAAATGGGTGCGATGCATGATGTCGACAATCTCGCGGTCGATGCTGCGCGGCAGAATACCGATGGTTTTGGCGCTTAAAGCGCTTAAATCGTCAGCGATTTTCTGCCAGCGCTGCAGGCGTTTTCGGGGCGCATAGGCTTTGACAAAAGCCAGGGTGGAATCATCCTGTTTGCCGAAATCATTTAAGGCGATGTCGGCCACGGTCAGGGCGATCTCTTTTAAGTCACGGTTTTCAGTCTCAAGGCCCAGGCGTCGGGCGATCGCTTTGAGTTTTGCCGGATCAGTGATTTTATACTCCTGATTGCGGCCGGTGGCGATCTCCTTTAAGAGCAGGGCCGGGCGCCGGCCATGATCGGAGTGGGCCGCGGCTCCAGCCGCGATCATGCGGACCAGATGGCGGGCGACAATGGTATCAGCCGTGGCGCCGCAGGCGCCTTTCTGGGCGCCTTCGCCGAAAGGATCAATCCGGCAGGGACCCATGGCGCAGATCCGGCAGCAGAGGCCGAGTTCACCAAAACCGCACTGCGGCTGCTGTTTCTCCAGCCGCTGCCAAACCGTTTCAAGAGCCTGATCGGAGGCCAGTTGCAGCATCTCTTGACTTGCCGGATCAACACTCTGTTCTTTAACTTTTTCACTTATATGCATGGTCTATTCTCCTTAGTCTAAGAACCTGTTTGAGAACTTCTCGGCTGTTTATCTGGAGGTCGGGATCTTAAGGTTATCTAAAACTTCCCGGCGTTTTTCCGCGGTTTCCCGGTCGACTTCACGATAGCGCAGAGCCCTGGTCGGGCAGGCCGTGACACAGGCCGGAATCTCCCGGTCCGGGCAGCGATCGCATTTGACAATGCGGCGTTGATGATGGCTTTGGGTGATAATGCCGAAAGGGCAGACCATAATACACATCCAGCAGCCGATGCAGAGGTCACTGCTGCAGACCACCACCCCTCGGGCATCCCGCCTTAAGGCGCCGGTCAGGCAGGCGCTCAGGCAGGGGGCATCTTCACAGTTGCGGCACTGCAGGGGCAGAGCCCGGCGGCCATCACCGGCGACGTGAACCCGGTACTGGGGCCGGGGCTCTTCTGTCAGGCTTGCGAGCAGGTTCTGACTGGTGGAGTGGGCCACCGCGCAGGCGAGTTCGCAACTGCGGCAACCGAGACAGCGCTCGGCCCGAATCAGCAACTCTTTCATGACAATTCCTCCTTTTTTATGGGCTCTATTCGCTGGGGAAAACGACGAAATTTCGCGAGACGTTACGGAAAACCACCTGAGCAGCTCTTGCGGAGCTGTTCAAGCTCAATTAAAAGACGTTCTTTATCTCTGACGGTCTGCTGAAGTTCGGTGTAGTCATGGCAGGCGATGAGGCTGTGTCGGCCGACGGGAGTGCAGTTGAATCTGATCTCCCGGATCGAACCATCCTTGCTCTTAACCTGCCAGATACTGCTGGTAAAGGGTTTGCCTGAAGCTTGTCTTTCAAGAACAGCAAACCAGGCTTCCTGCGCTTTTTGGCGATAGTTCAGATCCGGGTAGGCGAGCTCCCACCAGTGCTGCATATCCGGAATGTCATTGGCGGTATAGCCGAAAAGGCTGCTGAACTGATTGTTCAAAAATTCAGTCCGGCCGTCTTCACGGATTATGGCCATGGCAATCTGCGCGTTTTCGACGACTTTGAAAAGTCGGTGCTCGCTCTCCTGAAAAGCTTTTTCGGCCTGGTTGCGTTCTGTGATCATGGTGTTGGCGGCCCTCGCCAGGTTGTCAAATTCGGTAAATGAAATGAGCTCCTGTTCGATTCTGGCGTTACCGCCGGCGGCTTCGGCAAAAAAATTGTCGAAGATGATGAGGTTTTTTCTGATCTTTTGACTCATGCGGTGAGCGATTACACCGGCGCTGAGCAGCAGAAAGCAGAGAGCCAGTCCGATTTCGATAATTTTTTTACGGGTATCATTCTTTAATTTCTGCTGGCGCTGCTGAATGGAGTTTTCCACCGCCTGCAGGTCAATTACGGCGCTGATATACCATTGCCAGGGCGTGACAGACTGGCTGTAACTGATTTTTCCGGCTGTTGGTTGGCTGTTGCCTGTCGGCTGGTCGAGGTAAAGAAAACCGCCGCCGGCCCGGGCCGTCGCAATTCGATCGGCATTGTTGCCGATGGTAATTTTATCAGCAGTGGTCGGCACCGATGAATCCTGATCCGCCGAGTTGGATAATATCTGGCCCTGCCAGGTGCCGATCTGCAGGGCCATAGTGTCCTGCAGATCGATTTTTTTCAGGTAGAGTAACACTTCCTGTTGAATAAGCTTCTCTTCATCCTCAAGATATTTGCCGGTGCCGATCACCCAGTCCAGAGGAGCAAAGTAGGTGACGTAGGAAATTTTCGGTACCAGAACTTCGGGCTGGTCGGGTTTATTCCAGTAATAAGAGCAGAAACCCTCTCTCTTTTCAGATCGGGCCACAGCGAGAATCTCGCGCATCAGGTAGGTGCCTTTACTGTCCTGCAGATTGATAATGTTAATACCTTCGAGGTCGGGATTGTTGCGGTTGACAATTTCGGTGCCGTTCATATCTTCGGCAAAATAGTAACCTTTGCCCTGATCCCAGGCGACGCCATAGAGCGCATCATGAATCAGGCGTCTGATCTCGGATCGCGGCTTCCGGCGGTTCTGTTCATAGATGAAGGTGGCCATGCGCCGGGCTTCCAGGGCGCGGTTTTTAACGGTTTCGCGCAGTCTCTTTTCGGCCAGAGATTTTTGGTAGTTGATGTAGTCGACAATTTTTTCGACTTCATTTTTAAGCATGCTTTTCCGCGTTTCGAGCGCGCAGGTTCTGGTGCTGCGGCTCTCCCGGTGGAAATTGCTGAATTCATCCCTGATCAGTAGAAAACCGGTGAGCAGAAAAAAGAGGATGATGATTGAACTGATGCTGTAGAGGTAGCTGGTTACCAGCCCGGGCTTGTTTTTCATTGAAGTCCTTGTAAAGAGGGCAAAGCTGGGGCAATTTGTGGTCTCGGAGTGAAGGCCCCGGAAAGGACACTCTTGCCGCACCGGTTGCCGCCATTGCGCGGTCAACACTATATTGCAGCGGCTTTTGCGTGTAAAGGAAAAAGTTGGGGGGCGTTTTTTGTTGCCTATTTGTCTTGTATAATTTAGTATGAGCAGTCATGGTAGAACATCTGCATTCAGCAACTCTTAATTTTCTGCGCCACTCCCGCTATGATCTCGAACTCCCTTTTTCCCTGCTCTTGCCGGCGGAACAAGAGGGCGGGGACACGGCTCTTGTCTGCCATGAGCTGTTGCGCCTGATTCCCGGAAAAAGGATGGTTTGTGCCGCCCTCTGGGGTGAGAAACGGGTGGTGGTTAAACTCTTTCTCGATCGACATAAATCCCGGCGTCATTGGCGACGGGAGCTTCAAGGGGTAAAAGCCCTGGCCGCAGCCGGGATTGCGACCCCGCCGCTGCTTTTTGCCGGGCGCATTCTTTCTGGTACTTTACCGATTATCATCTTCACTGAACTGCAGCCGGCGACGACCCTGCTTGCTCTGTGGTCTGTCGCCCGGGACGCGGATGGCGACTCCGCCTCTGACGCCGCCGGCAGGGCGGGTCAGGTGCGGCGGGGGTTGCTTGGCGCGGTGCTCGCCGCGATTGCCGAGCATCATCAATGTGGTCTTTTACAGAGCGACATTCACTGGAGTAACTTTCTCTTCAGTGAGAATCAGGTCTTTACCATCGATGGCGATGCGGTTGACAGCCGCGGTCTTGGACGTGAACTCGGGCGAGAAAAAAGCCTGCATAATATTGCTCTCTTTCTGGCGGAACCCTATCCCGGCATCGACCGTGAACTTGGTTTTATCTGGCAGAGTTATTGCCGCAGTCGTAACTGGTTACCGGAGCCGGGGGAGGTTGAGCGCTTACAGGCCCTGCTGCGGCACTGCCGCCGGCAGAAAGCGGAAAAATATGCGGCAAAATCACAGCGCAACTGCACGGACTTTGCCGTTTTTCAGGACAACCGCTCCTGGCGCAGCCTCAATCGGCGCTATCAGGGCCCGGATCTTGATGAACTGCTGACCCGGCCGGATGAATTTATGGCCGCCGGGGAAGTGCTGAAAGCCGGCAACAGCGCGACCGTGGTTAAGCTGAATTATGGAGATGTGCCTCTGCCCGAGGGCGTATCTCTGGTCGTTAAACGTTACAATATCAAAAATTTTAAACATGCTTTAAGCCGCTGCTGGCGGCCGAGCCGGGCTTTGGTCTCCTGGCAGAATGCCCAGCGCTTGAGCTGGTGGCGGATCGCCACCCCCAAGCCGGTAGCCGTGCTCGAAAAACGTAAGTTAGGCTTACGTTCGACCGCCTGTTTTATCAGTGAATATGTCGCCGGCAGTAACGCTCTTGTGACTTTGCTAAGGTCTGACAGCAGCGCTCAGGAGATTGCTTTCTGGCTCGCCCAGTTTGCTGTGCTTTTACAGCAGTTGCTGGATGCCGGTTTAAGTCACGGTGATTTTAAAGCGACTAATTTTCTCTGCGGGGCTGACCGGTGTCTCTACCTTCTCGATCTTGACGCCATGCGCTACTGGCCGCGGCTGGGCCCGGCTTACAGAAAAGCCGTCGAGCGCGATCATCGTCGTCTGCTACAGAACTGGCGGGCCGAACCCGAACTTGAGAGAGCTTTTCAAAAGATTATAGAAAATCTGCGGATGCCCTGAAGTTAGTGCTTTCAAATAAATAAACATGATCTCGGTTTCTATCGCGGTTTTCCTTTGCGCCTTTGCGTCTTCGCGGGAGACAAAAAGCGTTCTCCCGCGAAGACGCAAAGACGCAAAGAAAGGCAAAACCAAACCAAATTTTAAAGGATTTCTGGATGATAGTTTTAGGTCTTTCGGGATCGTTGACCCATGATCCTTCGGCGGCGCTGCTGATTGATGGCGAACTGGTGGCGGCGGCGGAGGAGGAGCGTTTTCTGCGTGATAAACACGCCAAAAAAAAATGGCCCTATCACTCGGCCCGGTTCTGTCTCGATTTCGCCGGGGTAAAGCCGCACGAGATCGATTATGTTGCCTTTCCTTTTGCCGAGATGGGGCTCTTCAGTCATCCCGGCCGTCTTCATTTTGCCAGACGTTACTGGTATGCGCCGGACCGGGCTCTCGATGCGATTTTTAACGGCAACCGCCATTTTCGCCGCAATCGACGGGGGATTCTGCAACTTATGGCCGATCTCGGGATTGATCCGCAGCGCTCCCCTTTTGTTCCGGTTGAGCATCATCTTGCCCATGCTTCGAGTGCTTACCATTTCAGTGGTTTTCAGGGCAAATGTGCGATTTTAGGGATCGACGGCAAGGGCGAATATGCGACCACCTTTTTCGGTTACGGTGAGAACGGCGTCATTCATAAAATCAAGGAGTTTTATGATCCCGACTCTTTAGGCGGGGTTTACGGAGCCCTGACCCAGTTTCTCGGTTTTGAGATGCTCGACGGGGAGTTCAAGGTGATGGGCATGGCCCCTTACGGTGATCCCGACAAGTATGATTTTTCGCGACTTTTAGCCTGCGATGGGCGCGATCTCACGGTTAATACCGAGCTCGTCAATGTCGTCGGGTTGCGGCGTTATAAAGATTCGCGGCAGGGCTACTATTTCAGCCCCAAACTCCTTGACTGGCTCGGGCCCAAGCGTGAAGGGGATGAGATTGACGATCCCTATATCGACTATGCCGCCGCCATGCAGAAACTTCTGGAAAAGACCTCACTTGCTCTCGTTGAAACCTACTTGGGCGATATTCTGCGCGAGACCGGCCGGCTCTGTTTCGCCGGGGGTGTGGCCTTGAATGTCAAACTCAACCAGCGTCTGCTGGCATTACCTTCCGTCAAGGAACTTTTCGTTCAACCGGCGGCCAGTGATGCCGGTACGGCTATCGGAGCGGCCTCTTTTGTTGCCCAGGCGCAGGGCGATACGGTTAAAAAACTCAAACACGTCTATCTGGGTCCCAGCTATACATCGGAAGAGTGTCTAGCGGCCTGTCAGGCTCATCCTCGCATCCCGCTTTGGCAAAAGGTTGCCGATGTTCCCGCAACCGGTGCCCGGATTCTGGCGGAGGGGCATCCCTTGGCCTGGTTTCAGGGACGTATGGAGTTCGGTCCCCGAGCTTTGGGAAACCGCAGTATTCTCGGCGATCCCAGCCACAAAGGGGTTGCCGATACGATTAACGCCCAGATTAAATACCGCGAGCGCTGGCGGCCCTTCTGCCCGAGTATGCTTGATCGGGTAGCCACTGAAATTCTCCAGACCGACCATCCCGCCCCCTATATGACTTTTGCCTTTACCGTCGCCGAAAGCTGGAAAAAAAAGATTCCCGAGGTTGTTCATGAAGATGGTACGGCCCGGGCCCAGATCGTAGAGCGGGCGACCAATCCCCGTTACTACGCCCTGATTGAAGAGCTGGAAAAATTACGCGGGATTCCGGTGGTCCTCAATACTTCGCTTAACCGTCGCGGTGAGCCTATGGTCTGCTCACCGACCGATGCGCTCAATATGTTCTACGGCTGCGATCTTGAGTATCTGATGCTGGAGGATATTTTAGTGACCAAAAAGTGAGCAGAAAGAGTTTTGTCTTGGGGGAGCGTGTATGAAACCATTTATATTGACAGTAAAAAGCATTAATTTCTTCGTTTGCTTAACCCTGCTCTGCTGCTTGACCCTCGGCTCGATTGTAAAGGTTTCTCCTGTCCGGGCCCAGGAGCCCCTGCTTTTCGGGGTACACCCTTTTCTGCCCTTTAAATCCATTGAAAAAAAATTTACCCCTCTGGTCGATTATCTAAGTCGAAAACTCGGGCGGCCGGTTGTTCTCCGGGTCGGCAGCAGTTATCAGGAGCATATCGATGCCATCGGTCGCGACCAACTCGATATTGCCTATATCGGGCCGGCGGAGTATGTCGCGATGGTCGCAAAACATGGCCGGAAACCCTTGCTTGCCTGTCAGGAAACCAATGGTTCCCCTTTTTTTAGGGGTGTCATTGTCGCCCGCAGCGAGCTAGAGGCCAAAACCTTAGCCGAACTGCCGCTGGGTGAATTTGCTTTTGTCGTCACTAATTCGACCATGGGTTATCTGGTCCCCAGAATTATGCTTTTACAGGAGAATCCTAAGTTTATCACCGGCTATTATTATCAGTTTTTAAAAACCCATGAGAATGTCGCTCTCGGGGTGCTGTCGGGTGATTTTATTGCCGGGGCGGTTAAAGAAGTGGTTTATCAAAAATTTAAGGAAAGGGGTTTAAAGGCTTTGGCCCTGACGCCGCCGATTGCCGAACATGTGCTGGTTTCGCGCAGTACTCTCGATCAGAAGTTGATTACGGCCTTGCGTGCAGATCTCTTAGCCTTGAAAGGTTCACCGGCCGGTAAAGCGGTCCTTACCTCAATAAAACCTTCGCTGACCGGTTTCTGCCCGGTTAAAGATGAGGATTATGACTCGTTGCGGAAACTGCTGGCCGAGTCCGAGCCGGAAGCCGGCGGAGGCGGGCGATGAAAAAGCCGGGAAAAGGTTCATCATTTAAATACTGGCTGTTTTTTCTGCTGATTATTATCGTGCAGCTTATTCTGGCCCGGCAGGTGGTCGTCGGAGTTCGGGAATCCCATCTCAGTGAGATTGAACAAGTTGCCGAAAGAGATATTGCTTTTCTCAGTGAAATCGTGCGTGAGAAGCTGCAGAATCGGGACTATCTGTCGGCCGATTTTTTTCTTAAGAACTGGGGTAAAAGTCATAGTCACCGGATTGATAAAATCATTCTGGAGATGGCTAACGGCTTTATCCTGAGTCATTATCAATCCCCGGAGCCTTCCCGGAAGAGTTACACGCTGAGCCGGGATGTTCCCTACTCCTATCGCGGTCAGGCCCGGCTTGGAGTCAGGGTTAATCTGGACTCAGTCTGTGTGCATGAGGTCGAGTGCGTTCGCAATATGGCACTGCTGATGCTGTTTTTCTCGGTCGCGCTGGGCCTTTTGCTCGGACTCCATCTGCGGCAGAGAAAAATGGCGCAGGCTCTGAGCAATTCGGAAAACCGCTATCGCGAGATCTTTAACGCTCCTAACGATGCGATTCTCATTCATGATGCCGCCAGTGGTGCGATTCTCGATGTCAATCGGGCCATGCTGGAGATGTTCGGCTACGGTTATGAGGCGGCCCGGCAGCAGACCATTGTCAATCTCAGTGCCCGTTCTTCGGCCGAGACCCTGGCGGCAGTCCAACTCAAGTTTCAGAAAGTCCGGGAGCAGGGTCCGCAGCTTTTTGAATGGCTCTCGCAAAAGCGCGATGGCCAGGCCTTCTGGACTGAGGTTGCTTTGAAAGAGTGGGGTTTTGATGGTCGTAACTATATTATCGCCGTAATCCGCGATATCAGTCGGCGCAAGGCGGATGAAGAGATTCTGGCGACCGAACGGGAGCGTCTGCGGGTGACTTTGCGCTCTATTGGTGACGGCGTGATGACCACTGATATTGAAGGTAATGTCGTTCTCGTCAATAAGGTTGCGGAAGAGCTCAGCGGGTGGTCTCAGGGCGAAGCGGTTGGCCGGCCGCTGTCTGAAGTGTTCAAGCTTGTCAACGATAAAACCGGAGAGATTGTGCCTGATCCGGTGCAGCGGGTGTTAGATTGGCAGAAAGGCATTTCCCTGCCGGAGCATACGGTTCTGATCTCCCGAAACGGTCAGAGGCTGTCCATTGCCGACAGTGCTGCTCCGATTTATGACCGCAGCAGTCAAATGGTTGGCGTGGTTGTCGTCTTTCGCGATGTGACTGAACGGCAAAAGCTTGAAAAAGAGTTGCTGAAAAGTCGTAAACTTGAATCAGTGGCGGTCCTTGCCGGCGGCATTGCCCACGATTTTAATAATATTCTGGCTGCAATCATGGGCAATCTTTCATTAGCTCTGACCATGGTCCAGGAGTCGGCTGAGGTCTATGAGATTCTTCAGGATGCGGAGAAAGCATCATTGCGGGCCAGCGATCTGACGCAGCAGCTTCTGACCTTTGCCAAAGGGGGCGAGCCGGTTAAACAGGCGGCCGCAATCGAAAGTGTTGTCCGCGACTCAGCCAGCTTTGTCCTGCGGGGCACGAGTGTGCGCTGCGACTATAAATTTGCGCCTGATCTCGAATTGGCATTGATTGATGCGGCCCAGATCAGTCAGGTTATTCAGAATCTGGTTCTCAATGCCCGCCAGGCCATGCAGAGTGGCGGCGTTATCGAGATTGAGGCTCGCAACTATTTGCAGGAGGCCGCGTCGGAAGCTTCGTTGCTGACGCCCGGAAGATATGTTGAAATCGTTATCAAAGATCAGGGCTGTGGTATTCCCGTAGAACTTATCGACAAGATCTTTGATCCCTATTTTACGACCAAAGCTCAGGGCAACGGCCTCGGTCTGGCGATTACCCACTCGATTATCAGGAAACATGGCGGTCAGATCAAGGTTGCGCCTCGGTCCGGGGGAGGGAGTGTGTTTACCATCTATCTGCCGACGACTGCCGCTCCGGTTATGGCTGAGCCTGCCGAGGTTAAGCTTTCGGAACGTCCGCCGTCGGGGTTACGACGGATTCTGGTTATGGATGATGAAGCGATGCTCCGCGATATGGTTAAACAGATACTTTCGCGGTTTGGTTACGAAGTTGTGCTTGCCGCCGATGGTAACGAGGCTCTGGCAATCTATCGTCAGGCCCGGGAAAGTGGGGCCGGGATCGATCTGGTTATCATGGACCTTACGATTCCCGGGGGGATGGGTGGTAAAGAAGCCATGGCGGCACTGAAAGAGTTTGACCCGCAAGCCAAGGTTATAGTCTCCAGCGGTTACTCGAATGATCCGATCATGGCCGAATTTGAGGCGTACGGTTTTGCCGCCGCCATCGTTAAGCCCTTCCGCCTTGCCGACCTGCAAGCGGTCGTTGCCCGGGTGCTGGCAGGGTGAAATAAGCTCAACTCTGATTTTCTCGGGGCGTAAAGAGCAGGCAGGGTTTTCCTGAAGAACTCAAGACCACCTGGGCCGGGTTCACTTTGGCTTTGAAGGCGTAGGCCCGGCAGCCATGCGGTTTTTGCGGGTCATAAGTAATATAATAGTGTCGGCACTGGCGGCAGGCGGGTTGCTTGGTTGTCATAGCGTTTTTAAGCGGTTAACTCCGGGAAAGAGCGGGCATTCGCTCTTGATGCAGGTCGGGTTTTTGGCGAACTGTTGACAAATGGGGGCGGGGCCGAGTTCGAGCGGCAGCGGCAGTATCTCTTTGGAGAGTCTGGCGGCCTCTTCGAGGCTGAGCCAGCTTTCGCGTTGACAGCAGCGGGCCGCTTCGTAGGCGATAATTTTGCCGAGACAGGCATGGGTTGCTGTCTGACTTAAGCGCCGCGCCTGAGCCTGCATCGGCGTGGCTTCTAAAATTACGGAAAAGGCGGTACCGACCCCCATGGCTGCGCCGCAGACCCCCATAAAAGCGCAGGCCCCTCCCGGCAGTTTCGCCCCGCGTTTAATTCCCGCTTTAATCTGCGACTCGGTAATCGGGCCGCCGCAGTTGCGATAGGCTGCCAGAATAATTCCCGGTATCAGGGCGTGATGTTCAGGGCCGTGGGTTGGAATGGCCGGGTGCCGGCGAATCTCCTGTAAAAGGCTGGTCATTGCGGTTTCGCTGCGGTGCCGGCAGAGATGTTCGATAACTGTCAGACCATCTTCGAGGTGGCACTGGTCGCAGACAAAATGACCGTTTTCACAGAGCGCGTTACTCAGTAACGTCTGGCCGCAATAGTGGCAGGGGTGTTCTTCTTCGACTGTGAGGTAGCACAAGTCAGCCCCGCAGACCATACAGTTAAGCCCCTGTTTTGCCGGTTTTGCCGGTTCAATGGTTGCGGCAGACGTTGCTGTCGGCGCATGAGCGGATTTCAGCTCCGGGGCCAGGCCGCAATCACAGCTGAGGGCAAAGGTTATGTTGCTGACCACGCCGTTTTCATCCAGGCGATAGATCTCATCCCCGTAATCGCTTAATTCAGCTTCCGGCAGCAGGGCGGGCCGGCCCGCTGCCAGCCAACCCTGGTCGTTACTGCGCGCCAGCGCCCGGAAAGGGCCGCGCGGCAGAACCAGACACTCTGTGGTTGTATGGTTTGGGGCTGCCGGCTTTTTCGCGCCGAAGGTCAGGGAGTGGAAGAGGTGGCCGTCAACCTCGCGGTAGGGAAAGAGTTTGTGGCTTCGGGCATTGATAAAACCGCTCTCCTGTAAAAGACCGAAGAGGTGGGTCAGGGTCAGGGACCCGGCGATACATTCGCCTTTTAAGGTCTCATCGTTACGGATCGCCGGATCAGGTTCAAACATGCAGACAACATCACTGATCAGCAGGCGGCCGCCGGGTTTCAAGACGCGAAAGATTTCCCGGAAAACCTGACGTTTGTTGGCTGAGAGATTGAGAACGCAGTTGGAGATTATAATATCAGCCGACTCATCTTCCAGAGGCAGCTCTTCGAGATAGCCGAATTTGAATTCCAGATTATTATAGCCCAGGTTACGGCTGACCGCCGGCAGGGCTTTGCGGGCTCGGGACAGCATCGCTTC
The DNA here is from genome assembly GCA_016938065.1 of Deltaproteobacteria bacterium. GTDB lineage: Bacteria > Desulfobacterota > Anaeroferrophillalia > Anaeroferrophillales > Tharpellaceae > Tharpella. Next base: position 11,764 of record JAFGVI010000059.1, on the reverse strand, counting down.
GAGCATGTCGATGCCGATGGCCCGTCCGTTCTCTTTGACCTGCCGGGCCGCAATAAAACACTCAACCCCCATGCCGCAGCCGAGGTCGACCAGGGTTTCGCCGGGCTGTAAAGCCGCCTCACTGACCGGGCTGCCGCAGCCGTAGCCGCGCCAGCGGAAAGCTTCGGGAATATGGCGCATCAGTTCGGGATCGTAGGTCACCGGGTTGAGAATGTCGAGCCGGGGCCGCCTGGCCGCTTCGCGATAGAACTCTTTGACCACGGTGCGGCTGTCGGGGGCGGCCAGGGCCAGCAGACAGTTATTGTGGACCAGGGCTTCGCGGCCATGGGCACCGCAACTTTCGAGGATATCACCCATCTGCAGGCGCAATGCGGGTGGGCCGATGACCGGGCTGTCGGCTGCGGCCTCGCTGATCAGATGAAGGGCGAGTTTTAGCTGCAAGGGCCAGTAGGGATCGTTGCCGCCGAAGGTTTTCGCGGTCAGATAACTCTGATCGGGGTCGCCGGGACCGAGCAGAAGGTTGCCGGGACTGTCGACCATCAGGGGATGGCTGGAGCGTAATTTTTTCAGGGTCGGACTGTCGCGCCAGGCTGAAGCTAAATCGCTATTATAGGGTACACCCAACTCCGGGGCGCTGACGAGCGTGGGTGAGGGATAGATTTTATGATCCGGGGCCAGGGTTAACGATTCCCAGCCGCTGGTCGCAGCCCAGTGCATGGTTCCCGGAGGGGCGAAGATCTGGCTTTTTAAGGCCTCGAGATTATCGAGGCTGACGCCTTGCTCCAAGGCCCGGAGCGCCGCCGCTGTGATGATGGGGAAGAGCTCTTCCATGGCGGTGAAAGCTTCAGCCTGGCCGCGGCCTTTAACAAAATACCAGGTCAGGTGCAGATTGTTGACCCCATTAGCTGCGGCAAAATCGACAATCTCATTCAGGCTGCGGTAATTATTTCTGGTCAGGCAGCAGGCCAGGGTTACCGCAATCTTCTGCTCTTTAAGCCAGTCGAGGGTTGCAGCCAGGGTTTTGAAAGCTCCGGCCCCGCGCATCTGATCGTGTTCTTGTTCGAGACCATCCAGGCTTACCTGGAGATGAAAGCGCTGTTTCGGCCAGCGGGCCAGTTCCGGGGCCATGGCTTTAAGGCGCAAACCGTTGGTGAGGACAACGACATGGGTGTCGGTTTGGGCCAGGAGAGTGTCAATAATGGCGCTGAAATCGGGATGCAGCGTCGGCTCGCCCCCGCTTAAGGCGAAGATTCTGACACCGAGCCCATAGGCCTGGCGACTGATCTGTTGCACTGTGGCAAAATCGAGAGCTCCGGCGGAAGCCGGGCTACAGGCGAAGAGGCAGTGTTTACAGGCCTGGTTGCAGTGATTGGTGAGATGAAGCCAGAGCTCTTTTAACTGAGTCAGTTTGAGGTTCTGGGGTCGGGGGCAGTATTCCTGCGGCGGGGCGGCCGGCAGGCGCTGAAGAAAGAGGCTCTCTTCAGCGCTGAGAGAGGCTTTTTTTGTCGTCGGGGCGGTCGTTAAAGATTGGAGAATCCGGTCCCCGGCACGATTGGGCACAAACCAGTCGGCTCGATCCCGGCGGCAGTAGATGGGGGTCTTGTTCGCTTCGAGGCGCTCCCAGAGTTCCGGGCGAAAGTAATGGCGGCGCAGTTCATCGGCTTGTAGCAAGGTTGATTTCCTGTTGAGGCCTTCCCGGCAGATTTGCGGGTAAGGTTGTGGGTAAAGTGTTACTGCATGATTTTGACACTGTATTCGCGGCGCAGATCACGACTCAGCTCTTTCAGGGCATTTTCCAGTTTTTCTTCGTAAAGTTTTTCTTTGACCTGATCTTCCGCCTTGGGTGTCAGGGCGCGCTCATTCTTGTCCCCGGTACGGTTGGTGACCATAATCATATGATAGCCGAGTGAGGTTTTAATGACCTCGCTGGCTTTTTCCAGGGGGAGTCTGTAGGCGATATCTTCAATCTCGGAGAGCAGGTTGCCGCGTTTGAAGGTGCCTAAACGACCCCCCTTGGCCGCCGCCGGCCCCTCTGAATATTCACTCGCCAGGGCAAAGAAATTCTCTCCATCTTTCAGCCGTTTACGAATCTCTTGCCATTTTTCATCGTTTGCCCCGGTCGTTGCATGGGGTGAACTGCTGGGGATAAAGATCTGCGCCAGGGTGACACTCTCCTCCTGGCTGAAAAGATCATGCTTTTCAGCATAGTCGAGAATCTCCTGGTTGGTGATGATGATATTGGCCTTGATCTCCTTGGAGATAAATTTAGCTTTGAGCAGGTCGGCCGCTATCTTATCGCGATATGAGGTGAAGTCGAGGTGCTGGCCGGCCAGAGCTTTTTCCAGCATCTCCCGGCTCATGCGGTTCTGTTTGAGTACGCGTTGAATCGTTGCTTCGAGGTCTTCATCGGTGATACTGATGCCTAAGGTTGCCGCCTGCTGGGCGATGAGGAGATTGTCGATAAGGTCATCGAGTTCTTTCTTGATAATCTGCTTCTGCTCCGCCTCGGGCAGGGCCTTGAAACTCTCCTCGGGATATTCGATGGTGATCGCCTGACGCAGATTCTTCGAGGTGATTACCTGATTGCCGACGATGGCCATAATGCGATTGGCAATCCGGGCCTGGGCCGGCGGCGGCAAGAGCATCAGGGCTGCAGTGAGCAGTGTGAAGGTGATGAGGCTACTTATTTGCAGGCCGTAAAGACCGCATCCGGGTTGCAGGGCCTGTTTCCGCATCAGCTTGTAGAGAGAAAGTTTTTTACTGTTCATGTTGATCTTGTCCTGATTTAGAGTTCGCTGAGATGCTGCTGGAAAATTTTTATACTGTGCTGTTCCCGGCTCTGCTGCAGCCATTTCTGGTAGTTGCTTTGCAGCCGCTGGGCGAAAAGTTTGTCCTTGATCTGGTTTTCAACCTCGGGGAAGGGGGTCTTACCGGCCGGCAGGGTGCGTTCAATTCTTATCAGATGGTAGCCGTAGGGGGTGGCGATGACCGCGCTGATGCGGCCGGGTTTTAATCCGGGCAGAATTTTGGCCAGGCCGGGAGGCAGCTCTTCCGCTGTCAGCGGCCGGTTTTTACCGCTGTCGGCGAGACGGGCGCCATAGAGCTCTTTCCGGCCGGCCTCAGTCAGGCTGAGCAGACCTTTGTCCAGCTCCTCCTTAAGTTCCCAGGCGGCATGTTCCGAGCTTAATAGCAGATGCTCGAGCTGGTAGCGGGTGCCGCTGCTGAACTCCTGCGCATGCTGCTCGTAAAATTCCAGGGCCTCCTGCCGACTCGGAAAAGGCACCTCTTTGCCGAGTCCGCGCAACACCTGGCGGATGGCGTCCTGAACGTTCTGCGAATCATTATCCCTGCTGCTGATCAGGCCCTGCCGCCGGGCTTCAAGGAGGAGCAGGCGTTCATTGATAATCTGATTCAGCACGGCTCTGGCACTGGCAAACCGGCTCTGCTGGGTCGTCGGTGCCGGGGGCTCTTCAGCACTCTCCTCACGATAGCCTTTAAGGCGGGCGTTGACTTCGGCTTTGCTGATCGCCTCGCCATCAATGGTCGCAACCACATCTTTGGGGACGGAACAGGCGGTCATAAGCATACAGCCCGTCAGGATGAGTGAAAGGCTGTATGCGAAGTGGCGGAAAACTTTTCTCAATTATATGCTGCCTTGCCTGCGGGCTCCGGCCGCATCAGATTAATTCCGGATGCAGGACAATCTGGTTTTTCTTTTTCAGACCATCGATATATTCCTTGAAGATCTGATTTTTCTGTTCCTGAGTAATCTTGTTTTCAATAGTTGTGCGGACTTCATCCAGGGGTCTGGCACTGGCTTCCTTGATGTCGGTGACCTTGATGATATGGTAGCCGAATTTGGTCTTGACCGGCGGGCTGATCTCTCCTTTCTTGAGGGCGAAGGCGGCATCGGCAAACTCTTTAACCATGCGGTTGCGCGAAAAAAAACCGAGATCGCCACCCTGAGCGGCACTCGGGCAGGATGATTTTTCCCGGGCCAGGGTGGCAAAATCACCGCCCTTTTTCAGCTCGTCGGCAATCTTGACGGCTTCGGCTTCGGTTTTGACCAGAATATGCTGGGCTTTGACCTGCTTTTCCTGCTGAAACTCTTCCTTATGGCTCTGATAGTACTGTTCAACTTCTTCCGGGGTCGGGGCTTTGATGCGACTTTCAATCTCCTTCTGCAACAGGGCCGCCAGCACGATTTTACGGCTCGCTTCCTCGACCTGTTTGACGACGGCCGGATCTTTGCTCAGACCCTGTCTGACGCCTTCCTGATAGAGTAGTCTGGAGGTCGCAAGCTGGTCGAGAAACTCTTGCTGGATTTTTTTGTCGGTGGCCATCTGTTTAAGGTTGGCCGGCAGTTTTTCGAGTTCGGCTTTAAACTGGCTCAGGGTGATCTTTTCCGTACCGATCTGCGCGACGACGGGGTCAGGGCCGGCGGCGCAGACCGGGAGGCTGGCGCCGGTAAATATGAGGGTTGCGGTAAAGGTAACGATGAGGAGATGGTTGATTGCGCGAAGCCATGAAATTTTCATTGAGTTCAGTCCTTTGCTGGATTGGTGAAAAAAGAATTATTGAGGGTCGGGGGTGCAGAAAAGCTCTGGCCTCCTATCATCTCAGTTGATTTTTTGCAATAGCTTTTCACACCAGGCGTAGAGTTCCTGGGGCTCCAGCGCAAGCGTCTGGCTGAACCAGTAGTCCGGTGTCAGTTTGCACAGATGTGCATTTTCCTGGATCAGAGCCATGAGTTTTTCCGTCGCCGGCGGATTCTCCGGATCGAAATGAAGGCTGATTTTTTTCCGACCCAGTTCCAGAGCCAGAACCCGATAGCTCTTGAGAAGAATTTTCAGGCTTTTGAGGCGCAGCAGATTGAGCACCTCTTCCGGCGGCGGTCCGCAGCGGTCAGTCAGTTCATCTTCGAGACGGGCCAGTTCAGCTTCGTTTTCACATTCGGCGATTTTTTTATAAAACTGCAGGCGCAAGGTGAGATCGGGAAGATAGCCGGAGGGAATATGGGCCGAGAGTGAAACTTTGACTTCAGGTTCCGGAATTTTAATTTGATGATTGCCGCGGGCCTCGTTGATCGCTTCGCTGAGCATCTCCTGGTAGAGTTCATAACCGATGGCCGAAATTTGACCCGACTGTTTTTTGCCGAGAATATTGCCGGCGCCGCGAATTTCCAGATCCTGCATGGCGATGCGGAACCCGGCTCCAAGGGTATTGGCTTCGGCTAGGGCATTAAGGCGTTTGTGGGCTTCCGGAGTCAGTCGCTCAAGTTCCGGCACCATCAGATAGGCGTAGGCTTTGCGCTGGGAACGGCCGACCCGGCCGCGCATCTGATAGAGCTGGGCGAGGCCGAAGTTCTGGGCGTTTTCAACAATTATGGTGTTGGCATTGGGAATATCCAGGCCCGATTCAATAATGGTGGTGCAGAGCAGAAGGTCATAGCTGTGTCCGGCAAAGCCGAGCATGACCTCTTCGAGTTCATGTTCCGGCATCTGGCCGTGGCCGATGGCGATTCTGAGGTCGGGAAGCAGGGCCTTAAGCCGGGCGGCCCGGGCGTGAATGGTCGCGACACTGTTGTGGACAAAAAAGATCTGGCCGCCGCGGTCCAGCTCTTTGCTTACGGCCTCTTTAATTATGAGATCATCATAGGCGGCGACAAAGGTGCGGATGGCGAGACGGTCGCGGGGGGCGGTGGTAATTGCACTTAAAGAGCGCATGCCGGAAAGGGAAAACTGCAGGGTGCGCGGGATCGGGGTGGCGCTCATCGAAATAACATCAAGATGGCGGCGGAAGTTTTTCAGCTTCTCTTTATGGCGGACGCCGAATTTATGCTCTTCGTCAAGAACGAGAAGGCCCAGATTTTTAAAGGAGATATCTTTCTGCAGCAGGCGATGGGTGCCGATAACGACATCGATAGTGCCGGCGCGCAAGCCCGCGGCCACCTGTTTCTGCTGGGCCGGGGTGCAGAAACGGCTTAAGACGGCGACCGACACCGGGTAGTTGGCAAACCGTTCCTTGAAGGTTTCATAATGCTGCTGGGCCAGAACCGTGGTCGGGACCATGACCCCGGCCTGACGGCCCGAGAGCACGGTGAGAAAGACGGCGCGCAGGGCAACCTCGGTTTTGCCGAAGCCGACATCGCCGCTGATCAGCCGATCCATCGGTTTGGCGGAGGTCAGATCGTTGATTACCTCATTGATGGCGCGGAGCTGGTCCGGGGTCTCTTCGTAGGCGAAAGAGGCCTCAAATTCACGAAAAAGATGATCCGGCGGAAAACAGGCCCGGCCCTCCATGACTTCACGCTCGGCATAGAGATCAAGCAGCTCCAGGAGCAGATCGTCGATCGCTTTTCGGGTTTTCTCTTTGGCCGCCGCCCACTGCGGCCCGCCGAGACGGCTCAAGGTTGCGCTGCTGTCGCCGCTGCCGTGATATTTGTGCAGCTGGTCGAAGGAGTCGACCGGGACATAGAGCAGATCGGCACCCTGATATTCGAGAATCAGATATTCATTGACGATACCTTCCACGGTCAGGGTTTTCAGGCCTTGATAGCAGCCGATGCCATGTTCGATATGAGTAATCAGGTCGCCGGGCTTGATCTCGGCAAAATCATCGAAAAAAGATTCACGCCCCTCCTGACGCCGACTGGTTTCAGCCCGGCTTTTCTGCTTGGCGCCGAAGAGGTCGGTGTCGCTGAGAAAGAGGAGTTTTTCCTCCGGCAGCTGTACCCCCTGACTTAACCGAAGGCTCAGCAGGCAGAGTCTGTCGGCGGGGCAGTCATTCGTCCCCTGCGGACTGTAAACCGGCAGGCCGTAATCCAGCAGCAGAGAGCCCAGACGTTCGCAGGTAGTTTGGTTACGCCCGGCCAGAACAATCCTGTAACCCTGATTAAGGTGCTCCTTGAGCAGCATGGCGGCAGCCTGCAGAGGGTTTTCTCCGCTCCCTCCGGCGGCCAGAGCGACGCTGTTTTTTAAGAAAAGGTTATCTCGGGTTTTACAGGTCAACGTCAAAATCGGTCGCTCTTCAGCCGCCCCGTCTGACGGGTTGAGGGTCTGGGTCGGATTGCTCTTGGGCAGCATGATCCCGGGGAAGAGGGCTGTGTCGCTGAGTTCATCAATATAGATAGCCGATTGGCCGGCCGGGGCTTCAAGGGCCCGCTCAGCCGGCATGAGGTAGGCTGAGGGCGGATAGGTCAGCCGTTGTTCGGCGAGAGCGCGGGCATAGCCCTCGTCCAGCTGCTGCTGAAGATCTTCGAGCTGTTCTTTAAGCTCCTGCGGCGCCATGAAGATAACCACGCTGTCGTCCGGGAAAAAATCGGCCAGGGAGTGCCATTGCGGGGCGAATGCCGGCAGCCAGGTTTCAAAGCCCGGTCGGTTCGGACTCTGGCCCAGCTCTTCCAGGGCCGGGCCTAAAGCGATATGGGAGTCGTTAAGCTCGACGAAGCGTTGTCTTACTCGCTGGCGTGCGGCATCAAGGTCGGCCGGGGGCAGCACCTCGCGGGCCGGACCAAGTTCCATGAATTCATACTCAAGCTTTTTACTGAGTTGGGTCAGGTGGTCAAAGGGCCGGATCGACTCGATCTCATCGCCGAAGAAATCAAGCCGTATCGGTTCGTCATGCAGGGTCGAAAAGATATCGATGACGCCGCCGCGGACACTGTAATCGCCGGGTTCGTCCACGACCGGAACGCGGACATAGCCGAATTTTTCCAAGTTTGCAAAAAGCTGATCGCGGTCGATCGTCTGGCCCCATTCAAGGCGGAGAAAATGCTGATGAAAACTTTCCGGTGCGGGCAGGCGGTCAGCGTAAGCGGTTATTGTGGTAAAGCAAAGGAAATTTTTCAGGTGGCGGATGCGGGCCAGGGTTTTGATCCGTTCCCGTTCTATCCGGCCGCTGCGCAGGGTCTGGCGATAAGCCAGACGGGGCAGGGGCGGCAGGGTCAAAAGTTCAGGCTGGAGTTCTGGAGCGGGCAGCATTTCCAGGTAGGCGGCGACATCGCGGCAGAGATCCTGGCTTTTCTGAAAGTCGTCGCTGAGGATGATGCAGCCGGAGTTCTCAAGGTGGCTTAAACGGCTCAGGAGCAGGGCCGCCGCCGAGCCCTGCAGACCATTGAGGTAAATCGTTGCCGATCTGTTCAGGGCATGGGCGATGCTTGCTGTTTCGTGGCGGAAGGGAGTGAGCGGCATTTCAGTTCAGACTGTCCGAGGCTGCTGTGGGGCTTGCCCCCGTATTAGAAATATCCGCAGCGCCTTTTCAATTTCGGCGACATCCACTCGGGTATTCCAGCAGGGGCCTTCAGGGCGTCGGTTGAGAATGCCGTAGACCGGCAGGGGATAGGTGTCGTGAATGCCGCTGGTCAGATCCCGCTCGCAGGCGACGGCGACAATGATTCTGGGTTTGTAGTCGCGCACGATTTTGCGGGCCAGCGTGCCGCCGGTGGCGACGGCGATGCGGATACGGTAGGTCTGGGCGAGCTTGATCAGGGCGTCAATGTCGCAGCGGCCGCACTGCTGACAGTTGTCGATGCTGGTGGTAATGCGGCGCTGACAGTCGGCTCTCTGCAGACAGTGGGGCAGGAGCAGCAGCAGCCGTTCCGGCAAAATGGTGTGGCGTTGTCCCGAGACCAGTAAGCGGTTGTTGATTTCAATGAAAGAGTTGCGGACATCCTCTTTCGAGACCCCGAGGCGGGGCCCTAAAATTTCCATCAGGGGGAGAAAGAGTTTGATGCCGAGGCCGCGGATCTTCTGCGTAAAAGGCAGGTCTTTTTCGAGGACGATGGATAAAATCAGGGCTGCGATAATGCCGCTTAAAAAGATAAAGGCAAGGCCGGCGACGGTCTGGGCCATCAGGGTCAGGCCGGGATGCAGCTGATTCAGGCCGATGGTCGCGATCCAGCCGCCGATCAGGATCAGCAGCATGATCAGCCCGAAAGTCAGCCCCAGCAGGCCGATAAAAATCCTTTTCTTGGAGGGTTTGAGGCTGGGCTCCGGAATCGGGGAATGACTCATCTAACGCAGGCCGAAAAAATCGTCTTCCCGGATTTTGTAACCGCGTAAAAATTCATCGGCGCTTCGGGTGGGTTTGCCGGCGAGCTGAAGCCGCTCGATCTTCAGGGTGCTTGACAGACCGCAACCGACCAGCAGTTGACCGTCGACCAGCCTGATGTTTCCCGGGGGGCAGAGCGCCGGCATGGGCAGCGGCCGGGCCTCAAGGATCTTGACACGCTTGCCGTGATGAAAGGTGTAGGTTCCGGGCCAGGGATTTAAACCCCGGATGCGGTTGAAGATGGTTTGCGCCGGGGCCTGCCAGTTGATCAGGCCATCCTCTTTTTTAAATCCGGGCGCCAGGGAGGCGAGGCGGTCATCCTGGGGCAGCGGCTGCAGGGCCTGGTTTTCGAGGGCGTCAATCGTGCGCCAGACCAGCGGGGCACCGAGCAGGCTCAAGCGCTGGGTCAACTGGGGCAGGGTTTCATGGTCGAAAATAAAGGTCGGCTCCTGCAGCAGAATCTGTCCGCAATCTATTTTTTCACCGATCAGCTGGGTCGTGACCCCGGTCATCGGTTCACCGTTGATCAGGGCCCAGGCCATGGGGGACGGCCCCCGGTAGGCGGGGAGCAGGGAGGGGTGCAGGTTGATGGCGGCCTTCTGCGGCAGGGCGATGGTCTCTGGACTCAGTTTAGCCCCGTAATCGACCAGCACCAGATAGTCCGGAGCAAAGGCGGCGATCTGTTGCCGGCTGTCGGCGGCGTTGATATCTTTAGGGGTGGTCACTTCGAGATTAAGGGCCGCCGCTGCGGCTTTGGCCGGCGTCGCGGTTTTCTGTCGGCCGCGGCCTTTACCCTGATCCGGCTGTGAAATCAGTTTAAGTTCAACGGTCGGCCGTCGCCCGGCCAGCAGTTCCAGCGTGGGCAGGGCAAAGGTGCCGGAGGCAAGAAGCAGAATCTTCATGATTGGTCAAGCGTTCCTTTTCTGAATTTACGATCGTAGATGCTGCGTTTTAAACGGCTGATCCGATCGATAAAGAGAATCCCCTGCAGGTGGTCAAGCTCATGCTGGAGGACAATCGCGGGAAAATCCTCAAGGGTCAATTCGATCTCTTTTTCGTCAAGAGTGTAGGCTCTGACGATTATCTTCTGATGGCGCACCACCTCGGCGGTATAGCCGGGCACACTCAGACAGCCTTCGGTGATGCCGGTCCGGCCTTCGTAGGCTGTGATCTCGGGATTGATCAGAATCAGCGGGGTCGGCTTATCCTTTTCCCCAGGGTCGGCGACCACCAGACTCAAGGCCTGGCCGACCTGCGGCGCAGCCAGACCGACACCTGGAGCCTTGTACATGGTTTCCAGCATATCTTCCGCCAGCCGCCTGATGCCGTCGTCGATATTGAGGATTTTTTCGGTCTTTCTTTTCAGGACCGGGGCCGGATAGACATCGATATTGAGAATACTCATCGGCTGACTTTTTTAAAAGTTTGAGGTTGTAATGAAGGGCAGAGACTATAGTCAAACAGGGTGAAGCCTGTCAACCTGAAAGTTGACGCAGGCCGGTCAAAGCTTTTCAGGTTGACTGATATTTATCTGTAACGCGGTTTTTCTCTGCGTTTTGGCGCCTGTGGGAGATAAAAGCGTTTTCCTGCAAAGGCGCCAAGACGCAGAGAAAGGCAAAGGCAATGGCAATGGTGAAATCAGGTTCAAAGCAACATCTCTTGAGTGTGGTTTATCCGATTTGCAGGACAGGGGTTGTCCTGCAAATCGGATAAATTGTGGTTGTCCAGCTTTTTATTATTTTACCGTTGTCGGCAGAAAAAAATAAATAAGTTTAATTTCAGATACTTATAGAGTCAAAGATGAAATTACTTCTTTTGAAAAAGTTGGCACTGTTTTAGCTATGTTTATGGGGGCTATGGGGACTGAAAAAAATCTCAAGATATTTATAAGATATGTTCATATTGGCCAGCTTGGTTCATCAAACCCGAATGAAGGAGAAACAACATGACTATCGGAAAAAAGATTGCTGCAGGTATCGGCTCAGTGCTTTTCTTGATGATCGTTATTGCAATCTGGTCGATTCTTGGTATCGGCAGCATTGTCGATAATGCCGATGAGGTGATCTACGGCAACAAATTGCGGGGCGAAGTTGCGCAGAAAGAAGTTGATCATCTCAACTGGGCCAATCATATTGTCGATCTCTTGACCGATGACAATGTGACCACCCTGGATGTACAGACCGATCCGACCTTGTGCGCTTTCGGCAAATGGCTTTTGAGTGATGCTCGTCTTGAAGCCGAAAAAAAGGTGCCGGAGCTTAAAGCCGTCTTTGCCCAGATCGAGGCCCCGCATCGTAAACTGCATGAGTCGGCGGCGGCCATCGGCAAAGTTTTTCATCAGGCCGATCTCGCCCTGCCCGGTTTTCTTGTGGCTAAGCAACGCGACCATCTCGCCTGGCTCGAAAAGCTCTATGAGATGATGCTTAACAATCTTGAGCCCATAGAGCTGGTTACCGACCCCAAACTCTGTGCTTTCGGCAAATTCATCTATGGGGAAAAAGGGCGGGCTTTGGCCAAATCCGATTCGGAAATGGGACGTCTGCTTGAAGAGGTTATGCCGCCGCATGCCGAAGTCCATGAATCAGCCAAAGAGATTCTTAAACTCTGGACGCCCCGCCATATCGGTTTAAGTGATATTTTAAGAGCCCGTCTGGATGACCATCGGGTCTGGGGCGAACATGTCGCGAGTGCGATTATCGGCCAGCAGAAAGAT